>DASXXM010000644.1:0-7348 GCA_036503065.1 Pseudonocardiaceae bacterium | reverse complement strand
ACCGCGCAGGTGTTGAACACGACGACGTCCGGCGTGCCGTTCGCGGGCACCGGCGCGTAGCCGGCACTCTCCAGCAGCCCGGCAAGGCGCTCGGAGTCGTGCACGTTCATCTGGCACCCGTAGGTGCGCACCTCGTACGTCCGTGCGTCAACCACGGTGAACAGGGTAGTCCCGGCGAAACCGGCCCGGCGGCGGCGGTGACACTGGCAGGATGAGGGGGTGCTGTTGAGCGCCCGAAAACTCGCGCTTGCGTTAGTGCTGCTCACGTGTGCCGGCACGGTGAGCGGCTGCCAGAGCCAGTTCCCCGGCCTGCGCCTGACGATCGCCACCGGCAGCAGCGACGGCGTCTACGACACGCTCGGTCGCGTGCTGTCGACCAGTTGGGCGGGCGACCTGAACATCGCCAAGCCGAAGGTGCTGGAGACGGCCGGTGCCGTGGAGAACATCGACCGGCTGCGCAACGGCACCGCGGACGTCGGATTCGGCGGCGCGGATGCGGCCACTAATCCGGACCAAGGTCCGCGCAAGCTCCGTGCGCTGGCCCGGATCTACGACGACTACATCCACGTCGTGGTCCGCGCCGACCTGCCGATCAAGCAGCTCGCCGATCTCGCCGGCCGGCGGGTGTCGATCGGCCCGGTGAACTCGCAGACGCAACTGGTGGCCCACCGGATCCTGGCCGCCGCCGGGGTGCACGGCGAGATCCCGACTGCACTGAGCCTGAGCGACTCGATCTCGGCGATGGAAGCCGGCACGGTGGACGCGTTCTTCTGGTCCGGCGGCCTGCCGACGGACAGCATCACGGGCCTGGACACAGCGGTGCCCATCCGGCTGCTGGACCTGGGCAGCGACCCGTCCGGCGTCGTCACGACCATGGTGAACCAGTTCCCGGTGTATCGGACGGCCGTGGTGCCGACGGGCTTCTACGGGCCCGGCATGGCCGCGGTGACCACCCTGGTGGTGCCGAACTTCCTGCTGGTCACCGACCGGATGCCCGACGACGTGGCGCAGGCGTTGGTCCGTAGCCTTTTCAACGCCACGAGCCAACTGGTCGCGGCGAACCCGGCCGCCCGCGCGATCGACATCCACTCCGCGATCTTCACCGATCCGGTGCCGTTGCATCCGGGCGCGGAGGCCTACTACCGGTCCACGAAGCCGTGACAGGGATGGACGAACCAGCACGGGCACGAGCCCTGATCGCGGCAGCCGGCCGGGTTGCCGTGCTCACCGGAGCCGGCATCTCGACCGACTCCGGTATTCCCGACTTCCGCGGGCCCAACGGGGTCTGGACCAAGGATCCCAAAGCCGAACGCCTGTCCGACCTGCGGGAGTACGTGCGCAGCAAGGAACTCCGCGAACAGTCCTGGCGGGCGCGCGCCACCCACGCGGCCTGGGCAGCCCGGCCCAACGCGGGCCACCGAGCCCTGGCCGACTTCGAACGCACCGGCCGGCTGACCGGCATCCTCACCCAGAACATCGACGGCCTGCACCAGAAAGCCGGCTCCAGCCCCGAGCTGGTGGTCGAGCTGCACGGTTCGATCTTCGGCACGATGTGTCTGGACTGCGGCGACACCGGCGACATGGACGTGGCCCTGGCCAGGGTCGCGGGCGGCGAGACCGATCCGCCGTGTCTGAACTGTGGCGGCATCCTCAAATCGGCGACGATCTCGTTCGGCCAGGCTCTCGATCCCGCCGTACTGGCCAACGCGCGCCGGATCGCGACGGATGCCAATCTGCTGTTTGCCATCGGCAGTTCGCTGAGCGTGCATCCGGCGGCCGGACTGGTCGGGCTCGCGGCACGGGCCGGTGCGACGGTGATTGTGTGCAACGCGTCCGATACGCCCTACGATCAGTTCGCCGAAGTCCTCCTGCGCGATCCGATCAGCGAGGTGCTGCCGGCGGTGCTCAATTATGCGAATTGAACAACGTTCGATCGGGTGAATGCGTTCTTCGCCGACATCTGGGATTGTCGTTCTTGCAATGCTCAGATGAGTTCGGGAGGACGCGTGGGTGCGGAGAAGCTGGTGAACGTTGTTCGGAGCGGGTTGGGCTGGGAGTTGAAGCACATACGCAACGGCCGCGACCTGAGCCTGGAGGTCGTATGCCAGCAACTCAGGTGGCAGCAGTCGAAGTTGTCGAGGATGGAGAACGGCCAACAGCACATATCTGACGCGGACCTGGCCTCCTTGCTGGTGATCTACGGGGTGTACAGCCAGGAGCGCCGACAACTCCTCCGCTTGGCACAACGCCAGGACTCGCCCGGCCGCTGGTCGCTCGACGCGCCCACCACGGACACTCTCCCGCGCTTGGAACAGGAGGCCACCTCACTTGTCGATGCCGAGAATGTGCTGATTCCAGGTCTGGCCCAGACCGCCGACTACACACGTGCGCTAATGGAGGGTGCAGGTGTGCCGCCCGAGGAAGCCGAGTCGCGGCTCGAGACGCGGAGGTTGAGGAAGGACACCCTGACCAAGAGAAAATCGCCAAAGGTCGACCTGATCCTGGATGAGTGGGTCCTACGTCGCATCATGGGCAGCCATGCGGTGATGGCTCGGCAGCTACAGGCCTTGCTGGAGTTCGCTGAGCGCCCGAACGTGCGGCTATGGGTGGTACCTGCCGAACTCAGCGGGAATATCGCGTTTAATTCTTCCTTCTATGTGCTGAATTTCGCCCAGAACAAATCCGTCGTCTATTTGGAGAACAAGGAATCCTGCGTCTACATCGAGGATGATCAGAAGATCGAAATCTTCCGAAGCCATGCCGCCAGGCTCGGGAACGCTGCGTTGGATCTTGCTGCATCAATGAAGCTGGTTGCTACTATCGGGAAGGAGCACGAACGGGAGTGAGCTGATGAGCGGTGTGACCTGGCGGAAGTCGAGCTACAGCGGCGAGGGCGCAACGGGCAACTGCGTTGAGTTGGCGCTCGATGCGGTGCGGGACAGCAAGAACCCGGCTGGCCCCGTGCTGAGCGTGGATGTCGACGCACTCGTGGTCGCGGTCAAGTTAGGTCAGATCCGCTAGACGTTCGTGGGCACGGCGGGCAGCTCGATCCGGACGTGCAGCCCGCCGCCGCCGTCCTCCGGTGTGGTCAACATGACCTTGCCGTCCACCCGATCCACGTACTGCTTCACGATGGCCAGGCCGAGGCCCGTGCCAGGCACGTTCTGGTGTTCCCGGCTGCGCCAGAACCGATCCGTCGCCTTGGCCAGCTCGTCGGGCTTCAGGCCGGGCCCGTGGTCCCGCACCGACACCGACACCACGCCGTCCGCCCGGCGTACCTCGACCACGACCAGCGTGCCGTCGCCGGTGAACTTCAGCGCGTTCTCCAACAGCACGTCCAGAATCTTCTCCAGCCCCTTTGGCTGCACCCGCGCACGCCCGCCCGGCTCGCCGGCCAGCACCAGGGACACGTTCCTGGGCTCGGCCTGCGCCTGGTAGGTGGCCACCCACTGGGTGACCACCCGGTCGACGTCGACTTCTGCCGGATCGTCGGTGCCCGACTCGGCCTTGGCCATCGCCAGCAGTTCGCCCACGATGCGGTTGAGGCGGTCCACGTCGGCGATGGCGGCGACCTGGAGCGGCTCGGCCTCCGGAGTCAGATGGCCCGACAGGCTGCTCAGGCGCAGCCGCAACGCGGTCAGCGGGTTGCGGAGCTGGTGCGATGCGTCCGCGACGAACGCGCGCTGTGCGGCGAGCGTGTCGCTGACCGTGGCGGCCAACTGGTCGAACGACCTGGACAGCCTGCGCAGCTCCGGCGGGCCGCCGCCCACGCCGACCGGGTCCACCGACTCGCCCTTGGCCACCGCCCTGCTGATGGTCGAGGTCGCTTGGTCGAGCCGGTGCACCGGCCGCAGCATCCAGCGCACCACCGGCAGCGCGATGGCCAGCACCGCCAGCGCGATGACCACGATCGCACCACCGGCCAGCCCGCCCCACCAGGCAAGGACCTGATCTCGTGCGTGCTGGGTGCTGGACACGGTGATGGCGACGCCGAGTTGCTCCCCGTCCAGCAGCACCGGCTCCGCGACCACCATCGGCGCCGTCCGCCACGGGTACAGCGTCGACGGGCCCGGCGCGGACCGGCCTGCCGACGCCTGTCGCATCGCGTCGCGCACGTTCGGATCGGTCAGATCGATCCGGGTGGTCGAATGAGCCTGAACCTTCTCGCTGGGGTCCAGTATCGCGGCGCGGATGCCGTAGACCCGCTCGTAGCGGATCAGTGCCTGGTTCAACGAGTTGAAGTCGTGCACCGACAGTGGATGCTGGGCCATGGAGGCGAACCGGTCGGTGTCGGTGAGCCGGTCCAGGAACAGGGTCTGGCCGTCACTGCTGGCCACGCTCACCGCGAGTGGCGCGCCGAGGCCGATCACGACGACCACGACCAGCGAGATGACGATGACCAGCAACCGGGTGCGCACTGCGGGCCGTTCTCAGCGGGCCGGTTTGGCCGGCGGGCGGCCGAGCCGGTAGCCGACGTCGTAGACGGTGTCGATCACCCACGGGCGGCCGAGCGCGGTCCGGATCTGCCGGACGTGGTCGTCGAGTTCCGCTTCCTGCCCCTTGACGTAGTGCTGCCAGACCTCGACCATGATCCGCTCCCTCGTGCACACGGCGCCGCCCGCCTGGGCGACCAGGGCGAGCAGCTGGAACTGCCTGCGGGGCAACGGTATCGGTTCGCCTGCGATGGCGACCTGGTGTCGGCTCAGGTGGATCTCGACGTCGCCGACGGCGATCGTCTCGCCGGTGGTGCCGACCGGCGGGTGCGCGCCGCCGCCGCGTCGGAGCACGGCGTAGATGCGGGCCACCAGTTCGCCCTCGTCGAAGGGCTTGACGATGTAGTCGTCCGCGCCGGCATGTAAGCCGAGTATCCGGTCGGACACGTCGCCGGCCGCGGACACGATCATGATCGGCACGTCGCTGATGGCCCTGATCCGCCGGCACAGGGCGACCCCGTCCATGTCCGGCAGCCGCAGGTCGAGCAGCACGACGTCCATCCCGGCCAGCCGGTCGAGCACGTGTTTGCCCTCGGCGAGCCGGTCCACCGTGATACCGCGCCGGTTCAACGCCGGTACCAGCGCCTCGACCACCTGGTCATCGTCCTCGACCAGTAACACCCGCACGTGTCCGTCCCTCCCAGTACCACGATCGCCGTTCGCGGCCAACCCCCACCAGCTTGGCGCACGATCAGCGACGGTGGCCCGGGCAAAGTACCGTCATGCAGGTTTTGTCTACTTTTTGCGTCGGAACAGGATGGTCAGCGGGTCGTATTTGCGGTCGACGACCCGTTCCTTCATCGGAATGAGCGCGTTGTCCGTAATGTGAATGCCCTCCGGGCAGACCTCGGTGCAGCACTTCGTGATGTTGCAGAAGCCCAACCCGTGCTCGGCCTGTGCGGCCGGGACGCGGTCGGCCGTGTCCAGCGGGTGCATCTCCAGTTCGGCGATGCGCATGAGGAAACGGGGCCCGGCGAAGGACTCCTTGTTCTCCTCGTGGTCGCGCAGGACGTGGCACGTGTTGTTGCACAGGAAGCACTCGATGCACTTGCGGAACTCCTGCGAGCGCTCGACGTCGACCTGTTGCATCCGGTACTCGCCGGGCTCGAGATCCTTGGGCGGTTCGAAGGACGGGATCTCGCGGGCCTTCTTGTAGTTGTACGACACGTCGGTGACCAGGTCGCGGATCACCGGGAAGGTGCGCATCGGCGTCACCGTCACGGTCTCGTCCTCGGCGAAAACGGACATCCTGGTCATGCACATCAGGCGGGGGCGGCCGTTGATCTCGGCCGAACAGGACCCGCACTTGCCCGCCTTGCAGTTCCAGCGCACCGCGAGGTCCGGCGTCTGGGTGGCCTGCAGCCGGTGGATGACGTCGAGCACGACCTCGCCCTCGTTCACCTCGACGGTGAAGTCCTGCAGGTCGCCCTTGTCCGCGTCGCCGCGCCACACCCGGAAGTTCCCCTGGTAGGCCATGTCAGCCCTTCTTTCCCTGGTACCCGGCGAGCTCATCGGGCGTGTAGTACTTCTGCAGTTCGTCGTACTCGAACAGCGCCAGCAGATCCTCCCGCATCGGGATCTGGTCCTGGTGCGCCAGCCGGATGCCGTCGCCCTCCGCGATACACACCAGCAACTGCTTGCGCCAGGTCGGCTCCATCCGCGGGTGGTCCTCGCGGGTGTGGCCGCCGCGGCTCTCGGTGCGTTCCAGGGCCGCCTTGGCCACGCACTCGCTGACCAGCAGCATGTTGCGCAGGTCGATCGCCAGGTGCCAGCCGGGGTTGAACTGCCGGTGGCCCTCGACCACGACCTTCGCGGCGCGTGTCTTGAGTTCCTGGAGGCGCTCGATGGCCTGGGCCACCTCACCCTCGCGGCGGATGATGCCGACCAGGTTGTTCATCATCTGCTGGAGGTCGTTGTGGACCGTGTAGGGGTTCTCCTGGGCGTCCGCGTCGCCGTCGAACGGGGTCACGGCCGACCTGGCCGCCGCGTCCACATCGGCGTCGGTCACCGTGGGCCGGGTCGTCAGGCCTGCCACGTACTCGGCCGCGCCGGCACCGGCCCGGCGGCCGAACACCAGCAGGTCGGACAGTGAGTTGCCGCCCAGGCGGTTGGAACCGTGCATGCCGCCGGCCACCTCACCGGCCGCGAACAGGCCGGACACGTCGCCGGTCGCGGCCTCGGTGTCCGGGTCGACCTCGACGCCGCCCATCACGTAGTGACAGGTCGGGCCGACCTCCATCGCCTCGGCGGTGATGTCCACATCGGCCAGTTCCTTGAACTGGTGGTACATCGAGGGCAGCCTGCGCTTGATCTCCTCGGCCGGCATGCGGCTGGAGATGTCCAGGAACACGCCGCCGTGCGGTGATCCCCGGCCCTCCTTGACCTCGGAGTTGATCGCCCTGGCGACCTCGTCGCGCGGCAGCAGGTCCGGCGTGCGGCGGTTGTTGTCCGGGTCGGTGTACCAGCGGTCGGCCTCTTCCTCGGTCTCCGCGTACTGGCCCTTGAACACGTCCGGGACGTACTCGAACATGAACCGCTTGCCCTCGGAGTTGCGCAGCACTCCCCCGTCGCCGCGCACGCCCTCGGTGACGAGGATGCCCTTCACGCTGGGCGGCCAGACCATACCGGTCGGGTGGAACTGCACGAACTCCATGTTGATCAGCCGGCTGCCCGCGCGCAGTGCCAGCGCGTGGCCGTCGCCGGTGTACTCCCAGGAGTTCGACGTGACCTTGAACGACTTGCCGATGCCGCCGGTCGCCAGGATCACGGCAGGCGCCTCGAACAGCACGAACCGGCCCGACTCGCGCCAGTAGGCGAAGGCGCCCGCGATCCGGTTCTGGTCGTCCTTCAGCAGA
>DASXXM010000643.1:0-17210 GCA_036503065.1 Pseudonocardiaceae bacterium | reverse complement strand
GCGGCCCCGGATCGGCGTGATGCCGCAGGGCGGCGGCGCCTATCCGGGTGTGCGGGCGGACGAGATGCTGCGGCTCGTCGCGTCGTGCGCGGCCAACCCGCTGGATCCGGCGTGGCTGCTGGACGTGCTCGGGCTCGACTCGGTTCGCCGGACACCGTTCAAGCGGCTGTCCGGCGGGCAGCAGCAGCGACTTTCGTTGGCGTGCGCGCTGATCGGCCGGCCCGAACTGGTGTTCCTGGACGAGCCGACCGCCGGCATGGACCCGCAGGCACGGCGGCTGGTGTGGGAACTGGTCCGCGCGCTGCGCTCCGACGGCGTCGGCGTCCTGCTCACCACGCATCTGATGGCTGAGGCCGAAGCACTGGCCGACCAGGTGGTGATCATCGACCGGGGCCGGGTGGCTGCCCAGGGCAGCCCGGCCGAACTGACCGCGACCACCGCCGACAAGCAGCGGCTGACCTTTCAGACCCGCGCCGGGCTGCCGTTGGCGGGGCTGGTGGCCGCGCTGCCGGTGGGCTGCGCGGTGGCGGAGCTCACGGCCGGAGACTACGAGGTGACCGGGCCGATCACCCCACATGTGGTGTCCACGGTGACCGCATGGTGCGCCCAGGAAGGCGTGCTCGCGCAGGCACTGCAGGTGGCCACGCGCAGCCTGGAGGACGTGTTCCTCGACCTGACCGGACGGGAACTGCGCTCATGACCCAGCCCGCTAGGGTGCTATTGCATACAGCATCAGCGGTCCCGAGACCGCTGACCGCCGAGATATGGTCCGGTGACCGGATGCTATCGCATATAGCAAACAGCACCGGCGGCAGCAGGACAGCTGAGCGCCAACGAGGCGGGTCCCTGACGGAGCATACGAAGATGCTACGGCATATAGCAAGTATGCTATCGCATACAGCACCGGCAGTCGCAAGAGTGACAAGGGCCAGCAAGTTGGGCCATGACCGAACCCCACGGACGCTATTGCATATAGCAAACAGCGCCAGCGGTCGCCGATCTGTTGAGCGCCAACAAGGCGGGTCCGTGATGGAGCCTACGAAGATGCTATGGCATATAGCAAGTATGCTATCGCATACAGCATCGGCAGTCGCGAGAGTGACAAAGGCCGGCAAGGTGGTCCGTGACCGACCTCCACAGATGCTATTGCATATAGCAAACAGCACCGGCGGTCGCCGGACAGCTGAACGCCAACAAGGCCGGCCCGTGACCAAGCTTGCGAGAGCGCTATTGCATATAGCGAGGGTGCTATTGCATACAGCATCTTCGGTCGCGAGAGTGTCGAGGGCGGGCAAGGTGGTCCGTGACCGAACTGCACGGACGCTATTGCATATAGCAAACAGCACCGGCGGTCGCCGGACTGCTGAGCGCCAACGAGGTGGGTTCGTGGCCAGGGTTGCGGGGGTGCTATTTCATATAGCGAGGATGCTCTTGCATATAGCATCCTCGGTCGCGATGGTGTCGAGTGCGGGCGGGGTGGGTTCGTGACCGAGCTTGCCGGCCCGCGGTTCACGCCCGGCACGTTCACGCCTGCGCCGGGTGCCGGACGGGCATCCGCGATGCTGTTCGCGCAGGCCAGGACCGAGACCATACTGGCCCTGCGCAACGGCGAGCAGGTGCTGCTGACCCTGCTCATCCCGGTAGCACTGCTGGTCGGCCTGACCGTGCTGACCATCGTCCCGATGGCCGGGCACCGGGTGGACTCCGTCACGCCACGCATCCTGGGGCTGGCGATCATGTCGTCCGCATTCACCAGCCAGGCCATCTCGCTCGGTTTCGACCGGCGCTACGGGGTGCTCAAGCGGCTCGCCGCGACTGCCATCCCGCGCTGGCTGATCGTGGGTGGCCGGATGGCGTCCGCCGTCGCCGTGGTGGTGATCCAGCTCGTCGTGCTGGGTGTGATCGCTCTGATCCTGGGCTGGACGCCGGTCGCGGCCGGGATCGGGTGGGCGCTGCTGCTGATCCTGCTGGGCACGTGCGCGTTCGGCGCGCTCGGCGTGCTGCTGGGCGGGTCACTGCGCGCCGAGATCGTGCTGGCGCTGGCCAACGTGATCTGGTTCGTGCTGCTGCTGGCCGGCGGCGCCGGCATCTCGTCGTCGGTACCCGCCGGCACGCGGGACGTGCTGCTGTTGCTGCCATCCGGCGCGCTGGCCGAAGGCCTCTACAGCGCGCTGGGACACGGCACGACGCCGGTGTGGGCGTCTGCCGTGGTGCTGCTCGTCTGGGGTGGGGTGGCGGCCGCGGTCGCCACCCGCACCACCAGACTCGTCTGAGAAACGGGTCAACCAGCCAGGGCGATGACGTTGAACATCGCGCCGTGCGGGTCACTGAACCCGGCGAAGCGGCCCTGCGGGATGTCCTGCGGTGGCACGACGACCGATCCGCCGAGTGCCGTGACCTTCGCCACGGTCGCGTCCGTGTCCTCGACCGCGAAGTAGACCGCCCAGTGCGGCGGCACCTCCGCGGGCCACTGGTCGCCCATCGGCATCATGCCGCCGACCGGGTTGCCGTCCAGCATCCACACCGTGTAGGTGATGTCGCCCATCCCCTGCGCGTCGGCCGTCCAGCCGAACACCTCGCTGTAGAACACGATCGCCCGGTCGGTGTTGCGGGTCACCAACTCGTTCCAGCTCACCGCGCCCGGCTCGTTCGCGTAGCCGGAACCGATATGGTCGCCCGGCTGCCAGGCCGAGAACGGCGCACCCGTCGGATCGGCGAACACCGCCATCCGACCTTCCTTCAGCACGTCCATCGCCGGCACCACGAGCTGCCCGCCGCCCGCCTCGACAGCCCGGACGGTCGCGTCGAGGTCGGACACCGAGACGTACGTGGTCCAGTAGGGCGGGATGTCCGGTGCCTGCTGCCGACCGAGACCGGCGACCGGCTTGCCGCGCAGCAGACACATCCGGTAACCGCCGGCCTCCGGCGGCCCTTCCGGTATGTCCCAACCGAAAACCGCACCGTAGAAGGCCGCTGATTCATCCTGATCGGGGCTGCCCAGGTCCACCCAGGACGGAGTGCCCGGCTTGTACGACGTCATTTCCATTTCGGACGCCTCCTTTCGAACACAGCCTGACCCACCAGGAGCAGCACCGATAGTCCTATGACACCCCGATCAGGTGACACCACAGAGCGTGGTTGTGACCGGGCGCACGGGTCCGGCCGCCCTTCACGCGGTGCCTTCTGCCAACTCCGCTCCGCTACGGGGAAGCTGCGGGGAAGGAACACCGAACCGCGGGTCTGGGTCAGTCCTGTTTCGGTCGGCCGCCTACCATCGAGCGGTGCCGGTTCCGCCATGGCTCGCTCGCCCAGCCGCCCTCCTCCACCCGACCACCGCCGCGTTGCGCGCTCTCGCGATCGCGAACGTCGTGGCACAGGCCGGGATCGCGGTCACCGGCTCGATCGTCCGGGTCACCCAGTCCGGGCTCGGCTGCCCGACCTGGCCGGACTGCGCGCCCGGCAGCCTCGTGCCGATCGCCGACCCGACGTCCGGGCAGGTCCACCAGTGGATCGAGTTCGGCAACCGGCTGCTCGGCGGCGCCGTCGGCGTGCTCAGCGCGTTGGTGCTGCTCGGCGCGCTGCTGGCCCGGCCGCGCCGCGGGCGGGTCATCCGGCTCGCGCTGACCATGCCGCTCGGCGTGGTGCTCCAGGCGGTGATCGGCGGGCTGACGGTGCGGACCCAGTTGACGTGGTGGACCGTCAGCCTGCACTTCCTGCCGTCCCCGGCCCTGGTGTGGCTCGCTGTGGTGCTGGTGCGCGCGATCAACGAGGGCGACGAACCGGCCCGGCCGCTCATCCCCCGCCCGCTGCGCGCCCTGGAAGTCCTGATGACCGCGGTGTTGGCACTCGTGGTGGTCGCCGGCACCCTCGTCACCGGCGCCGGACCGCATGCCGGCGACCCGCGCACGCCGCGCCTAGACGTGCCCGTCGCCGATCTGGTCCAGGGCCACTCGGACATCGTGTTCGTCTTCGTGGGCATGCTGGCCGCGCTCGGCTTCGCGCTGCGCATCGCAGGGGGGCACCGGCGACTGTGGCGCCGTTTCTGGTTGCTGGGCGCCGTTGTGCTGGCACAGGGTGCGCTCGGCATGATCCAGTACTGGCTCGGTGTGCCGGACGTGATGGTGATCTTTCACGTCCTGGGCGCGACCCTGGTGGTCGCCGCGATGGCCGCGCTGTGGTGCGAATCCCGGGACCGCGGCGCGCGGCACCACGCCGTGCCCGCCGACACGCCGACGCACGTCGCGGCCGCGAACTGACTACTTCGGCGGCGCCGGGCGACGCTCCCACAACGGCGGGATCTCACCCGCGAACCAGCCCTGGAACTCGTCCACCGTCCGCAGCCGCAGCGCACGGTGCGGATCACCGGACAGCAGCCGCAGGCCGGACGCGGACAGGCCGCGCAGCTCCGCCAACGCCGCCAGCCTGCGGCGCACCAGGCTCGCCCAGGCGGGCGCGTCCGCCCGGTACAGCGCCGCCTGCCGGCCACGCCGTGTCGATCGGACCACCAGGCCGTGGTTGACCAGCAGCTTCAGGTTCGTGCTCACCGAGCCGGTGCTGGCCTCCAACTCCTCGGATAGCTCGGCCGCGGTGCGCTCCTCCGGGTCGCACACCAGCAGGTAGCCCAGGATGCGGCCGCCGATCAGCGGGATGCCCTCCGCGACGAGCTGGGCTGCCATGCGTTCGATCCAGGCGCTCAGTTGGTTCTGGGTGGCGACCACTGGACTCCCCAAGTCGGTAGGCTTCGGTCGCCACTGAAGTTATCGTGTCCGCAACTCAGAAGACTACCGACACGCCGATCTTTCAGCCCATTCTCAGGTAAACCGTTCATGCTGGGCGCATGAACGGGGCGGGCACTCGGACGGACGCCGCACCGGCGCCTGCCTGTCGCTCGGTGCCGGCCCGAATCGGTGCCTTCCTGCGGCTGCTGCCGTCGCCGCGCACCACGCCGTTCACCTTCTACTACCTGATCGTGCTGGCGCTGACCACACTGCTGCTGCACTACGGCCGCCCGACCGCCGTGCACCGGTTGCTCAGGCTGTCCAGCACCGACGCGGTGAACCTGCAACACCACCCGATCCAGGCACTGTTGCTGTCCGCGCTGTGGTTGCAGGACGCGCACTGGCTGGTCTACGCGATCATCTTCACCGCCGTGATCGCACCGCTGGAACGCCGGGTCGGCACCCGGTGGACGGTCCTGATCTTCGCCAGCGGGCACGTGCTCGCCTCGCTGGCCACCGAACTGCCGGTGCTGGTGGCGGTGCGGACCCACCTGCTGCCCATCGTCGACGCGCGCCTGATCGACGTCGGCGTGAGCTACGGCTTCTTCGCGGTCGCGGGCGCGCTGTTGATACTGCTGCCGACGCCGGCCCGGTGGTGGGTGCTCGGACTGCTCAACGCCAGCATCGTGGCGATCTATCTCGGCATGGATCCGACCAGCACGGATGCCGTGGTGACGGTGGCAGGGCACGTGCTGTCGCTCTACATCGGCATGCTGGGCTGGCTGCCGTGGCTGCGCCGTCGCGGTCTCGTCGCGTCGCTGCGGTTGCCATGGCGCACGGCGCCGTGGCGCAAGGGCTTCGTCACACCTTCGGCGGCACCGGCCGGCACGTCCGGAATCTGATCACGATCGGCCGTACCTCGATCGACAACAGTGCCGGGCACCTGCGCGGATATCGGTTTTGACCATTGGACAAATATTCTCCGAATGATGCTTCCGGGGCGGGTCGTTCGCGCGTAAAGTGACTCCGCGCACCTGACCGACCACGGAAAGCATTCGTCCGATCGGGTGCCCGCCAAGGAGGTGACCTCGTGACCGCGGATGCCCAAGGCCTCCGCAATAGCCTGATTCAGGACATTTTCTGGACCAGGACCGGATTGCTGTTGGCGCTATTGCTGTTGGCCTCCGCAGCCTGCTTCGGCGTTTCCAGCATCATCAGCCCCGGGACACTGCACACGCTGGTCATGTCGGTCGCCACCGGCACGCTGATCTCCGCCGTGGTCAGCTTCGGCCAGACACTGCTCACCGCGAGCTCGTCGCAGCGCGCATTGGTCGCACCACTGGTCGAGGAGAGCAGGCGGGCGCTGGAGGCGCTGTCCGCGGAGTACCGGGGGCTGAACCAGGAGTACTTCCCCACGCACGTGTTCGAGCCGACCGCCGCGCCGGACCCGGCGTTCAACCGGCTCATGATGCAGGACCTGCGGGACACCCGGGAATACTTCTTCCGCGGCTTCTCCGGCCGGCACGCGGCCGCGCGACTGCTGCTCTCCCATGCGGAATGGGAGCTGCGGGCCATGATCGCCGACCCGAGGTGCGACAGCGCGATCAGCGGCCGGGCCCGGTATCTGTTGCGGCAGCAGGGCTCCGAGGCCGACTACGACGCGATCAAGGAGCAGTTGCACGAGGAGATCCGGATCGGGCTCGTTGGTCTGTTCCAGTCCCGCAGCCGGTGCAGCCGGGTGGACATCACGGTCGTCGCGGACCCGCAGTTGGACCGGCTGGAAATGTTCGACGACAGCGTGTGGATCACGTTGTTCAGCGCCGCGTCCGGGGTGTCGACACTGTATCCGCGAACGCTGCGGTTCTCGGCCGGCTCGTTCATCTACGGTATGGAGCGGACCGAGTTCCTGCACGTCCGCAATTCGCGCACGACGCATCATTTCGCGATCACTCCCGACACCAGCAGGGCGGAGTTTCTCGTCCTGTTCGGAAAGATCACCGGAACGCCGCTGACCGAGGACGGCTTTCGTGCCCTCGAGGACAAGTTCCGGGAGTTTCAGCGCGTTTTCTCCACCACCGCCGAACTGAGGAGCTGATCGTCGTGCGCCCCGGGGCGTCCACCCTCACCGAGTTGGCCGAGGCGATCAACGGCGTGCCGGTGCCGACCGCCGACCACTGGTACTCGGTCCACCAGATCTTCCAGGACTGGGCCGACACGCCTGGCCGGCGCGCTGAACTGCGGTCCCACCTGAGCTCGCTGCCCGCCGCCGAGTCGGCCGAGGTCGTCGCCCGGTCCAAGGAGGTCACGACGCACTTCGCCTGGTGCCTGTTCGACCGGCCGGAGGACGGGTTCTCGCTCTGGCTGCACGAGTACAAGCCGTGCCGGGACTGGCTGCCCGGCTACGCCAACTCGGTGCACAACCACCGGTACCACTTCTGTACCACCCTGCTGTCCGGCTCCTACCTGCACGAACGGTTCACCGCGGAGCTCGACGAGCGGTCGACGGAGATCCGCGCGGTGGCCCAACAGCGCGCGACGACCTGCCGGGAGGGCGTCAGCGGCTACCTGCTCTCGCACGAGTTCCACCGCATCCCCGAGGTCGAGGACGGCACCGTGACGTTCCTGGTGAAGTCCCGGATGGTGGCGCCGTGGAGCCTGTCCTACGACCCCGGCACGGGCCTGTCCCACCGGCACATCCCGCTGCACAGCCGCCTCGCCGACCTGCCGGGGAGGTTGTAGGAAGGGCACATCCGGGCCGAAACGGCCGTCAACTCCCCCCGATCGGACCTACGATCGCTGCGCCAGTCACAGCGATCGGAGGCTCCGATGCGCGAGCAGCACACTGTCAGTAGCACCGCCACCACCGCGGTGGCCCGACGGGTACGCGAGCTGTGCCAACGGGCCGGCGACCTGCCGTTCCACGGTTGGCACCACGTGAGTTTCGTGCGCGACAAGGGCGCCCGGTTCGCCGCGGCCAACGGCGCGGACGTGTCCGTCGTGGCGACGGCGGCCCTGGTACACGATCTCAACTATCTCGTCCGCCGCAACTCGCCCGCGGCGGCGGGCGGCACGCTGCGGCTGGCCATCCTGGTCGAGGCCGGCGTCACGGCGGACACCGCGCGGTGGGTGGACGAGATCGTCGTCGAGGCCGAGATGGCCACCCGGCACCGGCACATCAGCCTGGAGGCACAGGCGCTGTCCGACGCGGACACGCTGTTCAAGGCGCTGCCGGTGACCCCGGTGATGCTGGCGCACCGCTACCTGAGCGAGAACGGCGTCAGCCTGCGCGAGTTGGCCACCAAGATCGTCGGCGAGCAGCGCGGCGTGCACGATGCCGGCTTCTACTTCTACAGCAGGGAAGCGGCCGCCGCGTACTCGCACTGGGCGTCGGCGAACCTGGAGCTGTGGCAGTGCGTCGTGGAGGCGCTGGACGATCCGTCGGTCAATGAACTGCTGGCTGCCATTTAGAACGGCCGGCCCACAACGGGCAGGTGCAGCGCCGAGTCCACGGCGAGTGCGACGAAGACCAGCATCAGGTACGTGTTGGACACGTGGAACAGGGTCATCGGGTTGGTCGGCGTGCCGCGCCTGATGCCGCTGTGCAGGCGGTGCGCGGTGACCAGGAACCACGCGCCGAACGCGATCGCACACACCGCGTACACCCAGCCGGTCGCCGGCACGAGCACCAGCGTGCACGCGACCGTGACCCACGAGTAGATGATGATCTGCCGGGACACCTGCTCCTGCGTGGCGACCACCGGCAGCATCGGCACGCCGGCCCGCGCGTAGTCGTCCTTGAACTTCATCGCCAGCGCCCAGAAGTGCGGTGGGGTCCAACAGAACACCACGGCGAACATCGCCAGGGCCGGCCACGCCACCGTGTCGGTGACCGCGGCCCAGCTGATCACCACCGGCATGCAGCCGGCCGCGCCGCCCCACACGATGTTCTGTGACGTCCGTCGCTTGAGCAGCATCGTGTAGACGAGGACGTAGAACAGGATGGCCGCCACCGCGAGCACCGCAGCGAGCCAGTTGGTCATCAGCAGCAGCAACGTGAACGAGGCCACACCGAGCACCAACCCGAAGATCAACGCGTTGCGTGGCGTGACCTCGTGCCGGACCAGCGGGCGTGCCTTCGTGCGCTTCATCACCGCGTCGATGTCCGCGTCGATCACGCAGTTGAGCGCGTTGGCGCTGCCGGCCGCCATGGTGCCGCCGACCAGCACGGCGACCACCGTCCACAACGGCGGGAAGCCACGCTGCGCGAGGAACATCGCCGGGATCGCCGTGACCAGCAGCAACTCGATCACCCGCGGCTTGATCAACGCCACGTAGGCGCGCACCAGATCCCGGGGAGAGGTTGCCAGGGGCACCGTGTCGACCTCACGCACGGCGCTTCGCGACGACATCGGGCTCCTCAATGGTGAATCTTTGGTGAACGACGTCGGCACCACACAACGTCGGCACCGGACTCACCGCATCGTAATCACCGCATGTCGGATTCCCCGCGTTGGGGCCGTCCTGCGGTTCGAGATCACACGGGCGGACTCCCGGGACTAGGCTCGGGCCGACGAGGGAGATTCGCGGGTCCGGCCGTGCGCGGTTCGTCGGGATCGATCGAGTTCCGGCGTACCGACACCGTGCCAGTGGCCCCGCGCCAATGTGAGAGTGGGAGTTCAGGTCCGTGTCCGACACCGACGATCTCACCCGGCTGACCACCCCCCATGTGCCCGGCGACTGGACCGACACCGACCGGCGCGCGGTCGACACGATCCGGGTGCTCGCCGCGGACGCGGTGCAGAAGGTGGGCAACGGCCATCCGGGCACCGCAATGAGCCTGGCGCCGACCGCGTACGCGCTGTTCCAGCGGGTGATGCGGCATGACCCGACCGACCCGCACTGGGTGGGCCGCGACCGTTTCGTGCTGTCCTGCGGGCACAGCAGCCTGACCCTGTACCTACAGCTCTACCTGTCCGGCTACGGCCTCGAGCTGGCCGACATCGAAGCCCTGCGCACCTGGGGCTCGCGCACGCCCGGCCACCCCGAGTACCGGCACACGGCAGGCGTCGAGATGACCACGGGTCCGCTTGGCCAGGGCCTCGCGTCCGCGGTCGGCATGGCGATGGCGTCACGGCGCGAGCGCGGACTGTTCGATCCGGACGCCGCGCCCGGCACCAGCCCGTTCGACCACCACATCTACGTGATCGCGTCCGACGGCGACATCGAGGAGGGTGTCACGTCGGAGGCGTCATCGCTGGCCGGCACCCAACGGCTGGGCAATCTCACGCTGATCTACGACAAGAACCAGATCTCCATCGAGGACGACACCGACATCGCGCTGTCGGAGGACACCGGCAGGCGCTACGAGGCCTACGGCTGGCACGTGCAGCACGTCGACGGCGGCGAGAACGTGACCGGCATCCTCGACGCGATCGAGGCGGCGAAGGCGGAGACCCACCGACCGTCGATCATCGTGCTGCGCACCATCATCGGCTTCCCCGCGCCCACCAAGATGAACACCGGCAAGGCACACGGCTCCGCGCTGGGCGACGAGGAGGTCGCCGCGGTGAAGCGCATCCTCGGCTTCGACCCGGACGTCAGCTTCGCGGTCGAGGACGACGTCCTGGCGCACGCCCGCGAGGTGCTGGACCGCGGCAAGCAGGCGCACGCCGAGTGGACCGACGTGTTCGACCGTTGGGCCGCAGCGAACCCGGAGCGCAAGGCGCTGTACGACCGGCTCTTCGCCCGCGAACTGCCGGCCGGCTGGACCGACCACCTGCCCACCTGGCCCAGGGACGACAAGGGCATCGCGACCCGCAAAGCGTCCGGCGAGGTGCTGAGCAAGCTGGCCGACGTGCTGCCCGAACTGTGGGGCGGCTCAGCGGACCTGGCGGAGAGCAACAACACCACGATGGCGGGCGCGGACTCGTTCGGCCCGCCCGAGATCACCACGAAGCAGTGGCAGGCCGAGCCCTACGGCCGCACGCTGCACTTCGGCATCCGCGAGCACGCCATGGGCGCCATCCTCAACGGCATCACGCTGCACGGCCCGACCCGCCCGTACGGCGGCACGTTCATGACGTTCAGCGACTACATGCGCCCCGCGGTCCGGCTGGCCGCGCTGATGGAACTGCCGACGACCTACGTGTGGACGCACGACTCGATCGGGTTGGGCGAGGACGGCCCGACACACCAGCCGATCGAGCACCTCGCGGCGCTGCGCGCGATCCCGGGGCTGGCGGTGCTGCGGCCGGGTGACGCGAACGAGACGGCCGCCGCGTGGCGCGCCCTGCTGTCCCAGTTCGGCATGCCGGTCGGCCTGGTGCTGACCCGGCAGAACCTGCCCACCCACGAGAACACGGCGGCGCTGGCCACCGAAGGTGTGGCGCGTGGCGGCTACGTGTTGGCCGACGCCGACGGGGGCACCCCGGATGTGGTGCTGATCGGCACCGGCTCGGAACTGCAACTCGCGGTCGCGGCCAGGGACATCCTGCAGGCCGACGGGGTGCCGACCCGGGTGGTGTCGATGCCGTGCGTCGAGTGGTTCGACGCACAGGACCAGGACTACCGGGACAGTGTGCTGCCGCCGTCGGTCCGGGCGCGGGTCGCGGTCGAGGCCGGCATCGCACAGCCGTGGTACCGGTTCGTGGGCGACGCGGGCGAGATCGTGTCCATCGAGCACTACGGCGCGTCGGCCGACTACAAGACCCTGTTCCGCGAGTTCGGCTTCACCCCGGAGAAGGTGGCCGACGCGGCCCGCCGCTCCCGCGCACGGCTGGCCTAGACATGGAAGGACGACAGAGCATGACCAACACCGACAGGCTCGCCGAGCTGTCCGCGGCCGGCGTCTCGATCTGGCTGGACGACCTGTCCAGGGAACGGCTGGCCACCGGCAACCTGGCCGCGCTCATCCGGGACCGGCACGTGGTCGGCGTGACCACGAACCCGACGATCTTCGCCGGCGCGCTCACCCACGGCGAGGCCTACGACACGCAGGTCCGCGAACTGGCCGCGCGCGGCGCTTCGGTGGACGCCGCGGTGCGCGAGATCACCACCACGGACGTGCGCGACGCGTGCGACCTGTTCCGCGACACCTACGACCGCACCAACAGGCTTGACGGGCGGGTGTCCATCGAGGTCGACCCGCGGCTGGCGCACGACACGGACCGGACCGTGACCGAGGCGCTGGACCTCTGGAAGACGGTGGACCGGCCGAACCTGATGGTCAAGATCCCGGCCACGGCCGAGGGCCTGCCGGCGATCACCCGGGTGCTGGCCGAGGGCATCAGCGTGAACGTGACGCTGATCTTCTCACCGGACCGCTACCGCGATGTGATGCACGCGTTCCTGGACGGACTGCGGCAGGCCAGGTCCAACGGCCACGACCTGGCGTCGATCGCGTCCGTCGCGTCGTTCTTCGTGTCCCGTGTGGACACCGAGGTGGACAAGCGGCTGACGGCCATCGGCACGCCGGAGGCGTTGGCGCTCAAGGGTAATGCGGCCATCGCCAACGCGAAGATCGCGTTCGCCGCGTTCGAGGAGGTCATCGCCGGGCCCGACTGGCTGGCCCTGGCCAAGGACGGCGCCCGGCCGCAGCGGCCGCTATGGGCGTCCACCGGCACCAAGGACCCGGCCTATTCGGACACCCGCTACGTCGACCAGCTGATCGTGCACGGCGTGGTGAACACGATGCCGGAGAAGACCATGGACGCGGTCGCCGACCACGGCCGGATCAGCCACGACACGGTCACCGGCTACGGCGAGCAGGCCGGCGAGACGTTCGAACTGCTGACCGGTGTCGGCGTCGACGTCGACGACGTCTTCGTGGTGCTGGAGCGCGAGGGTGTGGAGAAGTTCGACGCGTCATGGACCGACCTGCTGACGTCGGTCGAGGACCAACTCGGTAAGGCGAAGGGCTGACACCTCGGTGACTGAACAGATTTCGGTACAGGTACTCGACGAGAAGCTGGCCGACGAGGCCCGCGCGGTCGCCGTCCGGCTGGCCGGTGACGCGGTGGCGTCGAAGCTCGCCGCGCAGGACCCGACGCTGTGGGGGCCGGAGGCCGAGTCGGAGGCCGCCATCCGGCTGTCCTGGACCACGCTGCACCGGACCTCGCGGCCGCTGATCGGCGCGATCGAGGCGCTCACCGCGGAACTGCGCGGGGAGGGCGTCGACCGGGTCGTGCTGGCCGGCATGGGCGGCTCGTCGCTGGCGCCCGAGGTGATCACGAACACGGCGGGCGCGCCGCTGGTCGTGCTGGACACCACCGACCCGGGCCAGGTGGCCGACGCACTCGCCGGTGACCTGCGCCGGACCGTGCTCGTGGTGTCGTCCAAGTCGGGTTCCACCGTGGAGACCGACAGCCACCGGCGGATCTTCATCGACGCCTTCACCCGCGACGGCATCGACGCGGCCCGCCGGATCGTGGTCGTCACGGATCCGGGCTCGCCACTGGCGAAGCTCGGCAAGGACGAGGGCTACCGCGCGGTGTTCCTGGCCGATCCGCACGTCGGCGGCCGCTACTCGGCGCTGACCGCGTTCGGCCTGGTACCGGCCGGGTTGGCCGGTGTGGACATCAACGGCCTGCTGGAGGACGCGGCCGACGCGGCCGAGCGGCTGGTCGAGGACCTGCCGACGAACCCGGGCCTGCTGCTCGCGGCGGCGCTGGGCACCCGGCACTCGACCGGTGCGGAGAAGGTCGTGCTGGCCGATTCCGGTTCCGGCATCAAGGGTTTCCCGGACTGGGCGGAGCAGTTGATCGCCGAGTCCACCGGCAAGAACGGCACCGGACTGCTGCCGGTCGCGGTGGAGGGCATTGCCGCGCCCGGGTTCGCCGACGCGGGCCCAGACGCCACCCCGGTCGCGATCGGACCCGCCGCGGGCAAGGCGATGATCAGCACGGACGGCCCACTCGGCGGTCAGATGCTGCTGTGGGAGTACGCGGTCGCGGTGGCCGGGCGCCTGCTGGGCATCAACCCGTTCGACCAGCCGGACGTGGAGGCGGCCAAGGTCGCGGCACGTGCGCTGCTGGACAAGCCGGCCGGTGGCGACGAAGCTGCCCCGGCGCTGACGCAGGGCCCGATCGAGGTGTATCCGTCCGCGGGCTGGCTGCCCGATGGCGTCGACTCGGTGGCGGCGGCGGTCAACGCGTTCGTCAAGGCGGCGCCGGAGCTGGGCTACATCTCGGTGCAGGCCTACCTGGACCGGCTGGACGACGCGTCGGCCGCGCTGCTGCGGCCCGAACTGGCCCGCCGCACCGGCCTCCAGACCACGTTCGGCTGGGGCCCCCGATTCCTGCACTCCACCGGCCAATACCACAAGGGTGGTCACCAGAACGGCGTGTTCCTGCAGGTCACCGGCGCGGTCGAGCAGGACGTCGCGGTGCCCGACCGGCCGTACACGCTGGCCGTGCTGCAGCACGCGCAGGCGCTGGGTGACGGCTCGGTGCTGGCCGACCACGGCAGGCCGGTGCTCCGCCTGCACCTGACGGACCGGGTGGCCGGCCTCGCCGAACTGGTCAAGGCGTTGGCGGAGGTCAGCCGATGACCAAACCGTTGGTGCGCAACCCGTTGCGGGACGAGCGGGACAAGCGGCTGCCCAGGATCGCCGGGCCGTGCGGTGTGGTGATCTTCGGCGTCACCGGTGACCTGTCCCGCAAGAAGCTGATGCCGGCCATCTACGACCTGGCCAACCGTGGGCTGTTGCCGCCCGGTTTCGCGCTGGTCGGTTTCGCCCGCCGGGACTGGGCGGACGAGGACTTCGGCGAGATCGTGCACCAGGCGGTCCGTGAGCACGCACGCACCCAGTTCCGCGAGGCCGTGTGGCGCAACCTCGCCGAGGGCATCCGGTTCGTGCCGGGCTCCTTCGACGACGACAACGCGTTCGACGCGCTGGCCGCCACGGTGGCCGACCTGGACCGCGTCCGGGGCACCGGCGGCAACCACGCGTTCTACCTGTCCATCCCACCGGGCGCGTTTCCCGTTGTGCTCAAGCAGTTGTCCCGCTCCGGACTGTCCGCACAGGACGGTGACCAGTGGCGACGGGTGGTCATCGAGAAGCCGTTCGGCCACGATCTGAAAAGCGCCAAGGAACTCAACGGGATCGTCAACGAGGTCTTCCCCGAGGAGTCGGTGTTCCGCATCGACCACTATCTCGGCAAGGAGACGGTGCAGAACATCCTGGCGCTGCGCTTCGCCAACCAGCTGTTCGAGCCGATCTGGAACGCCAACTTCGTCGACCACATCCAGATCACCATGGCCGAGGACATCGGGCTGGGCGGCCGGGCCGGTTATTACGACGGCATCGGCGCGGCCCGGGACGTGATCCAGAATCACCTGATGCAACTGCTCGCGCTCACCGCGATGGAGGAGCCGCTGTCGTTCCACCCGCGCGACCTGCGCGCGGAGAAGATCAAGGTGCTGTCCGCGACGAAGGCGCTCACGCCCTACGCCGAGACCACCGCGCGCGGTCAGTACACCGGTGGCTGGCAGGGCGGCCAGAAGGTGCCCGGCCTGCTGGCGGAGGGCGGCTTCAGCAAGGACTCGACGACCGAGACGTTCGCCGCGATCACCCTGGGCGTGGACACCCGGCGGTGGGCGGGCGTGCCGTTCTTCCTGCGCACCGGCAAGCGCCTCGGCCGGCGGGTGACCGAGGTGGCCGTGGTGTTCAAGCGAGCACCGCATCTCCCGTTCGACTCGACCCAGACCGACGAGCTCGGCCAGAACGCGCTCGTGGTGCGGGTCCAGCCGGACGAGGGCGTTTCGCTGCGGTTCGGCTCGAAGGTGCCGGGAAACAACATGGAGGTCCGGGACGTCAACATGGACTTCGGCTACGGCCACTCCTTCACCGAGTCGTCGCCGGAGGCGTACGAGCGGCTGATCCTGGACATGCTGCTCGGCGAGCCGTCGCTGTTCCCGGTCAACGAGGAGGTCGAGCTGTCCTGGCAGATCCTCGACCCGGTGTTGCGGGCGTGGGCGACCAGCGGCAAGAAGCCCGACCCGTACCGCGCCGGCACCTGGGGTCCGGCGTGCGCGGACAAGATGATGGAACGTACCGGCCGCAAGTGGAGGCGCCCGTGATCATCGACCTGCCGTCGACGACCACATCACAGGTCAACGCGAAGCTCGTGCAGATGCGCCAGGACGGCGGCGCGGTGACCCTGGGCCGGGTGCTGACGCTCGTCATCGTCACCGACGACGGCACGAAGACCGAGGAGGCCATCGAGGCCGCCAACGACGCCAGCCGTGAGCACCCGTGCCGGGTGATCGTGGTGGCCAGGGGCGCGAAGAAGGCCGCGGCCCGGCTGGACGCCCAGATCCGCGTCGGCGGCGACGCCGGGGCCAGCGAGGTCGTGGTGCTGCGGCTCTACGGTCCGCTGGCCGACGAGGGCGCGAGCTGCGTGATCCCGCTGCTGCTGCCGGACACCCCGGTGGTGGCGTGGTGGCCTGTCGAGGCGCCCGCTGTGCCGGTGCGGGACCCGATCGGGGCACTGGCGAACCGCAGGATCACCGACGCGGCCAACGAACGCAACCCGAACCGGGCGCTGGACCACCGCCGCGCCACCTACGCCGACGGCGACACCGACCTGGCCTGGACGCGGCTGACCAACTGGCGCGCGATGCTCGCGGCGGCGCTGGACCTGCCGCCGCACGAGAAGATCACGGCCGCCGCGGTGACCGGCGAGGCCGACTCGCCGTCCACCGATCTGCTGGCCGCGTGGCTCGCGGTGTGCCTGAAGATCCCGGTGTCCCGGCTGAAGGCCACGTCCGGCGAGGGCATCGTGCGGGTGGTGCTGGAGCGGCGGTCGGGCAACGTGGAGCTCGTCCGGCCGGACGGCCGGGTCGGCACGCTCACCCAGGCCGGGCAGCCGGACCGGAAGATCGCGCTGCACCGCAGGTCGGTACGGGACTGCCTGTCCGAGGAACTGCGGCGCCTCGACCCGGACGAGATCTATGCCGAGACGTTGACCGGTCTGTCCAAAGTGGTCCGTGGTCGGGCCGCGACACCGGCGGGCACGGCCCGCCGTGGCACCCCGCGCAAGCCGGCCGACACCACGGTGAACGGCACCGCGCCCGCGAAGGCGGCACAGACCAAATCGGCACCGACCAAAGCTGTGCCGGTGAAAGCCGTAGCCGCGGCCAAGACGACGAAGCCGAGGGCGGCGCGCCGGACCAAGGCGGCCGTGGCAGTGGAGCCGAAACCGTGAGCGCGCCCGAGGTCGTGATCCACGCCGATCCGGTCGTGCTCGCGGCCGCCGCCGCGGCCCGGCTGGTCACGAAGGTGGTGGATGCCCAGTCCGCGCGGGGCTGGGCATCGGTCGTGCTCACCGGCGGCCGGACCGGCACGGCCGTGCTGGAACACCTCAACGCGAGCCCGGCGCGGGACGCGATCGACTGGCACCGGATCGACCTGTACTGGGGCGACGAGCGGTTCCTGCCGGCAGGCGACCCGGAACGCAACGAGACCCAGGCCAGGGCCGCGCTGCTGGACCA
>DASXXM010000642.1:0-9589 GCA_036503065.1 Pseudonocardiaceae bacterium | reverse complement strand
CCGGCCTGGCCCGGGCCGCGGCTGCCGTACGGGCGTTCGCGCCGCAGGCCGTGGTCGACGTCACCGCGATGACGGCGACCGACGTGACGGCTGTGGCGCCGGTCTTCGCCGACTGCGCCCGGATCGTGGTCATCTCCAGTTGTGACGTGTACGAGGCATACCGCGAGTACCGTGCCGGCGTTCTGGTGCAGTCCGGCGTCATCACCGAAACCAGCCCGGTCCGCACGGTACGACACGCCTTTGCGCACGCGGTGCCCGGCTGCCCCCGATACGAGAAGCTCGATGTCGAGGACGCGTGGCGCGGGTATCCGGCGATCTTCCTGCGGTCGACCGCTGTCTACGGGCCGCACGATTATCTGCGTCGGGAGTCGTTCGTGGTCGACCGGGTGGCCGCCGGACGGCACGACATTCCCTTCGGGCCGGGCACCCTGCGGTACACCCGGATATCCGCGACCGCGTTGGCCGCCTGCGTGCGGTTGGCCCTGACAGCGGACTCGGCCATGGTGGGCCAGGTGTTCAACGTGGCGGAGACCGAGACCGCCACGGTCACCGAATGGGCCCACGCGATCGCCGCCGGGCTCGGCACCACGATCCGCCTGATCCGGGTACCGGACGAGGTGCTCCCGGCCGATCTCGCAATCAGCGCGGCGCACCGGCAGCATCTGGTGATCTCCGCACACAAGGCGCGGCAGTCGCTGGACTGGCACCCGAACCCCGATGTGGCGACATCGGCGCGCTGGCACGCACGGCACGGCGCCGGCCGCACCGACTTCACCGCGGACGACCACGCACTGGCCAACGCCCGGGAGGCGATCTGATGCGGGACGAGGCACGACTGCTGATCGACCTGTGCCACACCGAGTTGGACGCCGAGTCGGCGGCACACCTCCGGGAGACGTTGAACACCAGGTCGGATGTGTTGGCGTGGCCGTGGTTCCTGGACCAAGCGGTGACGCATCGGGTGGCCTGCCTGGTCGGCCGCAATCTCAACCGCTACGACCTCTGTCCGACCAGCCGCGAACCGGGGATGTGGTTCCCTTACCGGGCCCTGCTCACCTCCCTCTACGCGGCGAACGCGCAACGCAACGAGGAACTGGTGCGGGAACTGGCCGTGGTCACGGCCGCGCTGGCCGACGGTGGCGTTCTCGCCGTGCTCCGCAAGGGACCGGTGCTGTTGCACGAGCTGTACCACGATGTCGGCGTGCGGCAGATGAAGGACCTGGACATCATGGTGCACCCGGACGACACGACGCGCGCCAAACAGATTCTCGGCGAGCTCGGGTACGCGGAGGGAACCCGATCCAGGAACGGCCGCCGGCTGGCACCGATACCACGCCGAATCGAGGTGTTCCAGCGACTGCACATGCCCAATATCCTCATGCACCGCCCGGCCGCCAGTCGGTTCGTCGACTGGTTCACCGTCGACATCTCGCTCAACCAGTTCCTGCCCGGCAGCGGCTGGTCCATTCCCACCACCGATCTGCCGGACCGTTCCCGCCGAATCCTGCTCTACGGGTTCCCGGTACACGTGCTGACACCGGAACACCAACTACTGGACCTGGCGACACACCTCTACAAAGAGGCGACCACCCTGATGTACGTGCACGCCGGAAAGGACCTGTGCCTGTACAAGTTCCTGGACATCGCGCAGGCCGGCCGGTCCGGTGACATCGACTGGGCCGAGTTCGTCCGGCTGGTCCACGTGTTCGACGTCGCCGTGCCGGTCTATCTGTCGTGCTACTTCGCGGCCGTGCTGTATCCGGACGCCATTCCGCCGGATGTGCTGGCCGGGCTTCGGCCGGACGACGTGTCGTACCTGAACAAGGTGGGATCGGTGGAAGGGGCCGAGTACGAGTGGCGTACCGACTTCCTGACCCGGCTGTTCGATCCCGGCCGCGCCCGCGAAGCACCGCGGTCGAAGTCGCCGCTGTAGGGTGTGGCGGGGGTTTCCGACCGTGCGAGAAATGGGTGATCGAACAGATGCGCGAGCCTTTCACCGTCCTGGTCTTTCTTTTCCGTATCACTCCGGACGGGTCGCGGTACGCGGTTTTCCGCCGGGCCGACGACGCCAACTGGCAGAGCGTCTCGGGTGGCATGGAGACCGGCGAGACACTGCGGGTGGCTGCACGTCGGGAAACGCTGGAGGAGACGGGAATGCCGGCGACGAACCCGATCTACGAACTGGACATGGTCAGCGGTGTCGAAAAGAGCTGTTTCAAAGCCGCCGAAGGCTGGCCGGCCGACCTCTACATCGTGCGCAAGCACTTCTTCGCGATGGACGTGACAACGGAGAATCGCCCGATATCCCTTTCCGACGAACATTCGGAGTTCCGATGGGTGCCTTACGAGGAAGCGTACGACGCGCTGCGCTACGACGACGACAAGACGGCGTTGTGGGAACTGGACACTCGGCTTGGCCGCGACGATCTACCAGCGCCCCTGGACTGAGGACACGGTCCCGTGGCCAGCGGTGACTCCCCGGACCGCGTGGACCACCTGCGCCTGGTCGATCCGCCGCTGGATCTCACCGTGTCGTTCGTGGACCCCGCGGTCGGCCTGGCCGTGCTGGCCGCGTACGCCGGCTTCGTCGACATCCGGCCCGGTCGGGCACCGGGTGCGCACACGCTGCACTGCGTCGTGGACCCGTGCCGCCACGACGCGCTACTGGCGACAGCGGCGGCGAACGGCGGCGTCACTGTGCGGACCGCCGGTTCCGGGCCGTCGCCGGCCACCGGTGTCACACTCGGGCGGACGCTGGTGCTGGCCGGGCTGGACCGGGGCAGTCAGTCCATTGTAGAGCGCGAGATTCGGATGCTCCTCTCCCGTCAGCTGCTTGACGATGGTTGGGTTCCGGTGCATGCCGCCGGTCTGGTCGGCCCGACCGGTCGGGCGATCCTGCTGATGGGGCCGAAGCGAGCTGGCAAGACCACGACCTTGCTCGGTCTGCTGCGTGACGGTGCCGGCCTGATGGCGAACGACAAGCTGTTCGTCCGATGCCGGTACGGCGAGGCACCCATGGTGCGATCGCTGCCGGTCGCGGCGGGCCTGCGCGGTACGACACTGGCGTTGTTCCCGGAACTCGCCCCGTTGTCCGCCCGGCGGGTGGCGCTGCACGTGGACAACGTCGGGACGACCCGCGCCGGCGACCCCGGCAAGCTGTTCGCACCGGTCCAGGCCATCGCCGACGCCTTCGGCGTGCCGGTCGTCCCGACTGCGCCGCTGGGCACGATCTTCGCCGTGCGGTTCACGGCGGACCTGGCGCGGTCCCGGAGCCGGCCGCTCGAACCGCGGGAACTGGCCGATCTGCTGGCCACCGAACGGCTCGACGGGGACGTCCGCTGGTGCACCGAATGGCTGGGCGTTGGCCACGACGTCGTGGTGAACGGCATCGATCCGGTCGGAGTGCCGGCCTTCCGGGTCGACGTCGCACCCGGCGGTGTGGACATGGTCCGCACCGAGTGGATGTACGCATGAGCAGTCGGGCATCCCAGGACGTCACCGTCCGGCAGGGCGGCGACCTGCGCGGGCTGCCGGACGCCGACCGCCTGCTCGACCTGAGCACCTGCGCCAACCGGTACGGCCCGCCACCCGCGGTCGCGGCGGCGCTGCGTTCGGCGGACCCGGCCCGGCTCCTGCCCCACCCCTACCAGGCCGAGGAACTGTTCGTCACGGCCTACGCCGACTATCTCGACGTGCCCGCCGCTGATCTGGTCGCGGGTCGCGGGATCACCGACTTCCTGACCATGTTCGCCCGGACGCTGCCGCGCCACCGCGTCGCGGTGCTCACACCGGACTACACCGACACCATGCGGCTGTTCGGTCACCACCTGCCGGCACCGGCCGACACGATCGACACGGCAGAAGGCCGGTTGGCCCGGCTCGCCGACGCCATGCGGCGATACGACCATCTCGTGTTGTCCAACCCGAACAACCCGCTGGGCATCCACATCCCGCCGGACGAGCTGGCCGCCGTGTGTCGCGCACGGCCACGCTCCACACTGATCGTCGACGAGGCATACGCCGACTTCACCGCCGAGGGAACCAACGGCTCGATGGTCCGGACGTGCGTCCGCAACCTCGTCGTGCTGCTCTCCCCGAACAAGCTGTTCGGCATCGCCGGCACCCGAACCGGTGCACTGTGGACACACGACGCGCGGCTCCGTGCGATGGTCGCGGCCCAGCGCGTGAACTGGCCCATCTCCCACCTGGACGCGCTGGTCGCGCACGCAGCGCTGCACTCAGCCGCCTGGGCCGCCGAGACACGAACCCGGTTGCTGCGAACGGCGCGTCGGATGGAAACCCTGCTGAGCGACCGCTACCCGGGCGCCGTCACCGGGGTGCCGGTGCACTTCCGGTTCGTCCACACGGGAGATCCGGTGTCGGCGCACGCCGACCTGCTGCGGGCAGGCGTGGTCGTCCGAGCCTTCGCCGGCCGGAAAGCCGGTAGCCGGTCCGGCCTACGCGTCACCGCGCCCACCGAGGCCGAGTTCCCCGCGCTCGCCGCCGCGCTCGGCATGCGCTGAGGCCGCCGACCACCCCGTCGTGTCGAACAGTCGCGCCACCGTGGCGAGCATGTCGTCGGTGTATTCACGATGCCGTTTGAGCAGCACGGTCAGGCTCGACCGGCGGATCGCGTCGGCGAGGTCGGTCACCCGCCGCAGCGGAGCACCGCCCACCACGAGTTCGTCGATGTGCGGATCGTGAAACGAGACAAGCACTCCCTGGCTCTCCAGTTCGCGGGCAAGCTCGATCGCCGGTGAGTTACGGATGTCGGCGATGTCCGGCTTGTAGGTAACACCGAGCAACAGCACGCGCGCGCCGACATGCGAGCCGATCCGGTCACCCAGTCGCTTGCAGATCCGATGCGCGAACCAGGACGGCATTCCGGCGTTGATCTGTTGCGCCAACTCGGCCAGGCTGAACCGGCCACCCAGTTCACTGACCAGATGGACGATGTACATCGGGTCCTCGGGAATGCAGTGACCGCCCACGCCCGGTCCCGGATAGAACGGCAGGTAGCCGAACGGCTTGGTCGCCGCCGCCGCCAACGTGTCCCAGACGTCGATCCGCAGCCGATCGCAGATCTGCGCGAACTCGTTGACCAGCCCGATGTTGACCTGCCGGAAGGTGTTCTCAAGGATCTTGGCCGCCTCGGCCTCACGCAGTCCTCTGGTGACATAGACCCCGCCGACCATTGGCCGGTAGAACTCGGCGGCACGGTACCCGCAGGCCGCCGTGAACCCGCCGACCACCTTGGGTGTGTTCACCAGACCGAACCGGGTGTTGCCCGGATCCACGCGCTCGGGCGAGTAGGCAAGGGTGAAGTCATGTCCGGCGCGCAGCGACGACTGTTCCAGGGTTCGTCGTACCAGACCTTCCGTCGTACCTGGGGATGTCGTCGACTCGACGATGACGAGTTGGCCTGCCCGCAGGTGATCCCGCACCGTGCGCACCGCGCGGGTCAACGGACCGAAATCCGGCCTGCCCATGGTATCCAGCGGACTCGGCACACAGATGACAACGGTTCCACTGGCTGCGATGCACGCCGGATCGCCGGTCGCCGTCAGCAGATCCCGAACGCCCCGGAGCTCGCCACTCGGGACGGTTTCGACCGGCGAGACACCCGCGTTGACCGCCGCCACTCTTGCCTGGTCGATGTCCAAGCCCCACACTCGATGCCCGATCGCGGCCGCGCGTACAGCCAGCGGCAACCCCGCATATCCGATACCCACCACGGTGACGACCCCGAGCGGCGACGGTACGGGTTGTGCGCACACTATATGATCCCCCAAACCTGGTGGGCGACAACACGATCCGCGTCCGCCGCCGACACGGTGACTGCCCGGGTCGGGCGGCTGGACGGTCCGCTGTCCGGCGGGCGATCGTTCAGCCAATGATGACGAGCCATCCGTCACGCCTTCGTCATGCGGCCGTCCCACTGCGGGTGCGGATTCGCGACGACCCCGGGGTGACGACCACGTGACGCGCCGGGATGACCATTTCGGCCACACTGAACGCCGTTCATGCGGCGGCGCTTTCGGGATGGTCGTGGCCCAGTTTCGGTATCCCGATCAGGTGGTCCTGGAGCCGGGCGTGGCGGAACTGGTATACGGCGCCGGCCCGGCGCAACGCGCCGCGTTGGCAGGCATCATCCAAGAAGGCGACCAGACGCCACGGTAATCGCCCCGTCAACGGGAGCCAGATACGAGCGAGAACCACCCACTGTCCCCAGGCGGTCAAGCAGAGCCCGTAGCCGACTCCGGCGCCGAAGGCGCCTTCGAGGCCGAACACCAGCCCGACCTCGATGCTGCGAACGAGGCCGGCTGTGAGGCTGCCCGCCCCGGCCAGGAAGCTGTTCGCCACCCCGCCCACGGTCCCGAGCACGATCACCCAGACAAGGAACTGGGAGATCACGTTCGTGCGATTGGACCGCAACAGGTCGGCCGGGCTCACGGTGGCACTCAGGTCGATCGGGGATTCCAGCCAGGTCATGATGCCGAACACGAGTCCGACCGAGAGCCCGAGCTCAACCGTGAACACGATCGCCGGAAGGATCCCGCCGGCGCCCCCGAGTCCGTCGTTGAGCCCGAGCCGCGACACGACGAGCCGGTCGACGAGCGCGAGCCCGACCGCGACCGCGGAACCGACCAGGACTCCGGACGTGATTCTTGCGACGAACCGTCGGCGCGTCTGCCTCGGGCCGCCGAACAGGCGCACCCGCACCGGCGACGGCTTCATCACTTCATTGCCGTCCGCTAGCCGGTACAGGCTACCGAACAGCAGCGCGGTCACCAGCCCGTGCAGGAATCCGACCACGAGTCCCCGGTGGATCGCGAAATCAAGGCCGTACGACGTGGCGACCAGGTCGACCGGCACGTTCCCGACCGCGGTCACGACTCCGAAGGACAGCCCCGCCAGGAACGCGCTCACGAGCGTGCGCACCCAGCGCGGCACCGACCTGCCCAGCTCCCACCAGGCGAGGTCGCGGGTACCGAGCTGATCGAGGTGCGCGGCGAGATAGCCCAGCCAACGTTGCGCGCGCTCCGGGCTCCAACTCCGGGGAAGCGCAGTATGCGGGTCGCTGGACTGGCGATAGACCGACGGGATGAAGCTGCCCAGCAAGTGGTCCTCAAGCCCTTGTGATGTGCTGAACCGGCTGGTGTCCAACAGCATTACCGGCCTGTTCGCCGGGGTCGTGTCGCTCTCGCTGTAGACCGCGCGGGCGAGCGCGACCATCAGCGGCGTGGTCAGCACCCTGGTGAGATTGGCACTGGCCGGGATTTCGGGATTGCGGCGCAACTCGGCCAGTACCTGGTGCCATTCGGGAGTGGCGGTTCTGGGGCTGCTGCGCAGCAGGTAGTCCGCCATGCCGTCCAGGGTGAGATCGTTCAGCTCGATCGCGGCCGCACGGGTCAGACCTCTTGTTCCGGCGACCGCGTCCGCGTATTCCTGGGAACGACTGGTGAGTACCAACGGCAGGGTGGTGGCGGACAGTTCCCGCAGGGCGGCGGCGCGCAGACCGGCGGCGATCTCGTCGAATCCGTCCAGGACGGGCAGGATCAAGCCCCGCCTGACCAGCGCGGCGGCCAGCGTCTCCCCATTGGCACCCACCAAGGCCAGGCCGGGCTGATCACGGCTGAGCCGGCCGCTCAGCCAGTCCTTCAGCGGGTCGATGGCGGGATTCCAGGACCCGACACTGAAGATCTCCGGCACGGGTTCGCCGGCACCACGGCTGTGCAGCAGATCCAGCACGAACCGCAGGCTCAGGATGGTCTTCCCGGAGCCGGCCCTACCCAACACCACCAGACGGCGCGACGGAATCCGTTTGTAGACATCGGCGATCTGATCCAGGCGTCCGTTCAGGTCCAAGGGCTCGGCCGTCTCGCCGGCCGGCACCAGACGGATGTTGGCCCAGTGGTCCATCACGGCCTCGTCCGCCGTTTCCCACCGCACGGGCAGCGGCAGCGGATCCTGGATCTTCCGTCGTTCCTCCTCTTGTCGCCAACGGTCCGCGACCACCTCGGCGAGCTCGTCCGCCGTCTTGGCCAGCCGATCCAGCTTCATCTGAACCGATGCGCCGACGACGTGCCCGTCTCGGTGAACCACCGCGGTCACCTCGGTGAGGATGCGGCTGAGGTCCATACCGGCGTCGCGGTGTCGCAGCCGCCGGAACTGACGACCCGACAGTTCAGCGATGTCGGCTGGCAACTCAGCCGCCGTCGGCAGCGCGGCATCGTCGGTCAGGACCGGGACGACCCTCGTACCAACGGCGAACGCCACTACCAACTCACGACGAATCCAGTCATCGGGATTGTCGATGCGCCGCCGGCCGGACGGGTCGGTGGCGGTCAGCCAGTGTGGGCCGATCACCGCCAGCAGCGCCTGACATGAGCGGACCCGCTCCAGAATCTCCTGCGCGAAATCCGTGCCGGCCGCGATCGACTCGCTGTCCAGAAACACCAGATCGTCGCCGAGATGCCGGGACAGTTCCCGATACAGCAGAACTCCGTAGCTGCGGGTGTCCTCACCACGATAGTTGATGAACACACCGCTCACCGCGAACTCCCAGGTCGATGTTGGTTTATGCGGCAGCGCTCTCGGGGTGGTCGTGGCCCAGTTTCGGTACGCCGATCAGGTGGTCCTGGAGGCGGGCGTGACGGAACTGGTAAACGGCGCCGGCCCGGCGCAACGCGCCGCGCCGGCAGGCGTCGTCCAGGAAGGCGACCAGACGCCAGGGCAATCTCCCCGTCAGGGGGAGCCAGATGCGCGCGAGGACCAGCCACTGACCCCAAGCGGTGAGACACAGCGCATAGCCGATCCCGGCCCCGAAAGCGCCTTCGATGCCGAACACCAGCCCGACCCCGACGCTGTTGATGAAGCTGGATGTAAAGCTGACATTCCCGGCCGCGAAGCTGCCCGCCACGGCCGTGAAGTTGTTCGCCACCCCGGTGACGGTTCCAAGCACGATCGCCCAGGTAAAGAACTGGAAGATCGCGTTTCGGCGATTGGATCGCAACAGGTCGGCGGGGCTGACCGCGGCGCTCACATCGATAGGGGCTTCCAGCCAGGCCGTGATGCCGAACACGAGTCCGGCCGAGAGCCCGATCTCAACTGTGAAGAGGATTCCGGGAACAATCCCGCTGGCTCCCCCGAGTCCGTCGTTGAGCCCGAGCCGCGACACGACGAGCCGGTCGACGAGCGCGAGCCCGACCGCGACCGTGGAACCGACCAGGACTCCGGACCCGATCCTGGCGACGAGCCGTGCGCCTGCCTCCCTCCGGCCGCCGAACAGGCGTATCCGCACCGGTGAAGGCTTCATGGCCGCGCTGCCGTCCACCACCACGTACCCGACGCCGAACACCAACGCGGTCACCAGCCCGTGCAGGAATCCGACCACGAGTCCCCGGTGAATCGCGAAATCAAGGCCGTACGACGTGGCGACCAGGTCGACCGGCACGTTCCCGATCGCGGTCGTCTCCCCGAAGCACAGCCCCGCCAGGAACGCGCTCACGAGCGTGCGCACCCAGCGCGGCACCGACCTGCCCAGCTCCCACCAGGCGAGGTCGCGGGTGCCCAGCCGATCCAGGTG
>DASXXM010000641.1:0-6441 GCA_036503065.1 Pseudonocardiaceae bacterium | reverse complement strand
GAGTCGGGGTCTGCTGGTCACCACGTCCTGGCTTGGCAAGGCCAGCCACGAGTTCGCGGCCCGACACGGCCGAATCCTGCTCGTCGAGGGCGGCGAACTGAAGCACCTGCTCGCCGAACACATGAACCTGGACGTCGTGATCGGTCCGCTCAAACGCCGAACCCGCTGAGCTACCCGTCGGCGTCACACGACTAAAATCACATTGCGCGCCATGACAAGGGGAGGTGCCGGTGGACGACCGCCGTCCCACGTCCACCCGGTCGTTGCGTTACGGCGCATCAACCCTGCGGCCGCTACGCGGGAGCGCCGCCCTGCTGGGCAGGTACGGCACGCTGCCGGTCGGAGCGGCGATGATCGCCGTGGTATTCGTGCCCGGCTGGGATCTCCTGTCACAACCGTGGAGCGCCTATGTGATCGTCGTCGGTGCGGTGCTGGTGTTCTTCGGCCTGATCGGTTTGCTGGCCGGGCTCATGTGGCGACTGCGGGGCCGACAACTCAGGGGCATCGTCTTCCGCCTGGACCAGCCGACGCCCATGGTGCTGCTGCACCACCGGACGCGGACGCGGCACCGGCCGTTGAGTGCGTTACGCACGATCGAGGTGCGCTACATGTCCGAATGGGTGAACACGTATGAGGACGAGCGCGATCGGGACCGGCCGCCGTGGCTGCGGCTGCGCTTCGACAACCTGCCGAGCCGGCGTTCGACCTGGTACTGCCTGACCCCGGCGCACCTGAACCAAACCCACCCCCACGCCGCGTCGATGGTGGCCGAACTGCGGAACGCACTGGCCGGCGCCCCCGTGGAGATCGTCGAGAGCCAGGCCGAATGGCGACACCGGAAGCACGCTCGTCTCACGGAGTGACCGGGTCGTCGAACCGGATACCGGCCGCAGCCAGGTCCGGTTCGACAAAGCCGAGCAACGCTTCGCCCTCGACGGTCAGCTCGCGAACGGCCCGAGCCGGCAACGGTTGGAACGGCACGACGCGCAGCACGGCCGACGACTTCCTGCGTTCGATATCCCAGACGCCACAAGCGAAACCGTCGTACCAGACGGTGGCCCGCACCCGGAGGTTCTTGGTCACCACCTGGCCGCGGTGCTCGTCGTCGATCACCCGCGACCGATCGGCGTGGGACAGGACCACATTGTCGAACTCGGGCAGGAACCGGGGCGGTGCGGGCACATCGGCGGCCGGGCGGGGCGCGTCCGGCAGGTCGAACAGCTCGCGGTCCCCCGAGTCGCGGAAGGTCACCAGGTCCGGCCGCAGCCGCGTCAGGATCTGTTTCGTGCCGCGCAGGCCCGACCACGTCTGCACGTCGGCCGCGGTGGCCGGGCCGAACGCGGCCAGATAGCGGCGGACCAGTTCGTCCGGACTGTCCGACGTACCCAGCGGCGACGTCAGCCAGTCCCTGGCCAGGGTGAAGTCCGCCACCGACGGGAAGCTCCACCGGTCCGTGCTGGGCACCATCACCAGCGGAATCTGGTTGCGCACCGTGAAGCCAAGGGCGCGCTCGTTGACCTCGGGGAACGCCTCCTGGAGGAGCGGGCGCAACTCGTTGAAGCTGCGGGGTTTCTGCTCGTAGAGCTTGGTCGCCATCGGGAGGACCTGGGACTCGTCCAGGCCGGCCGCCCTGGTGCGCAGGGCCGCCCGCTGGCCGTCGGTCAGGACCGGTTGGATCACGGCGCGGAACGCGACGTAGTCGCGGGCGGACAGCACGTGCAGGGTGCCGCGCAGGAAGGTGGCCCGGACCAAGGTCCGGTCGTGCAGGAGGGCGTGCAGGTCCTCGCGCCGGAAGCCGGCCACCCGGCTCCACAGGCCGACGAACGGCGGTTTCGCCTCCTGCGCCTGGATGCCGCACAGCGCTTCGACGGCGTCGGTCACCGGTACGTCGGCCCGGTCCAGCAGCAACTGCCGGGCCAGCGTGGCCCGGTTGAGTCTTCTCCGGTTGAGCACCTCGTCCATCAGGTCACTGTGTCATGCCCGGTCACCCGACGTATCACGCGGCCTGGTTGCCGAACTGGGTGTGGTACAGCTCCGAGTACAGGCCGCCGGTCGTGATCAGCTCGTCGTGGGTGCCGCGTTCCACGATCCGGCCGTTGTCGATCACCAGGATCTGGTCGGCCGCCCGGACCGTGGACAGGCGGTGCGCGATCACCAGCGACGTCCGGTCGCGCAGTGCGACGGCCAACGCCTGTTGCAGCGCAGCCTCGGACTCGGAGTCCAGGTGGGCGGTTGCCTCGTCGAGCACGACGACGCTGGGCGCCTTGAGCATCAGGCGGGCGATCGCCAGCCGCTGCTTCTCGCCACCGGACAGGCGGTAGCCGCGGTCGCCGACCACGGTGTCCAGGCCCTGCGGGAGCGACTCGACCAGCGAGCTGATCTGCGCGCCGTGTAGTGCCGCCACTATTTCGGCGTCGGTGGCGTCCGGCTTGGCGTAGCGCAGGTTGGCCCGGATGGTGTCGTGGAACAGGTGTGCGTCCTGGGTGACCATGCCGACCGTGTCCGACAGCGACGCCATGGTGGCGTCCCGCAGGTCGACGCCGTTGATCCGCACCGCGCCCGCCCGCGTGTCGTAGATACGGGCGGTCAGGTAGCTGATCGTGGTCTTGCCCGCGCCGGACGGGCCGACCAGGGCCACGAGCTGCCCCGGCTGCGCGGTGAAGTCGATGTCGAACAGCACCGGGTTGGACACCGTGTTGTCCAGCACGGCAACGGATTCCAGGGACGCCAGCGACACCTCCTCCGCGCTGGGATAGGTGAAGTCGACGTGCTCGAACTGGATCGTGGCCGGACCGGACGGGATCGGCCGCGCATCGGGCTGCTCCGCGATCATCGGCGGCAGGTCGAGCACCTCGAAGACCCGGTCGAAGGACACCAGCGCGGTCATCACGTCCAGCTGCACGTTGGACAGGCCGATCAGCGGCCCGTAGAGCCGGTTGAGATACGAGGTCAACGCGACCACGGTGCCCACGTTGAGCACGCCGTGGATCGCCAGCACACCACCCCAGCCGTAGACCAGCGCGGTGGCGATCGACGCGGTGAGCAGCAGGGCGACGAAGAACAGCCGCGCGTACAGCGCCGACGTGATGCCGATGTCCCTGACCCGGCCCGCGCGGCCGCTGAACTCCGACAGCTCCTCCTTCGGCCGGCCGAACAGCTTCACCAGCAGGGCGCCCGCCACGTTGAACCGCTCGGTCATCGTGGTGTTCATCTCGGCGTTGAGGTTGTAGGACTCGCGAGTGATCGCGGCAAGGCGCTTGCCCATCCGCCGCGCCGGGATCACGAACACCGGCAGGATCACCAGCGCCGCCAGGGTGATCTGCCAGGACAGCACCAGCATCGTGGCCAGCACCAGGAGCACCGTGATCAGATTGGACACCACCGACGACAGCGTGTCGGTGAAGGCCTGCTGGGCGCCGAGCACGTCGTTGTTGAGCCTGCTGATCAACGCGCCGGTCTGGGTCCTGGTGAAGAACGCCAGCGGCATGCGCTGGATGTGGCCGAACACGCCGATCCGCAGGTCGAAGATCAGGCTCTCGCCCACCCGTGCGGAGACCCAGCGTTGCAGGATCGAGAAACCCGCGTCCACGACGGCCAACCCGGCCAGCAGCAGTGCGAGCTGAACGACGAGTCCGGCGTTGCGGCCCAGGATGCCGCCGTTGATGATCTCACGGTAGATCAGCGGGTTCACCACGCTGATCACCGCGTCCAGCACCACGATCAGCAGGAACATCGACAGGATCACACGGTAGGGCCAGACGAACCGGAACATCCGGCGCCAGGTGCCCTTCCGGACTTCGGTCTTCAGTACCGTGCGATCCCCGTGCAGCATCCGCCCGATCCCGGCCGCGCCTGGTCGCATCCGTCCCCCTCATACGCGTTTGGGGAGCCGATCGCGGACCGGCTCCCCAACAGCGTAGGGCGGGATCAGATCAGGCCGAGTCCCGCCACCGCGTCGCGCTCCTCGACCAGCTCGCGCACTGACGCGTCGATCCGCTCGCGGGAGAAGGCGTCGATCTCAAGGCCCTGGACGATCTCGTACGTTCCCTTGGTGGACACCACGGGGAACGACGAGATCAGGCCCGCCGGCACGCCGTAGGAGCCGTCGGACACCACCGCGGCCGACGTCCAGTCGCCGTCCGGGGTGCCGAGGACCCAGTCGCGCACGTGGTCGACGGCGGCGCTGGCGGCGGACGCGGCCGACGAGGCACCACGGGCCTCGATGATCGCCGCGCCGCGCTTGGCCACCGTCGGGATGAAGGTGTCGCGCAGCCAGGCGTCGTCGCTGACCGCGACGGCGGCGTTCTTGCCGTTGACCTCGGCGTGGTGGATGTCGGGGTACTGGGTGGCCGAGTGGTTGCCCCAGATGGCGACCTTCTTGATCTCCGACACCGGCACGCCGAGTTTGAGCGAGAGCTGGCCCAGTGCCCGGTTCTGGTCCAGCCGGGTCATCGCGGTGAACCGGTCGGCCGGCACGTCCGGCGCGTGGGTGTGCGCGATCAGGGCGTTGGTGTTGGCCGGGTTGCCGACCACCAGGACGCGCACGTCGGGCGCGGCGACCTTGTTGATCGCGTTGCCCTGCGGCTTGAAGATGCCGCCGTTGGCCGAGAGCAGGTCGCCCCGCTCCATGCCCTTGGTCCGCGGGCGGGCGCCGACGAGCATGATGATGTTGGCGCCGTCGAAGGCCACCTCGGGGTTGTCGGTGACGTCCGTGCCGCGCAGCAGCGGGAACGCGCAGTCGTCGAGTTCCATCGCGGTGCCCTCGGCGGCCTGCACGGCCTGCGGGATCTCCAGGAGCCGCAGCTTGACCTCGGTGTCGGGACCGAGCAGCTGGCCGGACGCGATACGGAACAACAGCGCGTAGCCGATCTGACCGGCCGCACCGGTGACGGCGACATTGACGGGCACCTGTGCCACGACCTTTCCTTGCTGGCTTGACTTGCTGGCTGGACGGCGAACAAACCGATGCTAGTCACCGACTCACGCACGCGGCTGCGCCGGGTGCGCAGCGTCACGCACCCATACCGGTGATCAATTGGGCCAACTCGGTGAACGACCCGACGCGGTCAGCAGCCGGTCGAGCACCGCGCGGCCTGCCGTGCCGTCGGCACCGAACGACGCGATCACCCGATCGGCGGCCTTCCCATATCAGCCGACGGGATTCCATTCGGAGCACGGGGGTCGGCGGACGCAACTGTCCCTGCGTGACCGTTGCGACAATCGCCCTACTCGGTTCCGGCCGACAAGAAACGCTGGCCGGGCAAACAGAATGGAGGGCCAGCTTGGTGCTGGCCCTCCATTGCCGTGCTGACACGGGTGCTGATTCGTGCTGGGTGGTGCCGATTCAGTGCCGACTCAACACTGGTCCCACTCCCCGGCACCAGCCGCCGCGAGGAACGCGGCCACGGTGCCGGCGGGAAAGACCAGGGCTGGGGCGGCCGGGATCTTCGAATCGCGCAGCGCGGCGCGGTTGGCGAGCATCGCCACCTCGACGCACTGTGATCCGTTGTCGCCACCGCTGTGGCTGCTCCTGCGCCACACCGCGCCGGAAAAGTCGGTCGCCTGCATGTCGTTCACTTTCTCCTTGGTGACAAACGCATCACAGATCACAACGTGCCGGCCAGCGCGTCGATCGCCCGCAGCGTCTCGTCCTTGCTCAGGGCACGTTCGCACAAGCCGGCATAACCGGCAGTGTATTGCTTGACGTCTACTGGATTCTCCACGTAGATGCAGCTGTTGAGATTCTCCTGGTATGCGACATCCGGCCACTCAGGACGATCGAAGCGCAGTATCACGAACGGGCGTCCCATGGCCGGGTACGCACCGACGGCGAAGGGCACCATCCGTATCGAGACGTTGGGCAGGTGCGCGATCCTGGCCAGGTGTTTCAGCTGGGTACGCATGACATCTCGGCCACCGACACGTTGGTGCAGCGCGGCCTCGTTCACCACGGCGTCGAACTCGATCGGATGATCCGCGAACAGCCGGGCCTGCCGCCGTTTGCGAACCTCGACCCGGTGCTGGATCTCCGCTTGATCCGCCGAAGGAGTGAATGCGTGTGCAATCGCTCGCACGTAGTCCTCGGTCTGCAGCAGGCCGGGGATCAGGTCTATTTCGAAGTTAACCAGTGAAACGGCCTCTGTTTCGAAGTCCACGTACCGGTCGAACTGCTTGGCGGTCACCGCATCCCCGTAGGAGAGCCACCAGCCGCGTTCCGTCGCGTGTTCGACCTCCTCGACCAGCTCGTCCCGTTCGGCCTCCGACACGCCGTACACGACGGCCATGCTGATCACGTCGGTGGCGGTGATGGTCTGGCTCGCGTTCTCCAGCTTGCTGATCTTCGACCGAGCCCAGTTGAGACGTTCGGCGACGACATCCCCGGTGAGCCCGGTACGGCCCCGCCAGTCACTGAGCACCCGCCCGACGTAGCGCATGCGCATG
>DASXXM010000640.1:0-2385 GCA_036503065.1 Pseudonocardiaceae bacterium | reverse complement strand
GGCGTCGAACCGCGGGTAGGCGTGCCATGCCCGGTGCAGTGCCTCCCACAGGCGGGTCTCCGCGTCGTGGGTCGAGCCGAGCAGCCGGTAGCAGTGGGCCAGCAGCTCGTGCCGGTAGGGGTCGCTGCGACGCTCGAAGTCCGGGCCCGCTCTCACCAGACGACCATAAGGGCGACCCACGACAACGCGTTCCACTGTTCGGAACACCCCGAATCTGGCTATTCGCAGGTCAGGGCGGTGCGGTGGTACACATGGCGGAACGAGGTGGCCAGAACGGGTGCCCGGACAGCACACTCCGAAGCCACACAGAGGCGGTCCATCCAGGGGGGAACATGGCGGTCGACACGTGGGAGATGGTGGTCGTCCATCGGGCGTTCCGGCGGGAGTTCCGGGAGGCGCCCGGGCTGGTCGGGTCGGTCGCGACCGGCGACCGGGAACGGGCCGAGCTGGTCGGCGGGTACCTGGCCGGCATCGTCGGGTTGCTGCACCACCACCATGCCGCCGAGGACGATCTACTGTGGCCGGTCCTGCTGCCACGGGTCACGCTGCATACCGAACTGGTGCACCGCATGGAATCCCAGCACAAGCAGCTGGCCGTGCTGATCGACCGGATCGAGGAACTGCTGCCCGGGTGGCGCGTCACCGGCGACGCGGTCGCCGGGCGCGAGCTGGTCGGTGTCTTCGCCGAGGCGTCCGCGCTGGTGGACGAGCACCTCGCCGAGGAGGAGGCCGAGATCCTGCCGCTGGTCACCGAGCATCTCACGCAGGCGGAGTGGCAGGCGCTCGGCGACCGGGGTGTGGAGTCGCTGCCGAAGAACGGCACAGCGTTCGTCTTCCTCGGCCTGTTCCTGCAGGACGCGACCGACGACGAGCGCAAGGCGTTCCTCGGGCTGGTGCCACCGCCGATCCGCCTGTTCTGGCATCTGGCCGGCAAGGGCATCTACCGGCGGACGCACCGCCGGCTCTACGACACCGTGCCCGGGCCGCGCAAGACCGGTGTGGTCTGAGGGGCTCAGTCCCAGCAGAAAACACCTACGATGTTGTCCGGCCGGACGTCGGAACGCGGCTGTGTCGGTGGGCGGGTGGTGGTGGCGCGTGGCCGGGTGCGGCGCACCGTTGCGTTGCTGGCCATTGTGGACACTCCCTTCATCAGATCCAACCCCTCCGGACGGCGAGCACTCCTGCTTCGAATCGGCTTCGTGCGGCCAGCCTGCGCATCAGGACGGCGACCCGACGGCGCACCTGGCGCTCGGAGATGCCGAACTCGCGGGCGGCCGCCTCGTCGGTGGCGCCCGCGGCGAGCAGGGCCAGCAGGGCGCGGTCGTCCTCGGTCAGATCGTCCGGACCGACCGGGCTTGAGTCCAGTTCCGTGGTGCCCGACCACAGCAGGTGGAACAGGCGGACGAAGCCGTCGAGCAGGCCGGGCTGGCGCACGATCAGCGCGCCGGAGTCGCCGCCGGCCGGGTCGACGGGCACCACGGCCACCCGCTCGTCCATGATGATCAGCCGCTGCAACGGCGTGTCACTGAGCCGAATCCGCACCCCGCCCGCGGCCGCGTCGTGTAGTTGCGCGCGGCGGTGTTCGTCGTCGAGGACGCTGCTGTCGTAGATGACCCGGATGTCCACGCCACGGCGCAGGCTGCGCAGTTCCGGCGGTCGGGCGGCTGCGGCCGACTCGGCGCTGTGCCGGCTGCCCGGCTGCACCGAGTAGACGCTGGTGCTGGTGAAGAACGACAGCTCGTCCAGGCGTTCGCGCACCTGGTCCAGGTCCGCGACCAGCTCGATCCCGGTGTCACCGGCCGCGGTCGGCGCGCCCTGGCCCCTGCGGTGCGCCGCGATCAGCGCGTCGAACTCGGCGCGGGTGTCCGCGGTGCGGCGGCGGCGCTCGAACAGGTCGTCCTGGATGCGCTCGACGAGTTGGGACAGCGCGACGGACGGGTCGCGCACCGCGACGCCGCTGGCCGCCGCCGGTTCCGGCCGGACCACGTCCAGATCCACCAGGCCGTCCAGGCAGCTGGCCAGCTCGTCGTCGGTCACCGCGAAGCGTTCGGCAAGGGCACTCGCGCTGCACATCGGGTTGGCCAGCAGCGTGCGGTACACCTTCTCCTGCAGCACGCTGAAGCCGAGATCCGGCAACGCCATCGTGGTCTCCACCGCTCCCGTCGTTCGTCCTGCTGGCAGCGTCGCCCCGACGGGTGGGTAGTCACATCGGTAGTCCGGCCCCAGATTCACGCCGTGATCGGCTGACTACTTTCCGCATTTACTGCCGACGTCCCGAATCTGGGGGGCCACTACCCATTTGTCCCGGCTCGATCTCATGCCACTGTTATCCCGTGCACGTTGCGCCCCGAGTAGACAGCGCTGCTTTTCCCCCGCCCGCCCACG
>DASXXM010000639.1:0-3077 GCA_036503065.1 Pseudonocardiaceae bacterium | reverse complement strand
GTCGGGCAGCGACTCCATGTAGGGCGTCGGCGTGAGCGTGTCCTCGTCCCGCGCCACGCCGACGAAGCCCATCCGGGCGTCCGGGATCAGCTTGTGCGCCTGGTCGGCCATGCCCAGCCCGGCCCGCAGCACCGGCACCAGCAGCGGCGGGTTGGCCAGGTAGTGGCCGACGGTCTGCGCGACCGGTGTGTGGATGCGCTCCTCGCGCACCGCCACCCCCCGCGTGGCCTCGTAGACCAGCATGACGGTCAGTTCCTGCAACGCGGCCCGGAACGCGGCGCTGTCGGTGCGGGCGTCACGCAGCGTCGTCAGCCGCGCCTTGGCCAGCGGGTGGTCGATGACCAGCACATCCATGGACCAAGACGGTAGTCCAGACGGTTGACAGCGGGCACTCCGTGTCTCTATAGATAGGCTTACCTAAGTTAGTTGAGGCAAACCTAATGGAGTGGCTGATGTTGCCGACGTTCGTGATCGGACTGCGGGAAGGCCTGGAGGCCGCGCTCATCGTGGGCATCATCGCGGCGTTTCTCGGCCGGAACGGCCGGCGGGACGCGCTGCCGAAGGTCTGGCTCGGTGTCGGCATCGCCACGGTGATCTGCGTCGCCTTCGGCGTCGGGCTGCACCTGCTGTCCGACTCGCTGGACTTCACCCGACAGGAGCGGCTCGAAACGGTGATCGGCGCGTTCGCCGTGGTGATGGTCACCTACATGGTGTTCTGGATGAGCCGGCACGCCAAGGACATGAAGGGCGAGCTCGTCGGCGCGGCGACCGCCGCGCTGGCCAAGGGTTCGTCCCGGGCGCTGGTCACGATGGCGTTCCTTGCCGTCCTGCGGGAGGGCTTCGAGACCGTGGTCTTCCTGCTGGCCGTGGCACAGCACAGCCGGAATTCCGCGCAGGCGCTGACCGGGGCGCTGCTGGGTGTCGCGATCGCGGCCGGCATCGGGTACGGCGTCTACCGGGGCGGGGTCCGGCTGAACCTGGCCCGGTTCTTCAAGGTCACCGGTGCCGTGTTGGTGGTCGTCGCCGCAGGCCTCGTCATGTCGACCCTGCACACGGCGTGGGAGGGCGGCTGGATCACGTTCGGCCAGGCGCCCGCGCTGAACCTGACGTGGCTGGTCAGGACCGGTACGCCGCTGGAGTCGCTGTTCACCGGCGTGCTCGGCATCCAGGCGCGGCCGACCGTGCTCGAAGTGGTCGGCTGGCTGGTCTATCTGGTGCCGATGCTCGGTGTCGTCCTGTTGCCGCGAGCACGGCGGCTGGTTCCGTTGGTGCTCGGCCTGTTCACAGCCGCGTGCGTCAGTCAGCCGACGGCTGCTGGCACCGGTGACGTGACCGTCACGCTGACCGACGCCGGTTGCCAGCCGAACCCGACGTCCACGCCGGCCGGCGTGGTGAGTTTCAAGGTGACCAACAACAACGCCAGCGGTGTGTCCGAGGCGGAACTGCTGTCCGGCGGCCGGATGCTGGGCGAGCAGGAGAACCTGTCGCCGGGCCTGTCGGGCGGTTTCTCGCTACGGCTGGACAACGGCAGCTATCAGCTCTACTGCCCCGGCGCCGTCAAAGAGAAGTGGGACTTCACGGTGACCGGCCGGTCGACCGCGTCCTGGCGCGCCAACCCGGCGCTGGTCACCGCGACCCAGCAGTACGCGACCTGGATCACCGGACAGGTCAACCAGCTCACGACCAGCACACAGTCCTTTGTAGACGCTGTGCAGGCCGGCGACCTCCAACTGGCGGAAGTCCGGTACGGGGCGGCCAGGGTGTTCTACGAGCGGGTCGAGCCGGTCGCGGAGATCTGGGGCAGCCTGGACCTGGACATCGACGGCCGCGTCGACGACTTCGACAAGCCGGCCGACTTCCAGGGCTTCCACCGGATCGAGCAGCTCATGTTCGCGCAGCACACGCTGGCCGGCGCGCCGGCGTACGCGAACGCGTTGCTGGCCAACGTAACGAAGCTCGAGACGCTGGTCGGCCGGGCCACCTACCAGCCTGCCGAGATCGCCGACGGCGCGACCTCGCTGATCGACGAGATCCAGAAGACGAAGGTCACCGGTGAGGAGGAGCGCTACTCGCACATCGACCTCGTCGACTTCCAGGCCAACCTGGACGGCTCGATGCGGGCGTTCACCGTGCTGGCGCCGGCATTGCGCACGATCGACCCCGACCTGGCCACCGCGGTGCGGGACCGGTATGACGCGGTCGTCACGGCGCTGGCGCCCTTCGAACAGAGTCCCGGCTACCTGAACACCGGCTTCGTGAACTACGCCACGGTCGGCGACACCCAGCGCAAGTCCCTGTCCCAACTGGTCAACGCCTTCGCGGAGGAGATGTCCAAGGTCGCCGGCAAGGTCGCCTGATGGACGTGTCCCGACGCCGGATGCTCGGCCTCGGCGCGCTCGGCGCGGCCGGGCTGGCGGCAGGCGGGTTCGCGGTCGCCGACTCGGCCCGGAAGAACTCGGCCCAGCACGAATCGGCTCAGCACGAATCGGCCGGCCAGGTCGTGCCGTTTCGCGCGGCCCACCAGGGCGGTATCACCACGGCACAACAGGACCGCCTGCTGTTCGCCACGTTCGACGTGACCGCGACCGCGCCTGCCGACCTGCGCGACATGCTGCGCGACTGGACGGCCGCGGCCGAGGCGATGACGAAGGGCCAACCCGTACCCGGCCGGTTCGCGCCGCAGTCGCCGCCGCCGGACACCGGCGAAGCCGACGGCCTGCTGCCCGGCCGCCTCACGATCACCATCGGCTACGGCCCCACCCTGTTCGACCAACGGTTCGGGCTGGCCGGGCGACGTCCCGCCGCGCTCGTTGCCGTGCCGCCGCTGCCACTGGACAGCCTCGACCCCGCCTACACCGGCGGCGACATCGCGATCCAGGCCTGCGCGGACGACCCTCAGGTGGCCTACCACGCGGTCCGCAACCTGGCCAGGATCGGCACCGGCACCGTGGTGCCGCGCTGGATGGAGACCGGGTTCGGCCGCACGGCGTCCACCGGCGCAGGCCAGGCGACACCGCGCAACCTCATGGGGTTCAAGGACGGCACCCGCAACATCACGGCCGACCAGACGGACCTCC
>DASXXM010000638.1:0-6945 GCA_036503065.1 Pseudonocardiaceae bacterium | reverse complement strand
GGCCGGACGGCGCGATCCAGACCGCGGAGGCGCTGGTCCGCTGGCCGCACCCGGACCGGGGCATGCTGGCGCCGGACGTGTTCCTGCCGGTGGCCGAGCAGGGCGGCCTGATGCGCGAGCTGGACCGCTGGGTGTTGCGCGGCGCGCTGCGCGAGGCGGCGACCTGGGGTACGAACTGCGGCAAGCCGGTGTCCGTCGCGGTCAACCTGGCCGGCCTGGTGCCCGGCGATCCGGAGTTCGTGGACATCGTGGCGAACGCGGTGCTCGAGGCGGGCATCCCGTGGGAGCGGGTGGTGCTGGAACTGGTCGAGACCAGCCTGATCGACCTGCCGAACCGGTCGCTGGCCGCGATGTCCGAGCTGGTCGACCGTGGTGTCCGGTTCGCGGTCGACGACTTCGGTACCGGCTACTCGTCGCTGGCCCGGCTCAAGGAGTTGCCGGTCCAGATCATCAAGGTGGACCGCCAGTTCGTGGCGGGCGTCGGGAACGACTCGTCCGACTTCGCGGTGGCCAGCGCGGTCGTGGACATGTCGAGGGCGATGGGCCGCAACTGTGTCGCGGAGGGCGTCGAGACACCGACCCAGTTCCACGTGCTCCGCGGCATGGGCGTCGACGCCTACCAGGGCTGGCTGTTCTCCAAAGCCGTGCCGGTCCGCGACTTCCACGCCCTCATCGCCGCGGGCCCGCTCCCGACGCCGACAGCCAGCTCGTGACAATCTGGTCACGTCCTGCCACCGTGATCAGATGGTGAAACGTTCTGCGATCGTCGGTGGCGCAGACTAGGGTCTTGCGAATCTGCGGCGGCCGGCGAGTGGCCGTCACGACCGGGAGGACCTCGGGTGATCGAGTTCCAGGCCGTGACCAAGCAGTATCCGGACGGCACGATCGCGGTGCACGAACTCGGCCTGACCATCGACGCGGGCCGGATCACGGTGTTCGTCGGCCCATCCGGCTGCGGCAAGACCACCTCGCTGCGGATGATCAACCGCATGATCGACCCGACCGGCGGCCGAATACTGATCGACGGCAAGGACATCATGAAGTCCGATCCGCCGGTATTGCGCCGTGGCATCGGTTACGTCATCCAGCAGGCCGGTCTCTTTCCACACCGGACGGTGCTGGACAACGTGGCCACCGTGCCGGTGCTGACCGGGCAGAGCCGCAGGGCCGCGCGGTCCAGGGCGGCCGAGCTGCTGGAGATCGTCGGCCTGCCGGCCGGTATGGCGTCGCGCTATCCGGCTCAGCTCTCCGGTGGCCAGCAGCAGCGGGTCGGCGTGGCGCGGGCGTTGGCCGCGGATCCGCCGGTGCTGCTGATGGACGAGCCGTTCAGCGCCGTCGACCCGATCGTCCGCGAGGGCCTGCAGGAGGAACTGCTGCGGCTGCAGGCCGAACTGGCCAAGACCATCGTGTTCGTCACGCACGACATCGACGAGGCGGTCAAGCTCGGCGACAAGGTGGCCGTGCTGCGCACCGGCGGTGTGCTGGCCCAGTACGACCCGCCCGCCGCCCTGCTGGCCCGGCCGGTGGACGATTTCGTCGCGTCCTTCGTCGGCCGGGACCGCGGCTACCGCGCGCTGGGCTTCCTGGCGGCCGCCGGCCTCACCCTCGGCAGGCTGTCCCTGGTGGAACTCGGTGGCACGGCGGCGAACGCGAAGGCGGCGCTGGTCGACGGCTGGGCCGTCGCGGTCGACGAGCGACGCCGTCCGGCCGGCTGGCTGAACGCGGACCGTCTGGCCACAGTGGACGATGCCACCGCGGTGACGGAGGACCTGCTGATCCGCGGCGGTTCGCTGTACACGGTGGACGCGAGTGCCGGAATCACGGCGGGTTCGCTGCGCAGCGCACTGGACTCGGCGCTGAGTTCGCCCGCGGCGCTGGGCATCGCGGTGGACGCGGACGGCGCCGTGCTCGGCTCGGTCGACGCGACCGACGTGCTCGGCGCCCTGGCCAAGGCGCGCAGCTCGGGTGAGATCCCGACATGACCGCCTGGCTGAACGCGCACTGGGGACTGGTCTTCCGGCTCTCCGGGGAGCACATGTACCTGGCGCTGATCCCGGTGCTGATCGGCCTGGTGATCGCCATCCCGCTCGGCTGGGTGGCGACGCAGTCCCGGGTCCTGCGCGCGACGTTCTTCTACCTGTTCGGCTTCATCTACAGCATTCCGTCGCTGGCGCTGATCATCGTGGTGCCGGTCGTGCTGGGCACCCGGATCCTCGACCCGATCAACCTGATGGTACCGCTGGCCATCTACACCGTCGCACTGATGGTGCGGTCCGTTGTGGACGCTCTGGAATCGGTGCCATGGCACGTGCGGGCCGCCGCCACCGCGATGGGTTTCCGGCCGCTGCGCCGGTTCTTCGCGGTGGACCTGCCGATGTCGATCCCGGTGCTGATCGCGGGCCTGCGGGTGGCCGCGGTGTCCAGCATCAGCCTGGTCAGCGTCGGCGCCCTGATCGGCCTCGGCGGGCTCGGCGACCTGTTCACCGAGGGCGCCCAGGAGAGCTTCATCGGCGAGATCGTGGTCGGCGTCGTCGCGTCGCTGGTCCTGGCGCTGGTCACGGATGTCGTGCTGGTGCTCATCGGTCGGCTGGCCACCCCGTGGACGAGGGTGGGCTCATGAGCCTCTGGGGCCTGCTCGGTCAGTGGCTGACCGATCCCGCGCACTGGCGCGGCTCGACCGGCGTGCCGACCCGGCTGGTGGAACACCTGGAGTACACCGGCCTGGCCATGCTGTTCGCCCTCGTCATCGCCGTGCCGATCGGGGTGGTCGTCGGGCACACCGGGCGTGGCGGGTTCGCCGTGGTCGGCGTGGCCAACGGCCTGCGTGCGCTGCCGTCGCTCGGCCTGCTCACGATCGTCGTCCTGGCGTCCGGGCTCGGCCTGGCCCCGCCGGTCCTCGCGCTGACCGTGCTGGGCATCCCGCCGCTGCTGGCCGGCACCTACGCCGGTGTGCGCGCGGTCGACCCGGCCGTGGTGGACGCGGCGCGCGGCGTCGGCATGCGGGCGTGGCAGGTCCTGCTGCGGGTCGAGATCCCCAACGCCCTGCCGCTGATCTTCGGCGGCATCCGCAGCGCGGCGCTGCAGGTCGTGGCCACCGCCACCATCGCGGCCGCCGTCGGCCTCGGCGGCCTCGGCCGGTTCGTCATCGACGGCATCGCACAGGAGGTCTACCAGCAGGCCCTGGCCGGCGCGCTCCTGGTCGGGGCGCTGGCTATCGTGATCGACCTGGTACTGGTCGCGGTGCAGCGCGTCGTCGTGTCGCCAGGGCTCAACCAGGCCGGCCTGACCCGTCGACGTGTCAGGGCACGCAGCACCGGAAACTCATCGATCCCGGCCACCGGAACGCGGGCCGTGCACACAGAAGGAAGCAGCTCATGAAGCGAACCGTCGTAGGGCTCGTGACCGCCGCGGTCGCGGTACTCGGGTTGACCGCCTGCGGGGGATCGAGCAACCCGTTGTCCAGCAATGCGCCGCCCTCGTCGGGCGCGTCGGGTGGCGCCATCACCATCGGCTCCGGCAACTTCGCGGAGAGCCGCCTGCTCGCCGAGGTGTACGCGGCGGCGTTGACCGCCAAGGGCGTCACCGTCACCAAGCACCTGAACATCGGCAGCAGGGAGACGTACTTCCCGGCGTTGAAGGACGGCTCGATCGACCTGATCCCCGACTACAGCGGCACCCTGTTGCAGTACCTGAACAAGAACGCCACCCAGGTCACCACGGACGAGGTGTACACCGCGCTCAAGCAGGCCCTGCCAACTGGCCTGTCCGCGCTGAACCAGGCCACCGCGCAGGACAAGGACGCCATCGTGGTGACCAAGGCGACCGCGGACAAATACCACCTGAAGTCCATCGCCGACATCGCGCAGGTGTGCGGTCAGCTCACCTTCGGCGGCCCGCCGGAGCTGCAGACCCGGCCCGACGGCCTGCCCGGGTTCAAGTCGCACTACAACTGCGTGTTCGGCACGTTCAAGGCGTTGGACGCCGGTGGCCCGCTGACCGTGGCCGCGCTGAAGAACGGCAACGTGCAGGCGGCGGACATCTTCACCACGGACAGCTCGATCCCGGCCAACGGCTGGATCATCCTGGACGACCCGAAGAGCAACTTCGCCGCGCAGAACGTGGTGCCGATCGTCAACACCAGCAAGGACAACGCCACGGTCAGCGCCGCGCTGAACGCGGTTCAGGCCAAACTGGACACCGCGACGCTCGCGCAGTTGGACGCCACGCTGGCCGGCCCGAGCCACCCGGACGCATCGACGGTGGCCCAGAACTGGCTGAAGTCGGTCGGACTTGGCTGAGTACGAGTAATCAGCCGCTGGCTGGACCAACCCCGGGTCAACCATTACTTTCGGGTAACCATTGGTTGACACGGGGCTGGTCTCTGTCTGGGCAAGCTCGTCGTTAACGTTGCCGACCAGGCGGTCTTAACGTTTACTTGATTGTTGTAGTGCGTTAAGGCCAAGTGTTGCAAGATGCCACCAATGCGCGGACGGGCGACTCTTCGCGCTGGCAACGACTCGGGACACCCCGGGAGCGGAGGCACCGGATGGCAACATCGGTATCCAGCGGCGTGGTCGGCAGCGGGGGTGGAACCCTCAAACGGTCGGTCGGCTTCTACGGGCTGACCTTCATCTCGCTCGGCTCCATCATCGGCTCCGGCTGGCTGCTCGGTGCGCTCACCGCGGCCACGAAGGCGGGGCCCGCGTCGTTGCTGTCCTGGATCCTCGCGGCGATCATGCTGGCGGTGCTGGCCCTGGTCCACGCCGAACTGGGCGCCGCGTATCCGGCTTCCGGTGGCACCGCGCGCTTTCCGCTGTTCGCCTTCGGCACGCTGGCCGGTTTCACCGCTGGTTGGTCGACCTGGCTGCAGGCTGTTGCCATCGCCCCCATCGAGGTCTTGGCCAGTCTGTCCTATCTGAACAGCATTTCGTGGGTAAAGACCAATCTCAACATGCTGCACACCGACGGCACGCTGACGGCGAGCGGTATCGGCATCGCCTCCTTCCTGATGATCGTCTTCACGCTGATCAACATCGTCGGCGTCAAGCTGTTGTCCGACAGCAACACCGTCACCGTGATCTGGAAGACCGCCGTGCCGCTGGTGACCGTCGTCGTGCTGGTGTCGCTGCGGTTCAACGGCAGCAACTTCAGCGCGGGTGGTGGGTTCGCCCCGTTCGGCGCGCACGGCGTGTTCGCCGCGCTGCCAGCCGGTGTCGTGTTCGCGTTGCAGGGCTTCGAACAGGCACTCCAGGTCGGTGGTGAGGCACGGAACCCGCAGAAGGACATGTCTCGCGCCATCATCGCGGCCATGCTGATCGGCACCGCCGTCTACCTCCTCCTGGAGGTCGCGTTCATCGGCGCACTTGACCCGGCCAACCTGACGAAGGGCTGGGCCAGCCCGATCGCGACCGGCGACTTCAGCCCTTACGCCTCGCTGGCGGCTGGTCTCGGTGCCGGCTGGCTGGTTTTCGTGCTCCGTGTCGATTCGTTCATCTCGCCGGCCGGTACCGGCCTGATCTACATCGGGACGTCGGCGCGTGCCACCTACGCGATGGGTCGTTCACGTGTGCTGCCGGCGGTGATGAGCAGGCTGACCCTCCGCGGTGTGCCGTTGTGGTCGATCCTGGTGGCGTTCGTGATCGGCGAGCTGTCGTTCCTGCCGTTCCCGAGTTGGCAGTCGCTGGTCAACATCGTCACGTCGGCGACGGCCATCATGTACGCCTTCGCCCCGGTCTCGCTGACCGCCCTGCGCCTGCGCGACCCGGACCGCCTGCGTCCTTATCGGCTGCCGGCCGCCAGTGTGCTGTCCCCGCTCGCATTCGTCTTCGCCAACCTGATCATCTATTGGGGCGGATTCGACACCACTCTGAAGCTCATCGTGTCCATCTTCATCGGCCGGGTGTTGTTCGAGATCACACTGGCGCGGACCAAATCGGAAGACCGGCCGGAGATCGACTGGCGGGCATCGTCCTGGATCTGGCCGTGGCTGGCCGGGACGCTGCTGATCGGCCTGCTCGGCCGGTACGGCAACTGGGGCTACCGCAACGTGATACCCGAGTGGTGGGACCTGGCCACCGTGGCCGTGTTCAGCCTGATCATCTTCTACTTCGCTGTCAGTCTCGCCTCGCCAGCCGAGAAGGTGCAGGCCATGGTGGAGGCCACCAAGGCTGAGCTGGCCGAGGAGGAGGCGGAACTCAAAATCCCTGGCTGATCTGCGCACAACCTCACCGGCCCGGGCCGCTCAGCGGCTCGGGCCGGCCGCCGATCCGGGTGGACAGTTCCGCTGCCGCGACCAGTACGTCGGCGGCCAGGTCCGGCCAGTCCTGGCCGCAGTCGCGCTCGTCGGGGCACTCGTGGCGGAACGTGACGCTGATCGCGGCCACCGGGCGGTCGCCGTGGTCCAGCACCGGTGCCGCGACCGAGGCGTAGCCCGCGGTGACGTGGCCGTCCTCGACCGCCCAGCCCCTGCGCCGTTCGGTGGCCAGCAGGCGGCGCAGGGACGGCAGGTCGCTCGGACCGCGGCCGGTCCGGTTCACGAACGTGGCCGCGGACGGGAACAGGGCCCGTACCTGCGCGGCCGGCAGGCGGCCCAGCATCGCCCGGCCGGACGCGGGCAACTGGGCCGGCAGCCGCACACCCACGTCCGTGACCAGGGTCTGTGGGCGTTCCGGCTGTTCACGCACCAGGTACAGGGTCTCCCGCCCGTGCAACACGCCCAGATGCGCGGTCCGGCCGACCAGGACCACCAGCCGGTGCAGCAGCGGCCGGGCCAGGCGTTCCAGCGGATCGTGGCGCAGGTAGGCAGAGCCGACCTCGAACGCGGCGACGCCGAGGCCGTACCTGCGGTCCTCCGGCAGATGCGTCACGAAACCGGCCCGCACCAGCTCGGCGAGCAGGTGGTACGTGGTCGAGCGGGGCAGGCCCAGTTCGCCCGCCACGGCGGTC
>DASXXM010000637.1:0-3283 GCA_036503065.1 Pseudonocardiaceae bacterium | reverse complement strand
CTAGAGCTCTACTAGCATATCGACACACTGTTGAGTTCTCAAAGAACACACGCACACCGCCACACACCACCCACAAGGGCAGCACACGGAACGGGGCAGAAATATCGTTCTCAAGCGTTTTGGTCCTGGTCCGGCTCAAGTAACCTCGGTCATGGATGACCGTTGGAGCCTTAGTCGTTCCAGGAGTGCCGCGAAAGCTTAGCAGAGCGAGTTCTGGCTGTCAACACCGGGCCGAACTCGACCTCGCCTCCTAGTCCAGGACCAGGGAGCTTCTCTGCCGCACCGTCCCCGCCAGGCTCTCAAGTCCTGTTCCGTCCGGTGTTCTTCGCGACGTGGAGAAAGTTACCCATGGCAGGACTGCGAGTCAAATCGGCTGGTCAGCGACCTGTGGACGGTCCTTTCACGCGGGTTTGCCGCGCGGCCGAAGCCAGAGCATGACGCTGTGTCGGCCCTCATTCGCGTCGACAATCGCCTGTGGTGTGGACGGTTCGCGGTCGCCGACCATCAGGACGTCGAAACCCCAGGTATCGAACTCACGCAAGACCGTTATCGGATCGTCTCCGATGTCACTCGTCTGTGTGGCGGAGAACGCGCAGAACACGTGCGGCCGATCCCGCCGCAGCAGCCGGACCAGGCCGCCGAGCGCGCGATGACCCCGACCGGGAATGTCGACCTTCACCACGGTCAACGGCATGCCGCGCAGCCCGGCCACGGTCTCGAACTCCCGGTCCAGCCGCACGGCCGGCACCGTCACCGGTTCGCCATCGGCATCCGGCGCCAGTGGCCGGACCAGCACTCCCCCGGTCATCGCCGGCTCGACGGCCAGCTGACCCGCGGTGTCCCATGCGGCGGCCGGCACGACCGTCAGCCGGTCCGCGACGGCGTCCGACACGTTGATGGACACGTTGTGCCGCAACAGGCTCGTGGCATCGGCGGCCGGCTCGACGGCGACCACCGAGCCGCTGGTGCCCAGCCGGCTGAGCACCCGGAGGGTGTGGTAGCCGACGTAGGCGCCGATGTCCACGAAGACCCCGCCGGGCTCGACCAGCGAGTCGATCAGCGCGGACAGTTCCGGCTCCCACACGCCGTTGCTGGACAGCAGCGGCAACATCACGCCATCGTCGGCGGGCAGGCGCAGCAGGCCGGCGTCGGACAGCACCAGCGAGTTGGCCGGCAACTCGTCCGGGTGATCTTGGGCACGTCTTTCGTGTTCGCGCAGCACCACGCGGCGTAGCGCGTCGGATGCCTGTTGGGCCGCGACCGCGGTGCGCAGGCCGGTCCTGGTCCGGTCGTCCTGCTCGCGCAGCACGTGCGCGACTCTCGTTTCCAGGTCGCCCATCCGGTCGAGGGTGCGGTCGAGTGTCTCGGCGAGCCGGTCCATCCGGTCGGCCAGCGTCGCGGTCTGCTTGCCGTGCCGGGCGGCCTCGTCGACCACGGCGTCCTCGATCTCCGCCAGGCGCCGCAGTTGGCCCGCGAGGTCCGCCCTGGTGCGCAGCGCGCCGTCATCGATGCCGAGCAGTCGGTCATCCAGATGAGCGACGCGTTCGTTCAGCCGGTCGAGTGATTCCGAGAGGGCGTCCAGCTCGGCCAGATCGGCCGGGCCGCTCGCCTGCTGTCGGGCCAGTTCCTCGATGCTGCGTTCCATGCCGTCGACCAGCGTGCCGAGCACGGTCCGCAGGTGCGTGTCGTAGTGGTTGAGCACCCTGAGGACGGCCTTGCGCAGCGCGGGCGCCATCGGGATCTTGTACCCGGCGGCCACGTCCGGCTCGCGCAGCAGCACGTGACGCGCGGAACGCAAGGGGCGCAACGGATCGCTGTCCTGTGGGAGGCGCGCCGCCGCGTTGCGGGCTCGCCAGGTGTGGTAGGCGTGCTCGACCCGGTCGCGCAGGCGGGCGCCTGCCACCGCGACGGCGTGGCCGCGCAGCAGTTCGGTCCGGCCGGTCCGGCCGAGTTCGGCGGCGGCCTCCGGATCGGCGGCCACGGCACGCAGTGCTTCCACCACGGTGGCCAGGTCCGGGCCGTCCGGGCCGGCGGGCACCAGCAACGCGCCGCTGCGGGGCAGGAGTTCGCCGGTCGGTCCGCTGTCGGGGGCGAGCACCGGCAGGCCACGGGCCGCGGCGTCCGCGATGACGAGGCCGATCCGGTCCGCGCCTGCCCGGTCGGTGCGGTGCAGGGCCAGCAGGCAGTCCGCGGTGTTCAGCCATTCGGCGTGTTCGGTGGCCGTCGCCTGTTCGACCAGTTCGATCCGTTCGTCGTCCCCGGTGGCCATGCGTAGCCGTTCGGCCGCGGCCTGGTGGTCGGCCGCGCCGTTGACCAGGAGCACCAGTCGGACGTCGTGCCGGTCGGGGAACGCACCGGTGAACGCGGTGACGGCGCCCAGCGCGTTGTCGGCGCGCTCGTGCGCGTGGTCGGCAACGGCCGCGAACACGACGGTGTCGGGCTTGTCCGGCCAGCCGACCTCGTCCCTGGCAGCCAGCCGCGTCACCCCGTCGAGTGCCGCCACCTCGGGCACCGGCAGCGGCACGGCATGCACCGGCACGCCGGCCACACCGTCCAGTTCGGACCGGGTGGCCGCCGACAGCGTCCAGATCTCATGGGCGCCAAGGTAACCCGACACGGCCGCGATGTCGTCCGGCACGGCGATGACGTACCGGCGTTGCGCCAGGCCGGCCGGCACGCCAGCACAGCACAGCACGACCGGGTAATCCGGTTCGGTGGACACCGGAAGACCCGACGCGATGGCCGCGGCACGCAGCAACTCGGCCACCCGGCCATCGCCGAGCACGGACACGCCGAGTTGGTCGGTCAGCCGGGTCTCGGCGTCCGGCGCACTCGGCACGGCCTCCGGCGGCAGGGCGCCGCTGGACACGCCGGAACCGGCGCACCAGTCGCGGAAGCCGTCCGCGTCCGCACCGAACGGGTCGGGGAACCGGCGGCGCAGCCCCGCATCGTCCCGCCAGACGGCGGCGGCCCAGCGGGTACTGCCCGGTTGGTCTTCGGGAGCACAGGCCCAGGTCAGGAACGCCGACGGGGACGTGAGCAGGGCGGGCGGTGGCGTGCCGCCGGCGCGCTCCGCGGCCAGCAGGGCCGACCGGTACGCGGCACGCAGCCCGGCCGGCAGCGGCGACGACCCGACGCGCTGGGCGATGCCGGCCGGGTCGCCCGGTTCGGCCGCGGCGGCAAGTGCCGCGACGTAGGCGGCGCACAGCCGGGCCAGCAAACGGTGTTCGGACAACAGAACCCGGGGTCGCTCGGCGATCCCGGCGGACAGCAGCCACGGTCG
>DASXXM010000636.1:0-16343 GCA_036503065.1 Pseudonocardiaceae bacterium | reverse complement strand
TCCGGCGCGGTCGCGTAGACGAACACGACGGAGACCGGGATGTCGGCCAGCATCGTGTCCATCAGGCTGCAGCTGACGACCGCGCCGGTGGTCCGCCCGGCGCGCACCGTTCGTGCCTCGCGCAGTTCCGGCCAGGCGCTCACGAGCCACCGATCCCACGGAGCACCATCCGGCCGTCCTTCCCCAGGCAGGTGAATACGTGCACGGTAGCGGCGGCGGGTCGTCCGGCGGCCATTCGCACACGAGATCGTGCCTGGGTTGTCGGTGCCCGTGGCTAGGGTCGCGCCATGTCGGTTTCGCCGGATGAGGTGCGTGCGTTCGCGGCCACACTGCCGCGCGCGTACGAGGTCGTGGTGCGCGACCGCGTCAAGTTCCGGGTGCAGCAGATCGTGTTCCTGTCGTTGTCCCGGGACGAGACGGTGATGGGATTCGGCTATCCGAAGGAGGAACGCGAAGCGCTGGTCGCGGGCGAGCCGGACAAGTTCCACCTGCCGATCCCGTCGGACCTGCGATACAACTGGGTGCGCGTGTGGCTGGCCGCGATCGACCACGACGAGATGCGGGAACTCGTCCTGGACGCGTGGCGGATGTGCGTGCCGAAGAAGGTGTGGCAGGCCTATGTGGACAGTTCGCCGGCGGGCGCCTAGCGGTTGCGGTGCCACCAGCGCAGGCGGGGCGCCGGCACGGGTGTGGCCGGCTCGGGAGCCGTTGGCTGTGCCGCCTGCCAGCCGGCCACGATCGCCTCGACGTCCGCGAGCCCGACGTGTAGGTGCGGCCCGACCGAGGACCGCCACCACGCCCGAACCTGCTCGTTGACCTCCGCGACCGCGTCGCGGACGGCCTGTTCGGTGCGCAGCCCTCGTACGGTCTCGGGCAGTTGCGCGATCACCTTGCGCAGGCGCAGCGGGGTCGGCAGCAGTTCGTCCATCGGCGCGCCCTCGCGGCGCAGGTAGTCCTTGAGCCACCATTCGCCGTCGTAGGGCTCGTTGTGTCCGGCCAGCGGCTTGCCGGTGCCGGGCAGGTTGTCGAACTCGCCACGCTCGGTCGCCTCACGAACCTGCTTGTCGATCCACGTCTCGAAGCTCATGCCGACCGGTTTGCGTTCCGTCATCCCCCACCCACTCATCCCGGCGCTGGTTCCCCACCATAGTAACAAAAGGGACACGAATCCGCCGCGAGGTCGATTGGATACGATCGACAGGTGACAGCGCAGAACAGCACGGACGACACCGGCATGACCCGGCAACGCAAGCAGATGCGCGCCGCGCTGCGGGACACGCCCGCTCGGCGGGTGGAGCGGCCCGCGCCGCTGCGCGAGGCCGTGTACGACTCGATCGTCGAGTTGATCATCACCCGTGCCCTCCAGCCCGGCCAGCACCTGGTGGAGAGCGAACTCGCCGACCAGCTCGGCGTCAGCCGGCAGCCGGTCCGGGAAGCCTTGCAGCGGCTCCAGACCGAGGGTTGGGTGGACCTGCGGCCCGCGCAGGGTGCCTTCGTGCACGAGCCGACCGAGCATGAGGCCGACCAGCTGCTCGCGGTCCGCTGCCTGCTGGAGACCGAGTCGGCCCGGCTGGCGGCGGCAGCGGCGACACCGGACGACGTCAAGCAGTTGCGGCGGATACTGAAGGAAGGCCGGGCGGCGGTGGCCGCCGGTGATGTGCCGACCGTGGTGTCGGCCAACTCGGAACTGCACGGCCTGGTTACCAAGATGTCGGGCAACACGGTGCTGACCGAGCTGATCAGCCTGGTGGACCGCAGGGTCCGCTGGTACTACACGCCGTTGGCCCGGACCCGCGGCACGGTGTCCTGGAAGGAACACGCGGAGCTGATCGACGCCATCGCGCACGGGGACGAACAGCGAGCCGCGGACGTGATGCGCGGCCACACCGAGGCGACCCGCGTGGCCTCGCACCAACAACGTGCCGGCGACGAGGTGGCCGAGGAAGCCGCACGGCCGGCACGGTCGCGGCGTCGCTGAACCCCACTTCTGGAGGACATGGGTCCGGAACGCCCGAAGTGGCGCGATTCTCCTGGCGGGTAACGGGATTGTCGACCCCTGTTGCCGGGTATCGCTCCGGTATGGTGATGCCGATGCGTGCGTCCGCCGGTTTCTTCGGGCCGATCCTTCCGTGGGTGGTCGGCCTGCTGCGGCGTTCGCTCGTGGTGGCCGGTCTGCTGTTCGGTTTCCTGCTCGCCGGCAGCGCACTCGCGCACGCCGAGACCAAACCGCCGCATCCGGTTCCGGTACATGGAATCGGACAGATCCGACGACTCGATCTGCCGAGCCTGCCTGGCACGATCACGTCGATTACGAACACAATCCCATCGGTGACGAAAATTGTCGCACCGGTAACGAAGGTCGTCAGCACGCTCACGACGGACGTCACGAACGTCACCGCACTCACGACGACGAACGTCACCACACTTACGACAGACGTCACGAACACAGTGGTTCAGACCATCACGCCGATCGTGCGACCGGCCATGGGCATGACCGCTCCGGTGCTGGCACCGATACTCCCCCCACCGCCCGCCGGGTCTCGACCGCCGGCCACGACCCAGGCCGCGGCACCGGTTCCGGAGCCGACCACCGCTGCCCCCGTGGCACAGCCGGTGTCGGCCCGGCCGGTGTCGGCTCAGCCCGCCGTTGTGCCCACCACCGCCGCCTCGATATCCGTTGTGCCGCCGCAGGTCTGGCCTGTCGAGCACTTCGTGTCACCCAGTTCGCCGGGCACGAAGTTGCTCCCCGCGCCCAGTCCCCGCGTGCCGCTCGGCGGTAACGATCCGATCATGGACGTCACCGGTGGCAACTCGACCTGCGGTTCCAGCCCGAACGGGCCGATGTTCGGCGTCGCCCGGCCGTCCTTCGGGCTGACCACGGCCCTGTTGGCCGGTATGGGTGTCCGGCCGGGTGCCGGGCCGCCGAAGTGGTGGTTCTTCGATCCTCGTCACCATCCCAGTTGAGGTCGCTTTTCTGAATCGATTAGCGACCACCCTTTTCCGGAAATCACGGGTTATCGTGATATCCGGGCATTGACCCCAGGGGACTGGAATGAGTGTATTTTCTGTGGAAACGTTGTTGTGTGCGGTGATTCAGAGATATGGCTGGGAGAACACCAGCCAACCCGGTCGGCAGTTGACGTTGACTCGTGAGGACATTGACGATGCGGTGCGGACGCTGACCAATCGGCGTGTGAAGCTGGAGTTGAGCGAGCTGCCGTCGGATCTGGTGGTGATCCACGCTCGGCCTGCGGACCGGTGAGCTCGGCGGGCCCCGGCCCAGCCGGGGCCCGGCCCTGCCGCGCCAAGCCGCCAGGGTATCGAACAGATATGACCCATGCCACCAAAACCCCAGAAGTGTGAACAACGCCCCAAATCGGTATCTGACGCCCGCCCCGCACGTCTTTATCAGTGCAGGCGAGACACGGGGGGATCAACATGGGGCTCAACAAGCGAACCGAGATCCAGGGAGCGGTCGACGGCTGGCTGGAGCGCTACAGCGTCACGCTGTTACGCATCAGCATGGGCCTGGTCATCTTCGGATTCGGGTTTCTCAAATACTTTCCGGGCATCAGCCCGGCGCAGGCACTGGTACTGAAGGTCAACCACGCACTGACCTTCGGATTGATGCCGGACCGGGTGACACTGATCTTGTTCGCCACGGTGGAGAGCATCATCGGGCTGTCCTTGATCACGGGCTGGGGACTTCGCGTGATCATCTATCCGCTGTCGGTGTGGGCGATCGCGATCCTGTCGCCGATCGTGCTGATGCCGGGTGAGCTGTTCAGCGGCCCGGACCACGCGCCGACGCTGGAGGGGCAGTACGTCCTCAAGGACATCATCCTGCTCGCGGGATGCCTGGTGATCGCGGCGCACGTCCGACGCAGGCCGACGCAGGCCGTGCCGGCCGAGGCCGAGCAGCCGGAACTTCAGGAGAGCCGGTAACCCGGCCAACATCGTTAGGCGGCGTGTCGCGTACACCGCGATTCGCCGGAAATGGGGGATCACATGACTGCTGTCTTCAGGGCAAGCGCGCCGGTCGCCGAAACAGGCCCGGATCTGGGACCGCTGGTAGAACTGCCGGGCACCTGGATCGGCACCGGATTCAGCCTCATCTCGCGGCCGGACAAGCACGACAACAAGCCGTTCTTCCTCGAGGTGAACTCGACGCGGGAGAGCCTGAGCTTCACCCAGATCGGTGCGCCGATTCCCAACCGGGGCACCGGCCAGGACGACATCTTCTTCCTGGGCGTGCACTATCTCCAGCAGATCAGTGACGCGGTGACCCAGGGCGCCCTGCATCTGGAACCGGGGATGTGGCTCAACCTGCCGGCGACGACCGATCCGGTCGCCCCGGCGAGCGTGGTGCGCCTGGCCACGATCCCGCACGGCGACGCGCTGCTCGCGCAGGGCCGGTCGTTGACCGTGCCGAGCGGCCCGGAGATCGACGTGGTCGACTCGACGCCCAGGTTCTCGACCGGGCCCAATGCCGGCCAGCCCGTCACCGGCCAGTACCTGGACCCGTTCAGTGCCACGCCGCTCCCGCCGGGGATTCCGGCTGGCGCGATCGCCAACCCGAACGTCGTGCTGACGGAGGCGATCAAGAACCAGAAGATCGTCGAGACGACCGTGCTGATCATCGACACGACCAGCCAGGTCGGCGGCAGCGCGGGCGGCATCGAGAACATCCCGTTCGTCGTGCAGAACGCCAACGCGACGAGCATGAGCGCGATCTTCTGGATCGAAAAGGTCCAGCGCGAGCAGGGGGACGGACACTTCCTCCAGTTGCAGTACACCCAGAAGGTGATCCTGAACTTCCTGGGCATCGACTGGCCACACATCCAGGTGGCCACCCTGGTCAAGCACTGACCATCCACACAGGACGCCGGCCGGTCACGTCACGCGGGCGTGGCCGGCCGGTCACCACGAAGGGCCGGCACACCAGTGCCGGCCCTTCGTGACAACGACCGATGTTCAGGGACGGAGTACGCCGAGCAGACCGTGCTTCTCGCCGCCGGGGCCCGCGCTGAACCAGAGCGCGTCGGCGCCACCGGTGGACGCGGTGGCCTGGGTCAACGCCCACAGGAACGGGATCGTCAGCACGCCACCCGCAGCGGTGTGCAGCTGGCTCGAGATGAAGTGCTGGAAATCGCCGTCCTGGTCCGGCGAGACCACGTTGACGCGGCCGTCGCCGAAGTTGCCGATCAGCAGCGAGCCCGCGATGCTGCCGAAACTTGCCGGCGCGATGGCGAGACCCCATGGCGCGTCAAGGCTCTGACCCGTGGCGACGCGGGACACGAACTTGCCGTCCGCCGTGAACTCGTCGACGGCGCCGAGCCCGCGACCGACCGCGTTGCGACCGGTCTTGGGGTCGACCTTGGCGAACGCGACGAAGATGTTGCCGCCCAGTGCCTGCACGTTGAACGGGTGGAAGCTGCTGGGCAGGAAGAAGTCCCGGAAGGCGAAGGGGGACTTGGTCACCCTCGCGAACGTGGAGCTGAAGACGTCGACCGTGCCCTGCGCGAAGTTCGCCGCGAACAGTTCGTCACCCGCGGTCGCGGTGGCGATCGCCAGTCCGGTGTAGGCCGCGCCGGGGACCGTCGCCTTGATCTCCAGGTCACCCTTCAGCGGGTCGACGACCGGGCTCCACGACGCGATGCTGCCGGTGATGGTGGAGAAGATGAACCGGCCAGAACTGGTGGGCATGGCCGGATTGTTGAGGAAACCGGTGCCGCCGTTGAAGACCTGCCCGGTCGGCAGGATGCCGGCGGCCGGGAACGTGACCCGGATGGCGGATACCTTGGCCGCGGTCGTCGTGTCCGCCGCCGACGTGTACAGCGTTGAGGTGTTCGTGCCGTTGTTCGCCACCCACAGGGGGGAGGTGGGACTCAGGGCCAGACCCCATGGATTGACCAGGTCGGGGTCGGTCAACGCGGCCGCGCCCGGCGTGTCGGAGACCAGGTTCACCTGATGGACCGCGAACGCACTGTGGTGGCCCGGCAGCGCCTGACCAGCCACAGCCGCTGTCGGCATCGCGACGACGAGACCGCCGACGGCCGCCAGCACGGCAAGAGGTTGAGCCGTGCGAGAGAAGAGCGACATAGCACTTCCTGTCCGTTGGGGAACACCTTGCGTCAGATATACGACTCAGCTGACTCTCAGGATTGTGATCCACTTCGCGGACCAGGCGCGACCGGCCTGCGGCCATTTGGGCGACGATCGTCGCGACGCATCCGCTCGGCCATCCGGTCGTCAGGTCGACGGGCCAAGCGATGGAACGGTCCGGCCCACGAAAGGCCTAGACAAATACGTGCCACGCCACCCGAATCGCCGGTTCGGATACGGGGAGTGGCCGGCGCGGCCGAAATAACTACCTGAATGAATGCTTGCCCTCGCTGACGAGTGAACCGCTAACAGACCGCCGTCAAGTCTTGCGACCGCGGAAACCGCTACGCTACGTTTCGAATCAGCCCGACGCGCATTATCGGACATAATAGTCAGAATGCCTTTCGAAAATCGTGCCCGCGGCACGCACCGAGCGAGAGGGTGGGACCGGAGTGCACATCTATCTCATCGGCGCGGCCTGGGTCATCGGGGTCGCGTTACTCGCCGGACTGGCGGCGCACCTGACCCGCAGGCTCACCGAGAAAGAGGGACGCGCCGCGAACAACGAGTCGGCGGGCCAGGTGTTCACCATTGTGGGCGGCCTGCACGCGGTGCTCATCGCATTCGTCCTCATTGGACTGTTCGACTCGGTCGGCGCGGCCAGGGACACGTCTTACCAGGAAGCGAACAGCCTGGTCGCGGTGGTGTGGGCCGGCAACGAGCTGCCGCCGGAGACGAGTGCGCGCATCCGCGAACTCGCGGTGTCCTACACGCACCAGGCCATCAACACGGAATGGTCGCAGATGTCGGCCGGCACTGCGGTGAACACGGCCGGGTGGAACACGATCATCGAGATGCAAAAAACGATCTCCGATGCGAAGACCACGTCGGCTTGGCAGGACAGCAGGAAAGCCGAAGCGTCGACGCAACTGCTGTCGGTCTACCAGAACCGCCAACAACGACTCAATGACGCGACCTCCGGGGTCAGCGCGGTGATCTGGTTCGCGCTGATCATCGGCAGCTTGTTGTCGCTCGGCCTGCCGTTGCTATTCGGTGGCCCGAAAGTCCGAGCCCATATCCTCATCGTGTCCACAATGGCCGCGGCCCTCGCGGTACTGCTGTTCGCGATCTACCAGTTGCAGAATCCGTTCGCGGGCGGTGCCTCGATCGGCCCGGAGGCATTCCAGTCCGCACTGGGCCGTCTGCAGTGAGCCGAACGGCCCAGGGTTTGGCACTGGCCGGCGGTGTCGCACTGCTGCTGCTGGTCCTGTTCGCCTGGCCGAGTGGTGCCGCGACGGGGCGAGGTCCGCGAACCTGTCTGTCGATCGGCGTTCCGGTCGGTGGGGGCGGCCCGGTCGGCTGCATCACGGCCGGCCCACGTCCGCCACCTCCCCCGACCACTCGGCCGCCGACGACGGTGGTGCCACCGCCCGTTCCGCCGCCCGCGATGCCGCCGCCGGTCCCGGCCGCCCGGCCGCCCGCGCTGCTGCCGGCCGTGGTGGTGCCGGTGACCACGGTGCCGACCACGTCGCCACCCCGGCCGCGGACCGCCCCGCCGCCGACCACCGTCCCGGCGACGCTGCCGGAAGGCGCTGCCCTGCCCGCACCGGTCGGCGTCGCGGCCGAACGGGACAAGGAACGTCGCTGGGCGCTGACCGCGGTGATCCTGCTGATCGGCGGTGGCGCCGTGGCCGGCCGGATGCGCAGCCGCAACCGCTCCGGCTGAGCGGTCCGTCGTGGCGAAACGGCACGCGGTGTGTTTGGCTGGTGGCGATGACCAGCGCGATCGACGAAGAGGCCGTGGTCGAGCAGTTGTACCGCGGCTCGCGGGAGGACTTCCTGCCGACCCGCACCGAACGCGCGCGGCAGGCCCGCGCCGCCGGCGACCGTGAGCTGGCCGCCCGCATCGGTGCGCTGCGAAAGCCGACCGTCAGCGCCTGGCTGGTCAACCAGGTCGTTCGCCGGTATCCCGATCGGCTGGCCGAGTTGACCGAGTTGGCCGAGCGGCTGCGTTCGGTGCACCAGCACGGCGACGGGGAGCAGATTCGTGCCGCCGGGCGGGCGCGGCAGGCGTTGTTGCGGTCGCTCGACGGTGTGGTTCGCGAAGTGGCCGCGGGGGCTGAGCTGCGTCTCGGCGCGGACACCGTGAATCAGGTGACCACCACGTTTCAGGCCGCTCTCGTTGATCCGGCTGCCCTTTCCGCCGTTCGGTCCGGGCGGTTGGCGGGCACCGTCGAGCAGGACGCGGATCTGATGGGGCTGTTGCCGACCATGGCTACACCCGCTCCGGTCTGGCCGGCGCGGCCCAGCCCGCCGGCCGCCGCGCCACCCCCATCGCCGGTCGCTCCTCCCCCGCCGGAACCTGCGCCGAAACCTGCGCCGGAGCCGGAACCCGTGCCGGAGCCGCCGAAGCCCAGTAAGGAGTTGATCGAGGCCGGTCGGTGTGAGGAGGAGTGTGCCGCGGCTCGGGAACGGGCTGAGCAGGAGCTCACGGCCGCGCAGGAGCACGCCACCCGGACCAGGGAACTGGCCGACGAGGCGCACGCTCGTTTCAATCAGGCTCGGGAGGACCATGACGCGGCTCTTGAGGCCATCGCCACGGCCCGTGCCGCGCTGACCGCCGCTGATCGGGAGGTTCGGGCGGCGCATCAGGCCGTGGTCGCGCTTCGGGACCGGGCAGGCTGACTCAGGTGCTGGTCACGCGGTAGCGCAGGGTGTTCGAGCGGGCAACGCGTTCCGTGGTCACCACTACTCGGTCGCCGGCCAGCATGGCGATGTCGGCTACCAGGGGGAGTTCGTGCGAGTCCGTGGTCAGTCGTTCGCTCAACAGGCCCAGCGCGCCGGACGGAACGTCCAGCGCTGCCGCGATGGGGTCGGGTACCACCACCGGGGTCATGGTTTCCGTTGCCCGCACGGCGATCGCGCCGCAGCGGTCGGCCAGCAGGTCGTACAGGGATTCCCTGGTGAAGTCCGCGTCCCGCAGGGTGGTGCCGAACGGTTCTGGCAGGTAGGAGCGTTGGTGTACGACGGGCACGCCGTCGAGTACGCGTAGTCGCTCGACCAGCAGCACCCGGTCGCGCGGCCGCAGCCCGAGACTGGCGGCCAGTCGATCGTCGGTTTCGGTCATGTCGACGTTGAGGACCCTGGTGTCCAGGGCGATGCCCTGTGCGCGCAGGTCGTCCGCCAGACTGCCCAGGCCTGTTGCCGCGTAGGGGATTCGGTGCCGTCGTACGTAGGTGCCCTTGCCGGCGACCTGTTCTATCAGGCCCTGGTCCTCGAGGTGTTGCAGCGCCTGCCGGAGGGTCATCGTGCTCACGCCGTATTCGCGGCTCAGCTCGCTCTGCGCGGGCAGGGCCTCGTGCACCCGGAATTCGCCCCTGCTGATCCGTCGGGTCAGGTCGCGTTGGATCTGCAGGTACTTCGGCGCGCCGGGTTGCCGGCGCGCCACCCGACGTTGGGTCGACTCCATACCCGGCGGTCCTTCCGGCATCACCTGATCATTGATTCTCGCTCCCGGAATGCTACTTGGCCACGCCGTCCAGCGCGGTCCGGAATGCTGTGACCATCGTCGCGATCTCGCCGGTCGGCGCGCCGTCGACAATTCGTCGCATTACCGGCGCGCCGATGATCACGCCGTCCGCCACGGCGGCGATCCGGGCCGCGTTGTCCGGATTGGACACACCGACGCCGATCAACACCGGTTTGTCGGTCATCGCCGTCAGCCGTGCCGCCATTGTCACCGCGCTGTCGGCCGGTGCCGCGCGTTCTCCGGTCACGCCCATCAAACCCATGCCGTACACGAAACCCCGGCTGCGGGCGCAGATGGCTCGCAGGCGGTCGTCCGGCGTGACCGGCGCGGCGAGCAGCACGGTTTCCACACCGGCGACCGCCGCGTCGGACTCCCATTCGGCCGATTCGCCCAACGGCAGGTCGGGCAGGATCGCGGCGCGGATGCCGGCGGCCACCAGCCGGTCGGCGAAATCGCGGTGGCCGGCCTGGGCGACCAGGTTGTAATAGGTCATGGCGATGAGTGGCAGGTTCAGGTCCGTGCCGGCCAGCTCGGCCAGGAGGCTCTCCGGTGTGGTGCCCCGGTCCAGTGCCCGCATGGTTGCCTGCTGGATCACCGGGCCGTCGATCACCGGGTCGCTGAACGGGATGCCGATCTCCACCGCGTCGGCCCCGGCGTCCCGGATCGCCCGTACGTGGTCGGGCCAGTTCTCGCTGACACCACCGGTCACGTAGACGACCAGGAGCTTGCCGCCCGCGTCGCGTCGGCGGCGCAGGGCGGCCTCGACCGGGCCGATCGAGTGGTTCATCGGGTCATCTCCGCCGCCAGAAGTTGGCTCACCTGCGGCATGTCCTTGTCGCCGCGGCCGGACAGGTTCACCAGCACGGTCGAGCCGGGCGGCAGCGCCCCGCCCGCCTCGCGGATGACGTACGCCACCGCATGTGCCGACTCCAGCGCCGGGATCAGGCCTTCGGTGCGGCTGAGCACCTGCACCGCGTCGAGTACCTCGGCGTCGGACACAGACGGGTACGTGGCGCGGCCGAGCTCGTTGCACCGCGCGTGTTCCGGGCCGATGCCCGGATAGTCAAGGCCGGCCGAGATCGAGTAGGCCTCCTGGATCTGGCCTGCCTTGTCCTGCAACACCATGCTGCGCGAACCGTGCACAACGCCGGGCCGGCCACCACCGATGGCCGCGCCGCCCGCCGCCTCGACGCCGACCAGTCGGGCACCGGTGTCCGCGTAGCCCGCGAAGATGCCGGCCGCGTTCGAGCCGCCGCCGACGCAGGCCACCACGTAGTCCGGATCACGCCCGGCCAGGATCTGCCGGCACTGCTCGCGTGCCTCGTCGCCCACGATCCGCTGGAACTCACGCACCAGCCACGGGTACGGGTGCGGGCCCATCACCGAACCGAGACAGAAGTGGGTGTTCTCGACCGTGGCCACCCAGTCCCGCAACGCCTCGTTGATCGCGTCCTTCAGCGTGCGGCTGCCGGTGGTCACCGGCCGCACCTCGGCGCCGAGCAGGCGCATCCGGAACACGTTGAGCTCCTGGCGCGCCATGTCCACCTCGCCCATGTAGACGACGCACTCCAGGCCGAGCAGGGCGCACGCGGTCGCGGCGGCCACACCGTGCTGGCCGGCGCCGGTCTCGGCGACGACCCGCCGCTTGCCCATGCGCTGTGCCAACAACGCTTGGCCGAGCACATTGTTGATCTTGTGACTGCCGGTGTGGTTGAGATCCTCACGCTTCATCAACACCCGGACACCCAACCGGGCGGACAGCCGGACGCACTCGGTGACCGGCGACGGCCGGCCGGCGTAGTCGCGCAGCAGCCCGGCGAGCCGACCGCGGAACTCCGCATCCGCCCATGCCGACGCGAAGTGCTCGGCCAACTCCTGGCACGCCGGCACGACCGGCTCCGGCACGAACTGGCCACCGAACCGGCCGAACCGGCCGTCTGCCGACGGCGGTCCCGCGAACAGCCCGGTGACCGGGGTGACTGCCGACATCGCTGTCTCCATCCCGCGTCGCTGACACTTCTAGAAGAGTTGGGATCGACAGCGTAACACGGATCAGGCGTGAAGTTTCAGACAGTTCTAGAAGGGCTCGAATGCAGGGATTTGCGTGCCACGCCGGCATAACCGGCGTTGGGCAGGAAGGGATCGGTGGTGAGGATCGGGTCGTCGGGGCGCCAGTGCGGTATCCAGACCACGCCGGGTGGGAGCAGGTTCCAGCCTGCGAACAGGTCGGTGACCTCCTGCTGCGAGCGCAGCGACACCTGGGCCACGGACCGCTGGTACATCTCGCGGGCCGAATGCAGGTTCTCGCGCGGCATGCCCTCGGTGTCCCGGCTGCCGTGCGCGATCACCAGGTGGCTGCCCGGCGCCAGTTCCTGGTGGTACCGGCGGATGATGGCGGCCGGGTCGTCGCTGTCGTGGATGAAGTGCAGGACCGCCACCAGGATCAGGGCGATCGGCTTGTCGAAGTCCAGCATCCGGCGCAGTTCGGCCGCGGCCAGGATCCGGTCCGGTTCACGGAAGTCGCCGCGCACGACGGTGGCGCGTTCGTTGCCGGCCAGGATCTGGCGGGTGTGGCTGATCGCCACCGGGTCGACGTCGACGTACACCACCCGGCAGGTCGGGTCGGCCAGTTGGGCGATCTCGTGCACGTTGCCGACCGTGGGAATACCGGAGCCGATGTCCAGGAACTGGGTGATGCCCGACCGCACGCACATGCGCACCGCGCGGCGCAGGAATGCGCGGTTGGCCTGTGCCATCTGCGGGCCTTCCGGCATCAACGCCAGCATTTCGGCCGCGACTTCGCGATCCACGGCGAAATTGTGCGAACCGTCCAGGAACCAGTCCCAGATCCGGCTGATGCTGGGCTGAGTCAGGTCGACATCCAGTGGAGCCCAGTTCGGACGCTCCATGCCGACCTCCCACCAACCGACCACGTCGACAACGTAGCAGTCAGGCGGGGCAGGTGGGCCACCCGTTCGGGAACGGGTGACCCACCTCGTCGGTCAGTGCGTGAACGGGTTGGCGATGATGGTGATCGTGCGGTCCTGCACGCCCCAGTTGTTGGCCTGGCTGCCCGGCAGCCAGACGTCGACGGTGTCGTTCTGGATCCAGGTGCCGATGTCACCGGCGTAACAGGTGCCGTAGCCGGGGACCGTGAAGTACGTGCCCCACGGGACAACCCGGGGATCGACGGCACAGACGCCGAGTTGCGCGTTGTAGGCGGACGCGGTCTGGCCACCATCGTTGTACGAGGTGACCAGCATCGGGATGGTGCTGCCGACCGGCGTCTGCCACGGCACGACCGTGCCGGCGGCCGAGAGCTGGTATGGCGCGGACAGTTGGCCCATGGACGCGTCCGAACCGCTCTGGTCGCTCATCGCGACCACGGTGTAGAACGCGTGCTGGCACGGTGCCGTGTCGACGGCGGTCAGCGTGGGCTGGCCCCAGTCGCTGATCCAGGCGACGGACTGGCCGTTGCGCCACACGCGGTATGCCTGCGCGCCAGGCACGCGGTTGAGGGTGAACGTCACCTGGCCGCCGGACAGCGTGCCGACGACACCGGTCGGGGTGGGCAGGCGGCCGGTGAAGTTCACCGGTGCCGCCGTCTGCGACGGCGGCACCCAGGGCGTGACACCGCGCACCGGCGGCACCACGTTCGTCCAGAATGGACACGCCGGTAGCGCGGCCGCGCTGTCGGCATGGGCTTGCGGCGACGACAGCGCGGGGACGACGACGCCGAAGCCGGCGACGACGACCGCCAGCGCGACGCTGGAGAATATTCGTTTCACGGTCAGCTCCTTTGACGCCAGAGTTTCAATCGAATGTGGCCTAGACCACTTGCACTGTCAAGAGTTTGGACTAGACCAATATCGGATTCACGGTTGGCAGCTGACCTGGTTCTGCGGCCTACTCGTCCGCAGGGCCGTGCAGTTCCCAGGTGCCACGGCGGCGCAGGACCAGCAGGTAGTAGGCGGCGGACACGACGCCGATGCCGACCGTGACGTAGAGGCTCGGGCGCCCTACCTTCGGGTCGAGTGCGTTCTCGTAGACGACATAGCCGAGCGCGGCCAGCGCCAGGACGGGCGCTACCGGGAACAGCGGCATCCGGTACGCGGCGTGACTGGTGGCACCGTTGCGCCGCCCGTTGACCGCGGCCATGCACAGCGCCGCATAGACGGCCACGATCGTGGTCGCGGTCGTGACCAGCAGGAACTGCTCGTTGGCGTAGCACAGCGCGGCCGCGATCACGCCGACCGCGATCGTGGCGATCCAGGGTGTGGCGAACTTCGGGTGGATCGACGCCAGCGCACGGCTGACCGGCGCCGGCCACGCCGCGTCGCGGCCGGTGCTGAACATCATCCTGGCGGTGATCAGGATGATGGCGAGAACGGCGTTCAGGATCGCCAGCGCGATCGCCAGGCTGATCGCGGTGTTCAGGCCGGAACCGCCGAGCGACGTGATGAAGTAGGTCATCATGTTGTCCGCGCCGAACAGCCTGCCAAGCGACGGCGCGCCGATCAGCACGGCGGTGACCGGCACCAACTCGGCGACGACCGTGATGACCAGCGCCAACAGGATCGCGCGGGCGATGCCTCGGTGCGCGTCCCTGGTCTCCTCGCCGAAGTAGACGGCCGAGCCGTAACCGTTGTAGGAGAAGATCGCCACGGCCGTCGCGGCCCCGATGACGCCGATGGCCGCAGGCGCGAGCGTGCCGCCGCTACCGGCCACCACCGGGTGGACGAGCAGGTCGCCGAGCGAGCGCGCGGGATGGAACAGGCCAAGGGCGCTCACCACGACGAGCGCGACCATCTCGATGGCCAGGAAGACGCCGGTGACCCAGGCGTTGACCTTGATGTCGAACACCGCCAGGACGGTGGCGAGCACCGTGGTCACGGCGGCCACGGTCGGCGCGTCGAGGTTCGGGAAAAGCACCGCGAGGTACGTGCCGACGCCGAGCGCGATCACCGCGATGATCAGCAACTGGGTGATCAGCAACAGGCCGAGCGTGACGAAACCGGGCAGCTTGCCCAGCGTCCGGCCCACGATCGCGTACTCGCCGCCGGACAGCGGATAGGCCGACGCCAGTTCCGCGTAGACGAAGGCCATGAAGACGCCCACGACACCCGCGATCACGAAGCTCCAGAACGCGCCGCTGCCCGCCTGCCCCAGCACGCCCGGCGCGATGATGAAGACGGAGGACGCCGGGGTGATCGCGGACAGCGTGATGAGCAGGGTGCCCAGGACCCGCAGCCCCCGCCGCAGCCTGGGTCGTGGTGCCGCCGACTCGGTCATGGCATCTCCTAGTTCTTTGAAGACGAATCAAAGAACTAGGCGCCAACGCTGTCAACACCCTGTTTGATAACGTCTTGACGACCACAGATGGAGCTTGTGTTCTTCGACTGTTGTGTGAAGAATCGCGGTCATGGCACGACCGAGCCGGGCACACGAGCGCCGTGCCGAGCTGGTCTCAGCAGCCCGCCAGGCGATCCTCGAACGCGGCGTCATCGGCCTGCGCCTGCGGGACATCGCCCAGCAGGCGGCCATGTCGACCGGCTCGGTGCTCTACTACTTCCCGACGCTGAACGAGTTGCTGTACGAGGTGCAGCGCGAGGCCGTCGACCGGTTCTGCGCGGAACGGGAGGCAGCCGCGGCGGCCGAGCCCGACCCGAAGCGCAGGCTGGTCGGGATGATCAGGGCCGGACTGCCCACCAGCCGCACCGACGAACTGTGCTTCCTGCTCTACGAACTGGGCGTCTACGCGCGTACCGACGCCTCGTACGCGGCCAAGCACATCCAGCTCTACGAACGGCAGGTCGCGCTCTACACGGCCGTGCTCGCGTCCGGCGCCGCCGTCGGCGTGTTCGACCTGACCCGTGATCCGACCACGATCGCGCGCAACCTCGTCGCGCTGGAGGACGGTCTCGGCCTGCACCTCACGCACGCCGTGCCGACGTTCACCCGCCCGGTGGCCGAACGCCTGCTCATGGCCTACGCCACCGACGCCACCCGCTGCGACCTGGAAGAATCCGATGCGCGCACGTGAACTGGGCCTCCCACTGACCGGCCGCACCGGGCCGCACAACGCCATCACCGACGTGCCGGGCGTCGCCGTCGGCTATACCACCCTGATCGAGGGCGACACGGTCCGCACCGGCGTGACGGCGGTCCTGCCGCGCCCGCACGAGGACGTCGAGGTGTCCTGCGCGGCCGGTTGGTACTCGCTCAACGGCAACGGCGAGATGACCGGCACGACGTGGCTCACCGAGAGCGGCGCGCTGCGGCTGCCGGTGCTGATCACCAACACGCACGCGATCGGCCCGGCCCATCGCGGCGTGATCGACTGGGTCAACCGGTCGAAGCCCGCCGTCGCACAGGACTGGCTGCTGCCGGTGGTCGCCGAAACCTGGGACGGCTACCTCAACGACATCAACGCCGATTTCGTCCGGCCTGCCCACGCGGTCGCGGCCATCGACGCGGCCCGGCCGGGCCCGGTCACCGAGGGCTCGATCGGTGGCGGCACCGGCATGAACTGCTACCAGTTCAAGGGCGGCAGCGGCACGTCGTCCCGGCTCGTCGACTATGGCCCTGACACGTACACGGTCGGCGCGTTCGTGCAGGCGAACTTCGGCTCCCGCAAGGAACTCACGGTCTGCGGTGTGCCGGTCGGCACAGCGCTGGCCGCCGACAACCCGATGCAGGACACCGACTG
>DASXXM010000635.1:0-1662 GCA_036503065.1 Pseudonocardiaceae bacterium | reverse complement strand
CGCATCCGCCGGCTCAGGCTCCAGGACGATGTCCGCGACCGCACCGGCCTCGCTAATCGCACCGGCCTCGCCGATCGAGCCGGTCGGGGTGGCCGGGCCGATCGGGGTGGTCGGGGTGCTCGGGCCGGTCGGCGTGCTCGGGCCGGTCGGGGTGGTCGGGCCGGTCGGCGTGTCGGATTCGGGTTCTGTCATGACTTCGGGTTCTGGGGTGGTCACCCGTACTCCTCGTCCTCACCGGTGTCGGTGACGGCTCGCTCCGCCGCCTCCTGCTCGGACCCGCCGACCCACCGCACATGTAGGTCGCCCAGCGGGTCGACCTGGTCGAACGCCACGGTCTGCTGCCGGTACAGGTCCAGCAACGCCAGAAACCGGGCGATCACCTCACGCGTGTGCCCGCAGTCGGCGACCAGCTCGGCGAACGTGGCCGCACCGAGCTCGGCCAGCCGCACCCGCAGCAGCGCGGCGTGCTCGCGGACCGACACCTTCGGCGTGTGCAGGTGGTCCAGTGACACCACCGGCGGCGGCTTCGGGCGGAACACCTCCGCCGCGATCTCGGCGAACTTCGCCGCGTCCACGCCGATCAGCACCTCGGGCAGCAAGCGGCTGTACCGCTCCTCCAACGCGACCGACCGGGGATACCGGCGCAGCGCCGCCGCCTCCAGCTCCGCGAACATCGCGGCGACCTGCTTGTACGCCCGGTACTGCAACAACCGGGCGAACAGCAGGTCACGCGCCTCGAGCAGGGCGATGTCCTCGACGTCGTCGACATCGGCCGACGGCAGCAGCCGCGCCGCCTTGAGGTCGAGCAACGTGGCCGCGATGACCAGGAACTCGGTGGTCTCGTCCAGGTCCCACGCGTCGCCCATGGACCTGATGTAGGCGATGAAGTCGTCGGTGACCCGGTGCAGCGCCACCTCGGTCACGTCCATCTGGTGCTGCGAGATCAGTTGCAGCAGCAGGTCGAACGGCCCGTCGAAGTTGGCGAGGTGCACGGTGAACCGGCCCTGGGCGGGCTTGGGAACGGGCTCGTGCTTCACATCCACCAGTGTCACTCGCCCGGGTCCGCCCGCAGCCGGCGGACCAGCAGCGAGTCGGCACCGTGTTCGGAGAAGTCCGCCAGCAGCACCGCGATCGCCTCACGCACGATGCGGCCGCGGTCGGTAACGATGCCGTGGTCGGCACGTGCTGTCAGCCTGGCCCGTTCCAGTGCGACGAGCTCCTCGCCGGACACGTAGACGGTGATCTTCGCATCGTGTTTCTGGCGGCCGGACCCCGGACGGGCGTCCAGGTCGGCCGGGACAGGTGTGCTCCGGGACTGGGTGGAGCGGAACAACTCGGCCGCGCCCGGCAGTGCTCGTTCCCAACCATCCCGCCCAGCTGCGGCGCGTCGGGTCACGCCACCGCCCGCACGGTGGCGACGATCGTCGAACTCACCTGGCGATCACCTCGCGGGCCAGTTCGCGATACGCCTTGGCACCGGCCGATCTGGGCGCCCACCGGGTGATCGGCTCGCCGGCCACGGTGGTCTCCGGGAACCGGACGGTGCGGTTGATCACCGAGTCGAACACCACGTCGCCGAACGCCTCGACCACCCTGGCCATGACCTCGCGGCAGTGCAGGGTGCGCGGGTCGTACATGGTCGGCAGGATGCCGGTGATCTCC
>DASXXM010000634.1:0-2249 GCA_036503065.1 Pseudonocardiaceae bacterium | reverse complement strand
CGGCGCGGCGGGTGCCGGACGCGGCGGCCGTGGTGGTCGCGCGACTGGTCGAACTCGGGATCGAGACGGCGGTGAAGGCACTCGTGGACCGGAGCCGGCCGGTCTTCGGCCACCCGGTCGCCACTGCCGGCGGGGCCGCCTTCCCATCCGGTCACACCGCCGGATCCGCTGCCCTGTACGGCATCCTGGTGTTGCTGCTGGTGCGGCGAGCGCTGGTCACGGTCGCCGCGACCGTGTTCGTGCTGGCGGTCGGCGCGTCCAGGGTGGTGCTCGGCGTGCACTACCTCAGCGATGTCGTCGGCGGACTCGCCCTCGGCATCGCGGTGGCGGCCGGCACCGTGCTGCTGCGGGATTGGGCCACGGCCAGGTTTCTGGTAAAGAAGCGCGTATGAGTGTTCTCCCGCACGATGTCCACGGCACCGGCGAGCACCGGGTGCTGGCACTGCACGGCTGGTTCGGCGACCGGACCGCATTCCGCGCCATCACGCCGTACCTCGACGAATCCGCGTTCACCTACGCCATCCCGGACTGTCGGGGCTACGGCGCCGCCAAGGACGTCGACGGGGAGTTCAGCACCGACGAGGTGGCCGCGGACGCGATCGCGCTGGCCGACCACCTCGGCTGGGACACGTTCTCCGTCATCGGGCATTCCATGGGCGGCAAGGCGGCGCAGCGTGTCGTGACGCTGGCGCCGCGGCGGGTCCGCAAGCTCGTCGGCATCTCACCGGTGCCCGCGTCCGGGGTCGGCTTCGACGCCACGATCGCCGCGTTCTTCGCCAGTGCCACCACGAATCCCCCGGTCCGGCGGGCGATCATCGACCGCTCGACCGGCAACCGACTGCCCGCCCGCTGGCTCGACGCCATGGTCGCCCGGTCACTGGCCTGCTCCAACGCCGACGCGTTCGATGCCTACCTCCCGCACTGGTCGGCGGACGATTTCCACGAACTCGTCGACGGCGTCGCAGTGCCCGCACTGGCTGTTATCGGCGCGCACGATCCCGACCTCGGCGCCGACGCCATGCACGCCACCTGGCTGAAGTGGTTCCCCAGGGCCGAACTGTCCGTACTGGCCGACGCGGGGCACTACGCGATGGACGAAACCCCGCTCGCGCTGGTGTCCGTGATCGAGCGATTCCTCAGTTGAGATCGAGCGGTGCCGTGCTGACCGACCGGACGGCGGCGATCGCGGCGGCAATGCGCGGGTAGAGGTGTTCGCCGTCCCGGACGATCACGACGCTGTGCCGCTGCGTGTCCAGGCCGTCGATCGGAATCCGGACCAGCTTGGCCTCCGCGCCGACCGGCGTGAGTTCCGGCGCGATCGTGACGCCCCAACCGATCCCGACCAGTCCGATCGCGGTGCCGATGTCGTTCACGGTCGCGGCCAGTCTCGGCTCGAAACCCGCCGTGACGCACAGGCTCATCATGAGCCTGCCGAGTGTGCTTTCCGGACAGACGATCCACGATTCGTCCCGCAGTTGCGCCATCGTGCAGCTGCCGGCGCTCGCAAGTGGATGGTCGGCCGGCACGCACAGGCGCAGCGCGTCGTGGCCGAGCACCCACTCGCGCAGGCCCGGCGCGGAGCGCGGGTGCGCGGCGCCGTAGCGCGACACGATCACCATGTCCAACTGGTCGCGGCGGACCGCGTCCGCACCGGCTTCATCCGTGGTGGCAGCCAGCCTGATCTCCATGTCGGGAAACCGGCGGCGCACCTCGGTCAGCGCGCGGCTCATGATGCGCGGGCCCTCGTGGAACGGCACGCCGACGCGCAACAGGCCGGTGAGACCGGCGCTGTCGGTGGACAGCATCGCCTCGGCGGCCCGCAGTTCGGCCAGGATGCGCTCGGCGTGTTCGACGAGGTTGCGGCCGGCCGGTGTCAGCGTGACGCGGTTACCGGCCCGATCGACAAGTGCCGTGCCCGCCTCGCTCTCCAGCGCGGTGAGCTGCTGGGAGATCGCGGAGCGGGTGTACTTCATGGCACGGCCGGCCGCCGCGATGGAACCCTCCGCCGCGATCGCGCGCAGGATGACCAGCTTGCGGACGTCGAGCATGCGTCACATCCTCTAACGCTCAGTGTCATCGATCGTAACGTCAGCTTACTTGCCCTGGGGTGTGCCGCCTAGCTGTACTCATCGTCATCACAAGCTGAACAACTCGCCGAGGAGTTGTGCGATGAGCAAGCGTGTCCTCTGTTGCGCCGTTGCCGTGTTGGCGACAGTCCTCGCCGGCTGCGCCGCGACGACATCATCGAG
>DASXXM010000633.1:0-23607 GCA_036503065.1 Pseudonocardiaceae bacterium | reverse complement strand
CCTCGGCCAGATGGTGTAGCGCCGGGATGACGTCGGCGACGACGGCCTCGGTGGCCGCGACGTGGATCGTGGTGGGGAAGGTGTCGTTGGACGACTGCGACGCGTTGACGTCGTCGTTCGGGTGAACGTCGCGGCCGAGCGCGCGGGTGGCGAGCGTCGCGATGACCTCGTTCGCGTTCATGTTCGACGAGGTGCCGGAGCCGGTCTGGAACACGTCCAGCGGGAAGTGGTCGTCGTACCTGCCGGCCGCGACCTCGTCCGCGGCGTCGGCGATCGCGTCGGCGACGTCCGGTGACAGCACGCCCAGCTTCGCGTTCACCCGTGCGGCGGCGGCCTTGAGCAGGCCGAGCGCGCGGATCTGGGCGCGTTCCAGCGGGCGGCCGGAAATCGGGAAGTTCTCCACCGCGCGTTGGGTCTGTGCCCGCCACAGGGCGTTCGCCGGAACTTTGACCTCGCCCATCGTGTCGTGCTCGACGCGAAACTCCTGATCACCCATGCCTCCAGTCTGAACCCGCATTCGGGTGCCGGCATGCGGTGTGGCGTGTGCCACGTTTGGTACTGGACAGAGGGATCTACGCTCGGGTTTGCTCCCACCACGAGCGAAAGGGTGGTCGGCACATGGCCGAACCAGCGGCGGAGTACGACGTTGACCTGTTGATCATCGGCGCAGGCCCATCCGGCCTGTTCGCGGCCTACTACGCGGGATTCCGCGAGCTGTCCGTGGCGATGGTCGACTCACTGCCCGAGCCGGGCGGCCAGGTCACCGCGATGTATCCAGAGAAGATGATCTTCGATGTGGCCGGGTTCACGGCGATCAAGGGTCGAGATCTGGTCACGGCCCTTGTCGAGCAGGCGGCGCAGGCCAAGCCGCTGTACCTGCTCGGCCGGCAGGCCCGCGAGCTGTCCGAGGCAGGCGACCGCCTCGTCGTGACACTGGCCGACGGCACGTCGGTACGCGCCGGAGCCATCCTGATCACGGCCGGCATCGGCGAGTTCCGCCCCCGCCCGCTACCGGCCGGCGACGGTTGGCTCGGCCGTGGCATGGTCCACTTCGTGCCGTCACTGGCTGCGCACCAGGACCAGGACGTGGTCGTGGTCGGCGGTGGCGACTCGGCGCTGGACTGGGTGCTGGCGCTGCATCCGATCGCCAGGTCGGTGACGCTGGTGCACCGCAGGGCCCAGTTCCGCGCGTTGCCCAGCACGGTCCGGCAGGTCCGCGAACTGGGCGTCCCGATCATCGTGGACGCGGAGGTCGCCGAGTTGCGTGGCGACCACCTGGGCCTACAGGAGGTGGACATCCTGGTGAAGACCGGCGACCGGACCACCGTGGCCGCGCAGAGCGTGGTGGCCGCACTCGGCTTCCTGGCCGACCTGGGCCCGATCGAGTCCTGGGGCCTCGACCTGGACCACCGAGCCGTCCGAGTCGACTCCACCATGCGCACCGCCCGCGACCGGATCTACGCCGCGGGCGACGTGGCGGCCTACGACGGCAAGGTGAAACTGATCGCCACCGGCTTCGGCGAGGCAGCGACCGCGGTCAACAACATCGCGGTAGCTCTGAACCCCGGCGCGCACCTGTTCCCGGGCCACTCCTCGAACGCCGGCTGACCACAACCGCTTGACCGGACCCCGCTTGACCGGACCCCGCTTGGCCGGACCCGCCTACCGGACCCCGCCTACCGGACCCGCCTGACCTGGTCGCCTGCACGCACCGGACCGCCCAGATCGCCAGTACCGACCCTGGACCGGCCCGCTTGGTTTGTTGTGCCGGGCTTGCCAGGACCGATCTGGAGCGATCACGACTTGCCCTGTCGGCTTGTCCGAACTGGTTCAGGATCGGCCTCGGTCGACCTGTCGCGCCGGCTTGTTGGGACTGGCCTGGATCGCCTTGGCCCGTGCCGTATCGGCCTACCGGACCCAGCGGTGTTGGTGGTGTGGCTGGGTTTGGTTGGCCGTCGGCAGTGGGCGACTCGATCGATTGGTCTGCCGGTTGAGTCGTGCGGCGGATTTGGGCCGGCTGAGTTGCCGGTCGAGTGTGCCGGGTGCCGGTGCCGAGCTGACTCGCTGGGAGCACTTCGTTGCGGTTGGGTGCTTGGCGAGTAGGGCCGGCCGTGCCGCTTCCTCGGCCCGAATTGGGTTGGGTCGGTCGCTGTCGGCTGTGTGTTGATACGCCGGCTTTGCCATGCCGGCCGAAGTTGGGAATGGTCCCAACTGCCCGCTCAAGGGCTGCGGTTGAACCGTGGTGTCACATCCTGTGCCGTCCTCCCGTGTTGTTCACATCAGGAAGAACCCCGAACTGGATGGAAAGGTTGCATCGGGCTGGATCTCCTTGGCGGACACCGATGCCCGGTGCCGCAACGGCACCGGGCATCAGTCACGCTGAGGGCAGCGAAACGGTCAGCTGCTGAGGATCTGAACCTCGTCGCCGACGTGCAACGTGTTGAAGAACGTCGCCCCCGCACTCGCAGAAAGGTGAATGCAGCCGTGTGAGAAGACGCTGAGGCTGCCGATGTGGAACGCGAACCCCGGCAGGAAGAACACCGAGTCCGGCATCGGCGCGTTGAACGCGGTGCTCCAGAAGTGCGCCGACTTGGACAGGACGTGGAACGTGCCGATCGGCGTCCGGAAACCCGGCCGGCCCGGCATGATGCTGACGGGCCCCAGCACGACCTGACCGTTCTCGATCAGCCATGCCTTGCGGGTGGCGATGCTGACGCAGGCGTTGACCGCCGCGCCACACGGCACGCCGGCCACCGGTGCCGCGGCCTGGACCACCGGCGCCTTGGTCACCACCGGTGCCTTGGTCACCGGCGGCGCGGCGGTCGTGGTCCTGACGGGCGCCGCAGTAGTGGTCGGCGCCGCACTCGTGGTGTCCACTGTGGACGTTGCTGCGGCGGCAGCCGCCGCGGTGGCGATTCGTGGCTGGCCGCTGGCCGCCGCCGAGGAACAGGCCGCCAGTGCCGCCACGGCGACCAATGCCGACAACCCGACCACGATCTTCTTCATACGCACCACGTGGTACCCCCTGCACGCCAACCGTCGACGATCGGCGACGGTGCTGGTTCTGGATCTAGCTACTGGCTAGACGCCATTCCACCAGCCCGAGTTGCCCCCCTCGACCACCGAAATGGTCACGATTCCCTGCAAGCGCTATGGCAGCGGGGGATAGGCGTCATCGCCGCCGGCCCGGTCGAAGTCGACCGACGAGTACTCGCGCAGCTTGGTGAGCCGGTGGAAGCCGTCGATCATTCGCACCGTCCCCGACTTGGACCGCATGACGATCGACTGTGTGGTGCAACCGCCCGCCCGGTACCGCACGCCGCGCAGCAGGTCGCCGTCGGTTATTCCGGTGGCGCAGAAGAAGGCGTTGTCCCCGCTCACCAGGTCCTCGGTGTGCAGCACCCTGGTCAGATCATGACCGGCGTCCAGCGCCTTGCGCCGCTCGTCATCGTCCTTCGGCCACAGCCGCGCCTGGATCATGCCGCCCATGCACTTGAGCGCGCAGGCCGCGATGATGCCCTCCGGTGTGCCACCGATGCCGACGAGCATGTCCACGCCGGTGTCCGGGCGGGCCGCCGAGATCGCGCCGGCGACGTCGCCGTCGGAGATGAACTGGATCCGGGCGCCGGCCGCACGGACGTCGCGGATCAGTTGCTCGTGCCGCGGCCGGTCCAGGATGCAGACGGTGACGTCGGACACGTCGCTGTGCTTGGCCCTGGCCACCCGCCGGATGTTCTCCGCGATCGGCACCGTCAGGTCGACGACGTCCGCCGACTCCGGGCCGACGGCCAGCTTCTCCATGTAGAACACCGCGGACGGGTCGAACATCGCGCCCCGCTCGGTCGCCGCGAGGACCGCGATGGCGTTGGGCATGCCCTTGGCCATCAGCGTCGTGCCGTCGATCGGGTCGACGGCGACGTCGCAGTACGGACCGTCACCGTTGCCGACCTGCTCGCCGTTGTAGAGCATCGGCGCCTGGTCCTTCTCGCCCTCGCCGATGACCACCACGCCGTTCATGGACACCGTGCCGATCAGCTTGCGCATCGCGTCCACCGCGGCGCCGTCCCCGCCGATCTTGTCGCCCCGGCCCACCCAGCGACCGGCCGCCATCGCCGCGGCCTCGGTCACCCGGACGAGCTCCAACGCCAGGTTGCGGTCCGGTGCCTCGCGTCGCCTGCCATCGGCCGGTGTGGGGTTCGACGTGTTCATCGTGCCTCCCGAGTCGGTGAGCTGCGCAGGCCGATTGTCCCAGACCGCCGGCACCTCGGCCGATGACCAGCCGACCACCTGAGATGATGGACACGTGGCTGACAACGCGAGCGACGAGCCGACCGACGGCCCCGCGCCGCCCGCCCGCACCGGCCGTGGCCGGTTCGGCATGCGCGACATGGTGCTGTCCATGGTGGTGCTGGCCGTCGGCGTGCTGATCCTGGCGGGAATCAGCACGGGTTTCTCGTTCAGCCCCGGCGGTGTGTCCGTCAACACGTCGAACCTGCCGACGGTCGACGTGTCCGCCGAACTGCGGGCGGCCGTGAGCCAGGTGCCGTTCCCGGTGCGCGAGCCGCGACTGCCGGCCGACTGGCGGCCCAACTCCGACTCGGTCGACTCGCTCGGCCCCGCGAAGGCCATCCGGGTCGGCTTGATCACCGCAGGCGGACGCTATCTGCAGCTGTCCCAGTCGAACGCGACACCGTTGGCCCTGGTCCGCGTCGCCGCAGGCCTGGCGGACGACGTCAGCGTGCCGGCCACCGGCACCGAAACCGCGAACAGTACGAAGTGGACGGTCTACCCCGGCGTGCGCAGTGAGCAGTCCTGGGTGGCCGACCTCGGCTCGGTACGGCTGTTCATCACCGGCAACGGGACCACAGCCGAGTTCCGGACGCTCGCGGTCGCGGCGCTGACCGGCCGGCCGGTGCACGCCGCCGGATCCTGACGGTCTACTCGCTGCCGTTCGTCCGGTTCAGGACGTCCACCGACTCGACGCTGGCCAGCGCGGACTCGACCCGTGCCCTGGCCCCGGCGAGATGACGTTCGCACACCGCGGCCAGCGTCTCGCCGCGCTCCCACAGCGCGAGCGAATCCTCGAGGGGCAGGCCGCCCGCCTCCAGTTTCCGTACCACCTCGACCAGTTCGTTCCTGGCCGTCTCGTAGTCGAGGTCCTGCTTTTCCTGCCCGGACAACAATCCTCCCCCGTTGATCGGCGTCGGTACACCGATCGCTGTTACGCGTGGCTGCCGGTCCGGCCGCGCACGCTGGCCAGCGCGGTCGCCACCGCCTGGTCGTACCCCGCGAACGCCTCCGCGAACTCGGCACCGTCCCCGTCCCAGACCGCGTCGATGATCCACGCCTCTGCGGCCGTCACCCGACCGCGGTGCGGCGAGCCCGCGCTGAACCAGCTGTGCGAGCCCAGATACAGCGACGTGGCCTCGGTCAGCTCGCGCAACCGGGACGGCAGGACCCGCCGTGCGGAGGTGTCGCATCCGGCGAGCAACGCGGTCCAGCAGTCGGCCGCGGCCACGTCTGCCGATTCGGCATGGCGACGGACCACCTGGGCGCACGCCAACAGCGGCGGTTCGGCCGGCTCGGCCACCGCGGCTCTCGCCGCCGCCACCGCGAACGGCAGGAAGGTCGGCTCGCGCGCGGCGTGCCTTGCCGTCTGCATGGTCATCTCCTGCTCCCGGTTTCCGACCCGCCCTCGGTTGTGGACACCGCCGCGTAGGCCGAACCGTCAACGACCCGAACCCGCAACTTCGTTCCCGGTCCCAGTTGTGCCACGGATCGCACGATCCGCTCGTCGCCGTCCGCCACCTGTAGGACGGCGTAGCCCCTGGCCAGGGTTGCTGCCGGGCCCAATGTCGTCAGGCGAGATGTGGTCGCGGTCAGCGCCGTGTGCTCGCTGGTGAGAACGGCAAGCATGGCACGGCGGGACCGTTCACGCAGCTCTCCGACGTCCTCGGTCCGCCTGCGCAACGGTGTCAGCGGATCGGCCAACACGGGCCTGCTGCGCAGTGCGTCCAGCAGTCGGCGTTCCCGGTCCACCCAGCCGTGCAGGGCGCGGCGGGCCCGATCGCGCATCGCCCTGACCCGCTGCAATTCCTCGACGACGTCGGGCACCACCCGCTTGCCGGCATCGGTCGGCGTTGAACACCGCAGGTCGGCGACGTGGTCGAGCAGTGGAGTGTCCTGCTCGTGGCCGATCGCGCTGACGACCGGCGTGCGGCACTCGGCCACCGCGCGGCACAGGGTCTCGTCGGAGAACGGCAGCAGGTCCTCGACGCTGCCACCGCCCCTGGCCAGCACGATCACGTCGACGTCGGCATCCCGGTCGAGGGTGGTCAGCGCGGTGAGCAGCTGCGGCACCGCGTGCACGCCCTGCACCGCGACGTTGACCACCCGGAACCGCACCGCGGGCCAGCGGGCGCCCGCGTTGGTCAGCACGTCGTGCTCGGCCGCCGACGCCCGTCCGGTGATCAGCCCGATCGTGCGCGGCAGGAACGGCAATGGGCGTTTGCGGGCCTTGTCGAACAGGCCCTCCGCGGCCAGCAGCCTGCGCACCCGTTCGATGCGGGCGAGCAACTGGCCGATGCCGACCGCGCGGATCTCGTCCACCCGCAGGCTGAGCGTGCCGCGGTTGAGGTAGAACGTCGGCCTGCCGTGCACGATCACCCGGCTGCCCTCGGTCATCGGGGTGTCACTGCCGCGCAGCATGCCGGTCGAGCAGGTCAGGGAGAGCGACACGTCCGCGGCCGGATCGCGCAGCGTCACGAAGGCGGTCGCGGTGCCGGGGCGCGCCGAGATCTGGGTGATCTGGCCCTCGACCCAGATCTCGCCCAATCGGCTGATCCACTCGGCGATCTTGCGGGCCACCGTCCGTACCGGCCACGGGTTTTCCGCGCTGGTCGGGGAACCAGCGTCCGGGGTGGTCGCACCGGCGGTCACCGCTGGTCGCGCAGGGTGCCGATGCGGCGGGTCAGCATGGCGACGAACTCCGGCCGGTTGTCGTGCGCCCGCTCGTAGTCGAGCACTTCGCGCAGCTCGTCGACGGTCAGCCTGCGCATGCGGGCCCGCAGCTGCGGCATGGTGACCTCGGGATAGCCGGGCAGGGTCGACGGCGGCTCGTCGGCCACGCCGTTGCCCGGCACCGTGTCGTCCAGCGCCGTGTTGTCCAGTTCGCGCTGGATGGTCGATTCCTCGGCGGTCCACGGGTCGACCGACTCGTTGCTCGGGTCGTCGAAATCCGCGGTGTCGTCGAGCTCCGTGGTCTCGAAGCGGGAGCGGGTGCCGTTGCGGCCGTTGCCCGCGTCGTACCCGCTGGTGGTCGTGTCCTCGTCGAACGTCGCCCACTCGGGTGATTCTTCGACCGGCCGGAGTGTTGCGAGGGCGCCGTCGCCCTTGATCGCCAGTTCGGTCATCTGCTGCTGCAGGCGCATGGACAGCTGCAGCGCCTGGCTGACCATCGTCACCGGCAGCTCGGCCAGCTTCTCGGGCAGGTGCCGGGCCCGATCGACGGCGGTGACCGCGAGACCGGCCGCGACCCGTACCGGCAGCGGTAGTGGCTTCATGTGTCTAGCCTGCCCCAGACCGGCGGTCCTGCCCAGCGTTACGACGACGGGGTGTCGCAGGTGATGCGCGACACCCGTGGCGCCGCCGTTCGGCGGATGCCCGCCCGTACCCTGGTGGCATGACGGCTTCCCACCACGAACGGTCTCGTCGGGTGCTGCTGGCCAGGCCCCGTGGCTACTGCGCAGGCGTCGACCGTGCCGTGGTGACCGTGGAGAAGGCCCTGGACACGTACGGCGCGCCGGTCTACGTCCGCAAGGAGATCGTGCACAACCGGTACGTGGTGGACCGGCTGGCCGCCCGTGGCGCGATCTTCGTCGACGAGACCGACGAGGTGCCCGAGGGCGCGCTCGTGGTGTTCTCGGCCCACGGCGTGTCGCCCGCGGTGCACGAGCAGGCCGCCGACCGGCGGCTGCGCACCATCGACGCGACGTGCCCGCTGGTGACCAAGGTGCACCAGGAGGTGAAGCGCTACGCCCGCGACGACTACGACATCCTCCTCATCGGCCACGCAGGCCACGAGGAGGTCGACGGCACTCTTGGTGAGGCGCCCACGCATGTGCAGCTCGTGGACCGACCGGAGGACGTGGACAAGGTCCAGGTCCGCGACCCGTCGAAGGTGATCTGGCTGTCCCAGACGACCCTGTCGGTGGACGAGACCATGGAGCGCGTCGACCAGTTGCGCGACCGGTTTCCCGGCTTGCAGAATCCGCCCAGCGACGACATCTGCTATGCCACCCAGAACCGTCAGGTCGCCGTGAAGGCGATGGCACCGGAATGCGATGTCGTGCTCGTGGTCGGCTCGCAGAACTCGTCCAATTCGAAACGCCTGGTCGAGGTCGCCGTGCAGGCCGGCGCCCGGACCGCGCATCTGATCGACTACGCGAGCGAGATAGCCGAGGAATGGTTGACCGGCGCGGACACGGTTGGCGTGACCAGCGGCGCGTCAGTGCCCGAACTGCTGGTCCAGGAAGTGCTGGCGTTCCTGGCCGAACGGGGTTGGGCGGACGTGCAGGAAGTCACCACGGCGAACGAGAAACTGACCTTCGCGCTGCCACGAGAACTACGCCAGGATCTGGGCGGCACCGACTCCTGATCCGCCTGGCTCCGATTCCCACCCACCGCCGTCCACGTACTCACAACGGGCGCCGAGGGCAGACCAGAGTCCGATCGCGGTCCACATCGACTGTTACGGCAGCGCATGACTGCCCGGCGTCCGATCGGCCGTTCCTTGCGCCAATTCGCCGGGCGTGTTGGTGGCGATCGGTCGAACTGCGGGCGAACATGCCATTCGGGGTGCAGGCGACCGTTTGGTGTGTTGTCGCCAAGCGCGGGCGCGCCGCCGCGAACTTCTGGCTGTCGAAGAGCCGTGCGTCGAGGCGTGGACAGCACGGAGCCGAGTTGTGGAGCAGGCGCTGCGATAGCCGGTCGGGAGAGCCGGTTCGCGCACCTGATCGTGCCGGTACGACCCTCGGCATCGGCACTCGGTGTCAGTACTCGTTCTCGGCAGTCCGGTGTCGGCAGTAGGTGTCAGTTCGGCCCAAGGCAGTCCCGATTCGTGCGCTGGTGGTCGAGCCTCCACTGCGTCTTGTTGAAGTTGTCGCTGTCGGCAGTTGTTGTCGGCAGTCGCTGTCGCGGTTCGCAGTCGGCGCCAGGAGTCGTTGTAGGCGTCAGTAGTCGTCATCGTCGCGGCGGCGGGGTGGCTGGCGTCGGCCGTCGTCTCGGGTGGGGCGGCCGGCGCGAGGTTGTTGGCCTCGGTCGCGATCCCTGCTCTGCCCCGGCGGTTGGCCTCGGTCGCGGTCGCGGTCCACTGCGGGCCGGCCTGCGCCGGCTCGTCCGCCGCGGTCGGGTGTGTCGCCTCGCCCGCCGCTCGATGGCTGCATCCTGGTCCGGTCCTTGGGCGCGGCCCGCGGCTCATCCCGGGCACCGCGATCCTGGCTCGGCCGGCCCGCGCCCGGTGGGCGTGGCCGGCGTTCCTGACCCGGCCGGCCGGGCCGGTCGCCGACGTCGCCGTCCCGGTCGGACCGATCGGGACGGTCGGACCGATTGACCGGCCGCCTGGCATCGCCTCGGCTGCGCGCCCTGTCCTCGTCCAGGTCGGCTCCGGCCGGTTTCCGCTGCACCAGGAAGCGGATGCCGCCGATCAGGACAGTGGCAACGGTGGTGATGGCCATGGTCGGGAAACCGGTGACCAACGGAACACCCAGCGCGATCAGCTTGGCCGTCATCCCCGAACTGGACGGCAGCCCCTTGGTCAGGAGCACGGTCACCGGCACGGTCACCGCCAGGATCAGCGGCGCCTGCACCATCGGTCCGAACAGATTGCGCCGTCGAACCAGGCAGACCGCGCCGACACAGCCGATGAAGTACGCGCCGTCGAAGACCTTGGCGAGCGCGCCCGACACCTTCATGTCGATGAACGCACCGGCGATCGACAGGCCGAGTGCCAGCAGCACCGCCGCCCACCATGGGCACCCCCTGGCCGAACCGAATGCCGAACGCTCCCCCCAGCCTGCGACGTCGAACCTCACCTGAGGTTCGCGCCGCCGGTCACTGGTAGCGGTCACCATTCCTCCTCGCTACCGCTGGGCGGCCAGGCGACCGACGGTGTTGTGTTCAAAGTGGCCCTCGCAAGGCTCGGTAGTGTTTCCACACCGTAGCCAATTTGTAAGCCTAGTTGTGGCATGTCCCGTCCGTCGGCGTGATCTATGTGTTATACATCCTTTTTGCGTTGTCTGCTCGTCCTCCTCTCCAGTGTGCTGGTCGGCGGTCAGGTGCCGGTGAGTTGGTCACCGAGCGCTGGCTGCTCCTCCGTGCTGGACACGTTTCCCAGGGCGAGCGGGTTGCCCGTGGCCACGTCCTCCTGGCGTCGGATCGCGGCCAGCGGTGTCGGGCTGGCCGCGGCCTCGGTCAACGGCTGTACCGAGCCGCGGAAGTTCTCCAGCGCGTCCAACTCCCGTCGTCGAGCCGCGATGAACCGCTGTAGGTGGGTGCTGGACAGGTTGAACGCGTCCACCGCGCCGCCCGCCCAGCGGTGCGACTCCGCGGCCTGCACGCGGACCCGGTCCACGTCATCGGCGATGGCCCGATCGGTGGCGGCGAACAGCGCGGCCGACGCGACCACCGCGAACCCGGTCGGTCCACAGAGGAACACCCTGCGGTCCATCAGCCACCGAAGTAACTCCGGGTCGGTGTCCAGCGCGGCGATGATGGCGGCGTCGGACGGGACGAACATGATCGTGCCGTAGATCGCGTCCGCCCAGCGCTGGTAGCCCTTGCCGGCCAACTCCGTGGCTCGGGAACGGATGTTGCGTACGTGCACCCGCAACGCGTCGATCCGTTCCGCCGCGTCGTCCGTCTCCATCGCCTCGGTCCAACAGACCATGCTCATCTTGGCGTCCACCGGCACCCGCCGGCCGCCGCCGACGAGCAGGACCATGTCCGGTCGAACCGTGCCGCCACCGGCCAGGTCGGTCTGGACGGTGAAGTGCAGTTCTTCGCGCAGGCCCAGTGCGCGTGCCGTTTCCACCAACACTCGTTCGCCGAGTTCGCCTCGTCCGCTGATCGAGGCGAACGCCACCTGGTAGCGCTGGAGTGCGGCCTGTTGTTGGTCCACTCTGGCCCGTTCGGCCCGCACCGTCTCCATCGCGGCCTCGGTCCGCCGGGTGCTGTCCTGGTAGAGCCGCCAGAACAGCACGACGGCACCAGCCAACAACAAAGCGAGCACGGCGGCGACGGTGCTGATCACTGCGGTCATCTTCCTTGCCCTCCCCCTCGGTTTTTGGTCGTCCTCTTCGATCATCGTCGGACTCGCGTGCTTTCGCACTATCGAACACACGTTCGAGTGAGAAATCGGTTGGCCGGCGGCGAACCGTCGGACTGTCGATCTAGGTTGGTGGCATGCGCGTGCTGCACACCTCCGACTGGCACGTGGGACGAATGTTCCACGGCCGGGACCTGCTTGCCGACCAGGAGTCGGTGCTCGGCGGGCTGGCCGACCTCGTGGTCGACCAGCGCGTCGATGTGGTCGTGGTCGCCGGGGACCTGTACGACCGCGCAGTGCCCGCCGGTGAATCGGTCGCCGCGTGTACCAGGATATTGTCCCGAATCAGGCAGGCTGGCGCGGAACTCGTCGTCATTCCCGGCAACCACGACTCCGCCGCGCGGCTCGGCGCGTTCGGCGAGTTCGCCGCGGCAGGCGGCCTGCACCTCCGTACCCGCATCGCCGATGTCGGCAGGCCGGTGCTGATCAGCGATGCGCACGGCCCGGTGGCCTTCTACGGAATCCCTTATCTGGAGCCGGAACTGGCTCGACACGCGCTGGGAGTGCCCACCGCACGCGGACATCAGGGCGTGTTGACCGAGGCGATGAATCGGGTGCGCGCCGACCTCGTCGGCCGTCCCGGTGCGCGATCCGTCGTGCTGTCGCACGCTTTCGTCACCGGTGGCGAACGCTCGGAGTCCGAGCGCAGCATCGCGATCGGCGGCGTGGAACTGGTGTCCGGCTCGGTGTTCGACGGCGTCGACTACGTCGCGCTCGGCCACCTGCACGGGCCGCAGGAACTGGCCGGCCACCTGCGCTATTCCGGCAGCCCGTTGGCCTATTCGTTCTCGGAGGCCCGGCATCGCAAGTCCGTCTGGCTGGTCGAACTGGATGTCGCCGGGCTGACCGAGGTACGGCGTGTTGAGTTGCCCGTGCCCCGCCGACTGGCCACGCTACAGGGAGAACTGGCTGAGCTACTCGTCCGTCCCGTGCCTGAGGAGTTGGTGGACAACTACCTTTTCGTCGTACTGACAGATCAGGTCCGGCCGATCGACGCCATGCGCCGGCTACAGCGCCGGTTTCCGTTCGCGGTCCGCATGGAGTGGCAGCCGGCAGGCGGACACCTGGGCGAGCCGTTGACCTACCCGGCTTCCGTCCACGTTCGCGACGACGAGGAGATCGCCTGTTGTTTCGTCACGGACTGCCGAGGCAGTGCGCCGGTTGACGCCGAACGTGCGCTGATCGCCGAGGCTTTCGCCGCGGTGCGTGGGAAGGAGGAGACCCGATGAGGCTGCATCGACTGGACCTCACCGCCTTCGGCCCGTACCCGAACCACGAGTCCGTCGATTTCGACGCGCTCGGCCAGGACGGCTTGTTCCTGCTGCACGGCGACACCGGCGCCGGCAAGACGACGGTGCTCGATGCGGTCGCCTTCGCGTTGTTCGGCGCGGTCCCCGGTGCGCGTGGCGAGGTGAAACGGCTGCGCTGCGACTACGCGGCACCAGAAACGGTGACCGAAGTGGTCCTGGAATTCACCGTCCAGGGCCACCGGCTCCGGCTGGTCCGCAGCCCGGACTACGAACGTGCCAAACGCAACGGCGACGGCACGACCATCCAGCGGGCGCGCGCCTCGCTGACCTGGGTCGGTGTGGCCCCGAGCGGCCACACCCCGGACGGTCTGACGCGGATCGACGAGGTCGCACGGACCGTGCAGCGGCTGCTCGGCATGAACGCGGACCAGTTCTTCCAGGTCGTGCTGTTGCCGCAAGGTGAATTCGCCCGGTTTCTCCGCTCGGACACCGGTGAACGGGAACAGTTGCTGGAGCGCCTGTTCGGCACGGAGCGGTTCGCCGATGTCGAGCGGTGGTTCCGCGATGTACGACAGGCGCGCGGACATGCCGTGCAGGAATTGCGGCAGCAGGTTCGGGAGCTGGTGGCCAGGGTGTCCCAGGCGGCAGGCGAGGAGCCGCCGACCGACGACGGGATCGCCGAGGACGCACCCGACTCGGCATGGCTGGCCGCCGTTCGCGCCCGGCTGGCCGAAGATGCCGCGCTGGCCGGGAAGTTCGACATGCAGGCGCGGGAGGCCCGCGAGCTGGCGGATGCGGAACTCCGCAGGCTGGTGGCACTCGCCGAGCGAGTTCGTCGGGTCCGTTCCGCTCACCAGATCCTCGCCGAACTGGGCGGATCCACGGAGCGGCGGCAGTCGTGGGCGGATGAATTGGCGTCGGCGCGTCGGGCCGTGCCGGTACTCGTCGCACATCGGGCCGCCGCGAAGGCGGCCGCTGAATCAGCGGTGGCGCGGCGGCGTGAGACGCGGGCCGTGGAGTCGGTGCGCGCGGTGCACGAGTTGGGCACCGATTGGTCCGCGGTGCTCGAACTACCGGATGCTGTTGTCGCGCTGCGGGAGCGTGCCGCCTCGCTACGGGACCAGGCGGGCGAGCTGCGGCCGTTGGTCGCCGAAGCCGAGCGGCAGCGTCTTGACGAAGCTCGCCTGGCCGAACTCGCCGAGTGTGAACGGAGCGCGGCTGACACCGTCGACCACGTCACCGCGCTGTTGACCGGCATGCCGGTCAGGGTGGCGACGGCACGCGCCGCGCTGGACGAGGCCAACCTTGCAGTCGGGCGGCTGACCGGTCTGGCCGATCGAGTCGCCGAACTCGGCGCACTGCATCGCGACGCGCTCCGACTACCGGGTATGGCGCGGGCGGCCGCGGACGCCAGGTCGGACGCGTCCGACGCGGTTGATCGGCACCAGTTGGCCAGAGAAGCACTGCTCGACGTCCGACAGCGGCGGCTGGCCGGCATGGCCGCCGAACTGGCCGGCAGATTGCGGGTCGATCACCCGTGTGCGGTGTGCGGCTCGGTAGTGCACCCGGCACCGGCGGTGCCGACCGGGCACCAGATCAGCGATGCCGATGAGTGCGCCGCCGCCGATGCCGAACGGACCGCCGCAACGCGGCGCGAACAATTGGTTGGCGCGGCAGCGAAAGCCGATCATCGGCTGATGGCGCTCCGCGAACGGCTGGCGGATCGCACGGCCGACGCGTTGTCCGGCACCTTGGCCGCGGTGACCGAGGAACTCGCCGTGGCACGGGCCTGTGCAGCGCGGCTACCAGCCCGAACAGCCGCGGTGACCGCACTGGACCAGGAAGCCGACGCGTTGCATGCGCGGCTGGCCGAGGCTCAGGGCGACGTGACGGCGGCCATCACCGGCGGGGCGTCGCTGGCGGACGTGATCGACGATCGTGCCGAGCGACTGGCCCTGGCCAGGGGTTCGTTTCCGGATGTGGTGGCCCGTCGTGCGTACCTGTTGGACGCGGTCCGGGTCCTCGAGGCGTGCGCCGAAGCCGGCTCGGCCCGGGTTGATGCCGAAGCGCGTCAGTCGGAGTCGGCCGCGGTGCTGGCCGAAGCCGCCGAACAGGCCGGCTTCAGCGATCCGGCGACAGCCGTTCAGGCCGCCCGGGATGAGCCTGTCATGACAGCGCTCGCGGAGCGGTTGGCCGAAGCCGATCGCAAGGCCGCCACGGCGCACGCGGCGCTGGCCGAACCGGAATTGGCCGACATTCGCCCGGACACGGTCGTTGACGTGGCCGACGCGCGGCTACTGGCGCGTGAGACCGCCGACGATGCCGAGGCGGCAAGCCTGCTGTTCGACGCCACGCAACGACGTGAGCGGGAGGTCGATCGTCTTGCCGCGCGGTTGACCCAGGCATGGCTGCGATTGGCGCCGGTCGAGGCAGAACACCAACGGCTGGTCGCGCTCGCGGATGTGGTGAACGGTCGAGGTCAGAATGCCCGCAAGATGTCGTTGCGATCGTATCTACTGGCGGCACGGCTGGCCGAGGTGGCGGTGGCGGCCACACACCGGCTGCAACAGATGAGCCAGGGCAGATACTCGTTCGTGCACTCGGCGGCCGCCGGCCAACGGGGTACCCGCGGCGGTCTCGGCCTCGACGTGCTCGACGACTACTCCGGCCAGTCCCGGCCGGCGAAGACCTTGTCCGGCGGGGAATCGTTCCTCGCCTCGCTGTCGCTGGCTCTCGGCCTCGCCGATGTCGTCGCGACGGAAACCGGAGGTGCGTTACTGGACACATTGTTCGTAGACGAGGGATTCGGCATGTTGGACGCGGACGCATTGGATCAGGTGATGGACACACTCGATGAGCTGCGTGCCGGTGGCCGCGTGGTCGGTGTCGTGTCCCATGTGGAGGAATTACGGCAGCGAATCCCGGTGCGGTTGCGGGTATGTAAGGCCAGAACCGGCTCAAAGCTGGAACTGACCGCCGGCTGATCCACCCGCGCCGACCGGTGCGACGGGTGAAGTCGGCGGCTCCCGGCTGCATGATCGGCGGACGGTCGCGACGTGGCTGAGCTGGTACCGACCAGTCACTGAAGCGTCGGCCGCTGACTGTGTGATCACCCGCAATCGCGTTGTGGCAGCTGCACGACTGGGCTCGTTGGTGGACAGCTTGGTCGGGGTGGCTGTGCAACCAGTACCCGCATCCGGTGACGGATCGGTGTCCGACCACAAGACCCTTGGCCAGGACCATGTGGTTCAGCCCGCAGCTCGCCGCGTGGGTGACCGCCCCGCCTACCGGGGCCGAGGTGGCGCCACGTGGTGATCAGCGATCCGCGCTCAGGGAGCATCGACCAGCCTGTATCGGGCATCCAGCGGGTCGGCCGGTGTTCGGGATCGGTTGGTGGCCGGGTAGTCGAGCGCGCCCTCCGCCAGGGGCGGTCGGGGAGATCGCGGTCGGCTGGTGCTGGATTGGCTGATTGATCTGGGTTGGGCTGGCGCTGTGGCCTGGTGGGCGGCCGGTGGATTCAGCCAGTTGTGGATCGGCGCCCCGGGGCCGAGGGCGGTTGTGACTCGGCTGACGGCGCATCGGCGCTGGGCGTTCGGCGGCGGCGGGGTTCGTCGGCTGCGAGCCTGCAATGGCTCGTTGGTGACTACGGTGGCGAGCCCGTTCGGTTGCTGTTCGGCGGGTAGGTGTGGGTGGCTGCCTGTGGCTGGCCGGTTGGATGTCGGTGCTGGTTGGCCGGGTCACGCCCGGGCGGCGATGGCCGGGCACCCGGATCGGGGCCACGGATCCATCGCCGACCGCTAGGGCAGTGGGTGGTCAGCGGATGGTGGTCTCGTGGTCCAGTAGCCACTGCTTGACTGGTAGGCCCCAGCGGAAGCCGCCCAGGGTGCCGTCGGTTCTCAGTACACGGTGGCATGGGACGAACAGTGCCGCCGCGTTGTAGGCGCAAGCTCCTGCGGCTGCTCGGATGGCGGCTGGGCGGCCGGCCAGGGCCGCGTAATCCGTGTAGCTGATTGGCTTGCCGGGTGGGACAGTGCGTAGGACACGCCAGGCGTGTTCGCGGAATTCGCCGGAGCGTTGGCGTACTTCAATTTCGTCCACCGCGGTCAGGTCGCCTTCGTGGTAGGCGAGGATGGACTTGGTTACGTCGCCCAGTTCGGGGCGTACGTGCAGGTCTGTCGGCCACAGGGCGGCGGCTACCTGGGGCCGCAGTTCGGCCAGGTCTCCTGTCCAGCCGGCAGCCAGGACCGCGCCGTCGTCGGCTATTACCGCGGTGAACGGGCCTGCGGGGGTGTCTACCGTGCTGACCGCTGGTGCGGGCGTCATGCTGTCCTCCTCGTTGACGCGGCGGCTGCCGCGCGCCACATGTGCATGCCGGCGTACGACCGCCACGGGCGCCATGCCTGGGATCGTGCCGTCAAACCTTCCTGGTCGCCGGGTAGTCCCAGCGCTGCTGCGCCGCGGCGTAACGCTATGTCCGTGATGAGCAGCACGTCGGGGGAGCCGAGCACCCTGGCCAGCACATAGCCGGATGTCCACCGGCCGATGCCGGGCTGCGCCTCCAGATCGGCCCTCAGCTCGTCGGTGTCTCGGCCGACGTGTACCGCCAGCGTGCCGTCGGCCAGTGCGGCACTTACTTGCCGCACCGCGTCGATTCTTCTGCGGGGGCCGGTCATCACTTCTCCTGCGTGTTCGGCTATCGATGCCGCTGTGGGGAACAGTGTGGTCAGTTCGCCATCCGGCGTGGGCAGCCGGTCGCCCAGCGCGTCCGCCAGGCGGGTCAGGGCGGTTCGGGCCGCCGCTACCGAAATCTGTTGGCCCAGCAGGGCTCTGAGCACCAGTTCGTCACCGTCCACGGCACCTGGCACGCGAATGCCCGGCACCGCCGCGACTGAGGCGGCCAGGGCCGGGTCGGTGTTGAGGATGTCGTCGATGGCCACCGGATCGGCGTCCAGGTCGAACAGCCTGCGCAGTCTGGCCACCGCGCTGCCCAGGTCGCGCAGGTCATCCAGCCGCAGGGTGCAGGCCACGTGCCCGTCGCGGGGAGTCAGGGCGGCCGTGCCGGTGCCGTGGGGAAGTCGCAGGGAGCGAGCGTAGTGCGTCGCGCTCGCGGTCTCCACGCCCGGCAGCGCGCGGGCGGCCAGGAAGTTCAGCACACCGGCAGCATCAAGGGGCGGGCGGTGGGCCAGCCGGATGGTGATGCGGCCGGGAGCCTGGCGTGGCATCCGTCGGGCGGCCCACGCGCGCAGTTCGGAAGGTGTCGCGGCGAACACGTCGCGAACCGTGTCGTTGAACTGGCGGACGCTGCTGAAACCGGCCGCGAAGGCGATGTCGCCGAAGGGCAGCGTGGTCGTCTCGATCAGCAGCCGGGCATCCTGGGCTCGGTGTGCCCTGGCCAGCGCCAGTGGGCCCGCGCCCAACTCGGCGGTCAGCACCCTGGTCAGGTGGCGTTCCGAGTAGCTCAGGCGGGCGGCCAGGCCCGGGACTCCTTCGCGCTCGACAAGGCCGTCGGCGATCAGGCGCATCGCGCGGCTCGTCAGGTCGGCGCGCAGGTTCCATTCCGGTGAACCGGGCACGGCGTCGGGCAGGCAACGGCGGCACGCCCGGTAGCCGGCGCACTGGGCCGCCGCGGCCGTTGCGAAGAACTCGACGTTGCTGGACTTGGGCGTGGTGGCCGGGCAGGACGGCCGGCAGTAGATGCCGGTGGTACGCACCGCCACGATGAACCAGCCGTCGAATCGGCCGTCCCGGGCGGCCACGGCCCGGTAGGACTGCTCCGGGTCGAGACGGCGCGGCCGGACAGCGGCCTGCGGTGGTGCCGACTCCAGCGGGGCGGATTGGCGGGGCATGTCGTTCATGTTGCCAGCAGGGTCGGACAGTGGCTGGCGGGAATCGGACACGACGGCCGGGCCGCGGTGGCGACGCCAACGGCAACTAGACTCGACGGTTGTGAGTGAGCCAGCAGCGCCGCGGACGCGGCCGACGAGTACCAGCGTGGAGCGTATGTGAGCCTGACCCTCGGCATCGTCGGCCTGCCCAACGTCGGCAAGTCGACCTTGTTCAACGCGCTGACCCGCAACGACGTGCTGGCCGCGAACTATCCGTTCGCCACCATCGAACCCAATGTCGGGGTCGTGCCGCTGCCCGACGCCCGGCTGGACGTGCTGGCGAAGCTGTTCGACTCGCAGCGGATCGTGCCCGCGGTCGTGTCGTTCGTCGATATCGCGGGCATCGTCAAGGGTGCGTCCGAAGGCGCTGGAATGGGCAACCAGTTCCTCGCCAACATCCGCGAGGCCAACGCGATCTGCCAGGTGATCCGGGTGTTCGACGACCCGGATGTGGTGCATGTGGACGGCACCGTCGACCCTGCGGGCGACATCGAGACCATCAACACCGAGCTGATCCTGGCCGACCTGCAGACGCTCGACAAGGCGCTGCCGCGGCTGGAGAAGGACGCCCGCACCCGCAAGGAGGCCCGGCCCGCGTTGGAGAACGCGCAGGCCGCGCGGGCCCTGTTGGACAGCGGCCGGACGCTGTTCTCCGCAAGGTCCGAAGTGGACTCGTCAGCGCTGCGCGAGCTGAGCCTGCTGACCGCCAAGCCGTTCCTGTACGTGTTCAACTCGGACGAGGCCGTGCTGACCGACGAGGCCCGGCGCAAGGAACTGCGGGAGCTGGTCGCGCCGGGAGATGCCGTTTTCCTGGACGCCAAGGTCGAAGCGGAACTCCTCGAACTGGACGAGGAGTCAACGCGCGAGCTGCTCGAATCGATCGGGCAGCCCGAACCGGGCCTGTACTCCTTGGCACGCAGCGGATTCCACACCCTGGGGTTGCAGACCTACCTCACTGCGGGCCCCAAGGAGTCGCGTGCCTGGACCATTCCGGCCGGGTCGACCGCCCCGCAGGCCGCAGGCGTGATCCACACGGATTTCGAGCGTGGCTTCATCAAGGCCGAGATCGTGTCGTACGACGACCTCGTCGCCGCGGGCTCGATGGCGGCGGCCCGAGCGGCCGGCAAGGTCCGCATGGAGGGCAAGGACTACGTGATGGCCGACGGCGACGTCGTCGAGTTCAGGTTCAACGTGTGACGAAGTCACCGCAGTTCGGGGCAGGGCACCGCGTGAGATGACGAGATCGTCATCCTCGCGGCGCGCTACCATTGCTGACGTTGCATATCGCGAGTATTCGCAGGTCAGTGGCTTCGGCGGGTGTGGACGGTGTACCAGAGGACGGCGCCGGCCACGAGCACGATGCCGGTCAGGGACAGGCCGCCGACCAGTAGGTCACCGCGGGTGTGGTCCGGTGTTCTGGTCGCGGCGCTCGCCGGTAGTGCGACCACGGCGATCAGGACCACGACCAGCACCGCCATCGCGCCGGTCAGGGCTGCTGTTCGCTTGGCTGGGTGGATCATGCGGTGTTCCTCCTTTCTTCGGGGGACGTGCCGACCCTGCGGCGGGTGGCGTGAAAGTAGTCCAGGTCACAGGCGGTACCACTGGATCGGGTGACGGCCGGTAGTTTGATGTGGCTGCGTGCAGGGAAAACCGAGGGAACGGATACCGTGGACGGCGATCGTCCCGGTACAGGGAGAGCGGATTCGTGAACGTGCGTGCCATTGAGGCCCGGATACTCAGCGTCGCCCCGTGGCTGCTCGGCGCTTCGGTTGTGCTGCATTTCGCGTTGGTGGCCACGCAGACCAAGATGACCATGATCGACCTCATGGTCTACCGGGACGGCTCGCCGAGCCTGCTGCGGGGCACGCTCTACGACTGGCACCTCACCGAGTACTCCCAGCAGTTCGCGCTGCCGTTCACCTATCCGCCGTTCGCCGCGGTCATCTTCATTCCCCTGTCGTGGCTGCCGTGGGTGCTTGTTCGGTGGCTCTGGCAGATCGTGTCGGTGGCGTGCCTGTGGTGGCTGGTTCGGCTGTCGTTGCGGCTCATCGCGCGGGATCGGGCCGATGAGGCCGTCACCGAGGATGTCTGGCGCCGTCGGGCGATGTTCGTCACCGCGTTGGCACTGTGGATCGAACCGGTCCGGACCACGCTGAACTACGGCCAGGTGAACCTACTGCTGGCGGCGATCGTGCTGGCCGGCATGGTGAGCACGCGACCGGTGCTGTCCGGGCTGAGTGTCGGGCTCACGGCGGGCATCAAGCTGACGCCCGCCCTGTCCGGCATCTACTTCCTCGCCACGAAGCGGTGGGCCGCCGCGTTCTGGTCGGCGGTCGCGTTCGCGGTGACCGTCGGGATCGCCTACGTGGTGTCACCCACACAGTCGACGTTGTACTGGTTCCACCTGCTCGGCCAGACCGATCGGATCGGGCCGGTCGGGTCGGCGATCAACCAGTCGTTGCGGGCCGCGCTCTCCAGAACCTTCGGCTACGACGTGGGATCGGGGCCGATCTGGCTGGCAGGCGCCGCGGTGGCCGCCGTGCTGCTGTGCTTCGCGCTGCGGGCGGCGATCCGGGCCGGGGACGTGCTGGCCGGCGTGGTGTCCGTGCAGTTCTTCACCCTGTTGGTGTCGCCGATCTCGTGGAGCCATCACTGGGTGTGGATGGTGCCGGCGGTGTTGTGGCTCGTCTACGGCCGGGCCGCGGGCGGACGGCTGGTGACGATCACCGCCGTGGCCTGGCTGGTCGCGGTGGGCAGCTTCGTGATCTCGTTCCTGCTGGTACTGCAGAGTTCTATCTGGGTGATCTCCCGGCCCTGGTACGCCTCCCTGCTCGGGTGGGTCTACCCGGCGTGCGGGCTGCTCACCCTGGTGGCGATCGGGGTGGCGCTGCGCCGGCCAAGGCCGGCGTCGCCCGTGCCCGTGGTGGCCGAGGAGGCCAACGCCAACTGATCAGGCCCGGACCGCGTCGATCGTCGAGTCGATGTCGCCGGCCAGTGTCAGGTCCTTCGCGGTGATGCCGCCGGCCGAATGAGTGCTGCACCGGAACGTGAGGGTGCGCCACCTGATGTCGATGTCCGGGTGGTGATTGTCGCGTTCCGCCGTCTCGGCGACACGATCCACCACCTCGATGGCCTGCGGGAAGTCGTCCAGTTCCACCGTGCGGACCAGGGCGTCGCCGTCCCGCCGCCAGCCGGTCAGGCCGGCGATGCCCTGGTCGATCGCTGCGTCGTCGAGTAGTTCGCTCATGGTCGTATCGTGCCCGAGATCAGCCGTCCTTGGTGACGACCCGCGCGAGCGCCAGCGACCAGCCGATCACGCCGTAGCAGCCGGCCTCCAGAATCCCGTGGACCAGACCGCTGGTGGGCATCGGGTCACGCAGCACGTCAGCCAGCGACGACCACGAGTTGGTCAGCAGGTAGGGCTGCAGCCAGTCCAGCGACGGGATGGTCGACAGCACACCGAACACGATCGCGCCGGCCAGCGTCGCCGCCATCACGACCATCGGGTGTTCCGTGCACGCGGACACGGCCAGCGCCACCGCGCAGACCGCCCACACCTGCACGGCGACCCAGCCGGTCGCGATGGCCACCCGGCCCAGTGCCCCGCCGAACGACAACGTGGTGCCGGACAACGTGATCATGCCGTGCGATCCGATCACGATCAGACCGGTGATCATGCCGACGGCCGAGATCAGCACGCACGCCGTGAGCACCGCGACGGCCACGCCGAACGACTTGACCACCAGTAGCCGCACCCGGCCGACCGGCGCCACCAACAGCGCGCGCAACGTGCCGTTGGACGACTCCCCGGCCAGCGCGTCCGCCGACCACATCGCGCCGACCAGCGGCAACAGCACCGTCAGGGTGATGGTCAGCGCGACGATCGGCAGCACGAAGCCGTTGTCGATCAGGTTGCCGATGATGTTTCCGCCGCCGCCACCGTTGTTCCTCGGACCCCTGATCTCGGTACCGATCGCGATCACCACCGGCACCAGGGCCAGCAGCGCCAGCGCGATCCAGGTGCGCGGCCGCCGGAACACGACCGTCAGTTCCGAACGCAGCAACCGACGCAGCGGCGCGTGCGTCGCGGTCCCGACCGGCCTGCCCGGCGCGGTCAGCGTCGCGGCGGTCATCGTTGTTCCCCCGTTTCGGTGATGTCCGTGTTCTCGGTCAACCGGGCGAACAGTTCCTCCAGGTCGGCCCGTTGCCGTCGTACCTCGTGCACCGGGACACCGGCGCGCACCAGCGTTTCCACCACGACCGGTGCCGTGGTGCCGGCCAGGTCCACCAGCAGGCCGTCTGCCACGATGCGGACGCCAATTCTGTTGTCCCGCAACGCTTCCACCGCTTCGGTCTGGGCGGGCGTGGTCACCAGGAGGGTGGGGTTGCCGGCTTCCAGCAGCGGCGCCAGTTCCCCCTGGGCCACCAGGTTGCCGCGGTGCAGCACGGCAACGTGCGTGCAGGTCGCCTCCACTTCGGACAGTAGGTGCGATGACACCAGCACGGTGGTGCCGGAGGCGTGCAGCTCCGCGATCACCCTGCGGATCTCCCTGGTGCCGGCCGGGTCGAGGCCGTTGGTCGGCTCGTCCAGGATGACCAGGTCACGCGGCACGAGCAGCGCGGCGGCCAGACCGAGGCGCTGCTTCATGCCCAGTGAGTAGGCCCGGTACCGGCGATTGCGCGCGTCGGTCAGGCCGACCCGCTCCAGCGCGTCGGTCACGGCCGCGGTGATCTGTTTGGTCGGCAGCAGCGGTTCGGCCGCGGCCACCCGGCGCAGATTGTCCATACCGGACAGATACGGGTGGAAGCCGGGCCCCTCGACCAGCGCGCCCACCCTGGGCAGCGCCTGCGCGGCGCCGTTCGGCATGGCGTGGCCAAGGAGTTGGACCTCGCCCTCGGTCGGGCGGACCAGGCCAAGCAGCATCCGGATGGTGGTGGTTTTGCCGGATCCGTTGGGGCCCAACATGCCCAGCACGCAGCCTGCCGGCACGTCCAGGTCGAGGCGGTCGACCGCGACCGTGCCGCGGAACGTCTTGCGCAGGCCACGGCTGCTGGCAGCCAGCTCGGACCCCGCCGGGGCGGGGGCCGC
>DASXXM010000632.1:0-7169 GCA_036503065.1 Pseudonocardiaceae bacterium | reverse complement strand
GACCGGGAACGTGTCGTAGAGGCGCTGCAGGAGCAGGTCGGCGAGGGCCGGCTGACGCTCGCGGAGTTCGAGCAGCGCAGCACCGAGGCGTACTCGACCTGCAAGACCGTTGCTGACCTGCGCGCCCGCACGAAGGACCTGCCGGGCGACCCGCTCGCGCCGCCCAAGCCGCCGCTGGCGTCCTGGCAGCAGCCCTGGCCGATGCCGGCGGTCGCGCCGTGGGCGCAGCGGACGTACCCGCCCAACCGCGGTTACAGCGGGCCGCCGTTGCGGGGTGGGGTGAATCCGGTCCGGGTCGCGGTGACCGTGTTGATCACCATGTGGATTGTTGCCCTCGTCGTGGGCAGCGCGTTCCTCCACTTCCCGTTCTTGCCGCTGGTGTTCCTCGTGCCGTTCCTGGTGGCACGGGGTGGGCGTCGCCGGTTCCGCTGAGCGCGGCGTCAGCCGTAGATCGCGGCGATGTCGTCGGCGAAGGTCTTGGCGATCACGGACCTGCGTAGCTTCAGGCTGGGCGTCATCTCGCCGCCCTCCTCGGTGAAGTCCACCGGCAGCACCCGGAACTTCCGGATCGACTCGGCCCTGGACACCGCGCCGTTGGCCTCGTCGACCGCGGACTGGATCTCCGCGACCAGGTCCGGGTCGCTCGTCAGGTCGGCCACGGTCGCCGATGCCGGCTTGCCGTGCTGGGACTTCCAGGCCGGGAAGAACTCCTCGTCGATCGTGACCAGTACGCCGATGAACGGCTTCTGATCGCCCACCACCATGCACTGGCTGATCAACGGGTTGATCCGCAGCCGGTCCTCCAGCACGGCGGGGGAGACGTTCTTGCCGGCGGCCGTGACGATGATCTCCTTCTTGCGCCCGGTGATCCGCAGGAAACCGTCACTGTCCAACTCGCCGATGTCGCCGCTGTGGAACCAGCCCGCCGCCAACGAGTCCGCGGTGGCCTGCGCATTGTTCCAGTACGCGCCGAACACCACGTCGCCGCGGATCAGGATCTCGCCGTCCTCCGCGATCCGGATCGACGTGCCGGCCACCGGCCTGCCGACCGTGCCGACGCGCAGCTCCGCCTGGGTGTTCACGCAGGCCGCCGCGCTGGTCTCGGTCAGGCCGTAGCCCTCCAGCACCGGGATGCCGACGCCGCGGAAGAAGTGCGCCATCCGCTCGCCGAGCGGCGCGCCGCCGGACACCGCCGCGATGCAGCGGCCGCCGAGCGCGGCCCGCAGCTTCACGAACACCAGCCGATCGAACAACGCGTGCCGCAGCCGCAGGCCCAGCCCTGGGCCGCCGTGGTCCAGCGACCGGCTGTAGGCCACCGCGGTGGCCTCGGCCGCGTCGAAGATCTTGCCCTTGCCCTCGCTGTGCGCCTTCTGCTTCGCGCCGTTGTAGACCTTCTCGAACACCCTGGGCACCGCGACCACGAACGTCGGCCGGAACGTGCCGAGGTCACCGACCAGGTTCTTGACGTCCGCCGTGTGCCCGATCGCCAACCTGGCGTAGACGCAGGTCAACGCCAGTGCCCTGGCCAGCACGTGGGCCAGCGGCAGAAACAGCAGCAGCGAGTTGCCCGGCCGCAGGATCTCCGGGAACGCGTGGACGCCCGCCTGCACCTCGGCGATGAGGTTGCGGTGGGTCAGCACGCAGCCCTTGGGTCGCCCGGTCGTGCCGGACGTGTACACGATCGTGGCGGTCTCGCCGGCACCGACCGAGTGCCGGCGGTCGTGCACCTGCTGGTCGGTGACGTCGGCGCCCAGCGCGGTCAGCTCGTCCACCACACCCGGCTTGTCGCCGCCCGCCGGGCCGTCGATCTGCCAGACGTGGCGAACCTCACCCGTCCGGTCGACCACGCCGTCCACCAGCCCGCGGTGCGCCGAGGTCTCGACGATCACCGCACGGGCGCCCGAGTCGGACACGATCCACTCGACCTGCTCGGCCGACGACGTCTCGTAGACCGGCACGGTGACCCCGCCCGCCGCCCAGATGGCGAAGTCCAGCAGCGTCCACTCGTAGCGGGTCTTGGACATCAGGCACACCCGCTCGCCGGCCAGCAGACCGACCGCGATCAGGCCTTTCGCCACGGCGAGCACCTGGGCGGCGAAGTCCCGGGCGGTCAGGTCCACCCAGGTGCCGTCCATCCGGCGTTGGAAGCTCACCGCGTCGCCGAAGCGTTCCGCGTTGGCCCACACCATGTCCGTGAGGTTTTCCTCGTCGGAGATGGAGCTGGTCGCCGGGACGGTGTATTCGCGCACGTCAACCTCCGTGCCATGGAATGTTACCGGTGGGAAACTTATCGTGTGCACCTCGGTCGGCACCAGACCGGTGGCAGCACCCGCGCTCGTGGCATTCTGCACCGCGTGCCAGCAGCGGACACAGCAGCAGGGGACACGCAAGCCGTCGACGTCGTGGACGAGACGTTCCTCGTCGTGCCACCCAAGATCGTCGCGTCGGCGTTCGCCGACCCGATGACCTGGCGGCGGTACTGGCCGGACCTCACCCTCTCGGTCTATGCCGACCGGGGCGACGAGGGGCTGCGCTGGACCGTGCGGGGCGCGCTCGTCGGCACGATGGAGGTGTGGCTGGAACCGATGCTGGACGGCACGCTCCTGCACTACTTCCTGCGGGCCAGGACGGCCAACCCCATGCCGGCGCGCGCGGCGGACCGGGAACGCCGCCGCCGCCAACTGGCCGCCAAGCGGATCGCGCTGGAACTCAAGAGCGTCCTCGAGGACGGTCGCGCACCCGGCTGCGCCCCATAGTCGGCAACCGGCCGGTCGATTCATCGGCCGGCTGCTCGTAGGGTCGCTGATATGCGGGTGCACGTGGTGTCGGACGTTCACGGCAATGTCGACGCCCTCGCCAGGGCCGGGGACGGCGCCGACGCACTGGTCGTGCTCGGCGACCTGCTGGACTTCGTCGACTACCACGACCACTCCAAGGGCATCCTCGGCCAGGTGTTCGGCGCGGAAAAGGTCGCCGTGTTCGCCGAACTGCGCCGCGGCAGGCGGTCCGCGCCGCTGGCCGCCTACGCCCGCTCCCTGTGGACCGACCTGGACAACGCGGCCGACGTCGTCGAGGAGGCCATCCGGGATCAGTACACCAAGCTGTTCGGCGCGATGACCGCACCGACCTACGCCACGCCGGGCAACGTGGACGTGCCGGCGCTGTGGCCGGAGTTCGCCGGCAACGGCATCCACGTGCTGGACGGCCAGACGGCCCCGCTCGGCGGCCTGGTCTTCGGCTTCGTCGGCGGCGCCCTGCTCGCGCCGGGCGCCACCCTGCGGCGCACCGGCGTGTGGGTGCCCTACCTGCGCACCCGCGAGGACTTCGACGGCTCCGTCGCCGCGCTCGGCCCGGTTGACGTCCTGTGCAGCCACATCCCGCCGTCGGTGCCGGAGCTGAGCTACGACGTCGTGGCGCGGCGGCCGGAGCTGTCGTCGACGGCATTGCTCGCCGCGATCCACCGGTACCGGCCGCGCTGGTCGCTGTTCGGCCACGTGCACCAGCCGTTGGTGACGCGGATGCGGATCGGCCGGACCGAGTGTGTCAACGTCGGGCACTTCAAGCGCACCGGCGCGCCCTACGTCCTGCGCTGGTGACTGCCGTTGCCATGGTGGGCCGCACAGCCGGTAGCCTCCCGGCATGGCCGACGAGTCCACCCAGTCCATCGTCATCGACGCCCCACCGGAGCGGATCATGGCGGTCATCGCGGATTTCGCCGCCTATCCGGAGTGGACGAACGCGGTGAAGCAGACCGAGGTGCTCACGTCGGGCGCGGACGGCCGGGCAGAGCAGGTCCAGTTCACCCTGGACGCAGGCCCGATCAAGGACATCTACACGCTGGCCTACGACTGGTACCCCGACCACCGCGGCGTGAGCTGGAAGCTGGTCAAGGGCCAGATGCAGCGCGCCCAGAAGGGCAGCTACGACCTGGTGCCCGCCGGGGACCGCACCGAGGTGACCTACACCCTCGCCGTGCAGCTGGCGATTCCACTGCTCGGCCTGCTGCGCCGCAAGGCAGAGAAGGTGATCATGGACACCGCCCTGAAGGAGCTGAAGCGGCGGGTGGAAACCGGCGGGTCCTGACATGCGCGTCCTGCTGTTCACCGGAAAGGGTGGCGTCGGCAAGACCACCCTGGCCGCCGCGACCGCCGCACATCTCGCCGCGACCGGCCGCAAGACCCTCGTGGTGTCCACCGACCCGGCCCACTCCCTCGGCGACGCGCTCGGCGTGCCGCTGGACGGCGACCCGGCCGAACTCGACGACGGCCTGTTCGCCGGCCAGCTCGACATCCGCCGCCTCGTCGACGGCAACTGGCGGCAGCTGCGGGACCACCTGCGCACCCTGCTGGCCGGGGCGGGCGTCGACGACCTGGCCGCCGAGGAGCTGACGGTGGTGCCCGGCGTCGAGGAGCTGCTGGCGCTGTCCGAGGTGTACCGGCTGGCCGCCGTCGGACCGTGGGAGGTGGTGGTCGTGGACTGCGGTCCCACCGCGGAGACCCTGCGGCTGCTCGCGCTGCCGGAGGCGCTGTCGGGCTACCTGGAGCGCCTGTTCCCGACCCATCGGCGGGTCGTGCGCGGCATGCTCGCCGGCCTGGCCGGTGTCCGTCAGGTGGACCGGTGGGACGCCGCGGCCGACGCGCTCGGTCGCCTTGCCGAGCGGCTGACGGCGCTGCGCGCGGCACTCGCCGACCGGTCCCGCACCACCGTCCGGTTGGTCACCACACCCGAACGGGTGGTCACGGCCGAGACCCGGCGCACCCTCACCGCACTGGCCGTCCAGGGCATCCGGGTCGACGGCCTGGTCGCGAACCGGCTGGTCCCGGTCTTCGGCCCCCGACGCGGCGCCGCCGCGATGTGGCTGCACACCAGGCGCGACGAGCAGCAGGCCGTCCTGGCCGACCTGGCCGCGGCCACCGACGTGCCGCTGCGCACCGTGCCGCACCTGGCGGCCGAGCCGATCGGCGTGCCGGCGTTGCAGGAGCTGGCACGCGAGCTGTACGCCACGTCGGACCCATTGGGGGACAGCCCGGTCCCGGCGCCGTTGCTGACCGTGTCCGGTCGCGGCCGTGGCCTGGACGCCCGCTACGAACTGCGCATCGCCGTGCCGCTGTCGGTCGACGCCGACGTCGACCTGGCCAGGGTCGCGGACGAGCTGGCGCTGACCGTGGCCGGCCGGCGTCGCCTGATCGCGCTGCCGCCGGTGTTGCGCCGCTGCCGGGTGACCGGCGCGGACGTCGACGACGGGGGAGTCCTGGTGCACTTCCGCCCCGATCCGGCGCTGTGGCCCCGGCCCGAGTAGCCCCGCCGGGGCAGCAGCGATAATCAGGGGATGACCACCCCGTCGAACGGCACAGAGGATCCGCCGCAAGAGGATCCGCCACTGCCCGGTGCGAGGCTGGCCGAGGAGCTACGGCTGCTGCTCGACGCACTGGCCGAACGAGCCCAGCCATGGCTGAACCGCCTGGCAACCGAGCCGGACGCCGAACACTCACCCACGACCTGCGGCTGGTGCCCCGTGTGCGCCGGTATGGCCGTGCTGCGCGGCGAACGCCCCGAACTGGCGGTCCGCGCCGCGGAACACGCCGCCGGCCTGGTAGCCGTGCTACGCAGCGCCCTGGCCCATCCCGAGAGAGCTCAGCCCGAGCCACCCCGGCCGGCCGGCTCGACGGACGACAGGGTGGAACACATCACCGTCCGCCGACGCGGCAACACCGAGGACGGCGAGTGCTGACCATCGGCGTCGACGTCGGCGGCACCAGCGTGCGAGCCGGCGTGGTCGACTCGCACGGCGACGTCCTGGATCTGACGCGGGCCGGCACCCCCACCGGCCAGACGGCGCTGGAGGACGTGATCACCGAGGTGATCCGCGAACTCACCGGCCGGCACCGCGTGAGCGCCATCGGCCTCGCGGTGGCCGGCTTCGTCGCGGAAGACCGACGCACGGTCCGCTTCGCCCCACACCTGGCCTGGCGCCAAACCCCGGTAGCCGACCGAATCTCCACCCGGGTCGGCCTACCGGTGGTGCTGGAACACGACGCCAACGCGGCCGCCCTGGCCGAGCACCGCTACGGCGCCGCACGCGGCAACGGCGTAGCCGTCCTGGTGGCCCTTGGCACCGGCATAGGCGGTGCCCTACTGGTGGAAGGGAAGCTGTTCCGGGGCGCCTACGGCGTGGCCCCCGAACTGGGCCACCTGACCCTGGTACCGGATGGCCGCCCGTGCCCGTGCGGAAAAAAGGGCTGCTGGGAGCGCTACTGCAGCGGCACGGCACTGGCGACGACGGCAATAGAGTTGCTGGCCCGCTACCCGGGCGCGTCCACCCTGCTGGCCAGGGAATCCGCGGCCGACTCCCGAAAGGTGACCGGCCGCCGGGTAGCCGCGGCCGCCCGGGACGGCGACCCGTTGGCGGAACGGGCAATGGCCGATCTGGCCAGGTGGCTCGGCCAGGGACTGGCGTTGATAGCGGACCTGTACGACCCGGAGGTGGTGGTCATCGGAGGCGGCGTATCAGAATCGTCCCCGCTGTTCCTGGACGAGGCCCGAGAACACTACGCGGGCATGGTCACCGGAGCCGGCCACCGCCCCCTGGCCAGAATCCGCCCGGCCCAACTCGGCGACGACTCGGCCATCGTCGGCGCGGCCACCCTGGCCGCCGAGTCAGTGGGCCCGATGGCCCGAATAGGCCTGATCAGCCACTCGACCCGCCGCCGCTGAGCAGCGGCCCGCCGGTTCAGACCTGCGCACCGTCGTCACGGTCGGAGTCCGGCGGCCCGCGCCGTGTCCGCAACACCAGCCACCCGATCCCGGCAGCCAACGACACCAGCGACAACGGTGTGGCCACCCGTGGCGCCAGCCCGATCAACTGCGGTCCGGCCAGCAGCAGAACCCCGACGGCCAACAACAGGATGCCGAACAACGTGCCGGCCCGAAGGCGGGGCAGCGGCGGCGGCTCCGGCGGCACGAAGTGGTCGTCCTCCTCCGCTTCGACCGCATCGACCCACGTGACGTCCGGGACACGCCAACCGGTGGGCTCGTCACGAGATGGAGCCACCGGAGCCACAGGCGCGACGTCGTCCTCGACCACGGACGACCCGATGCCCTCGCGTTCCAGGTCGGCCACGATCTCCGCGAAGGCCGCGTCCACGTCCTCCGGGCCGTCGGAGCCACCG
>DASXXM010000631.1:0-19258 GCA_036503065.1 Pseudonocardiaceae bacterium | reverse complement strand
GCAGGCTGGAGTGGGTATCGCTGGATCGCGTCCGAGAGCTTGTCCAGCGGAACGAACTCCTTGGTGCGGGCACTGGCCGTGGGTTCAAGTCCCACCCGCCTTACCCCGCTTTACCAGCGTCTACGGTTGAGCTGCCGCGTCCGCGAGCAGGGACGGCAGGCCAGCCAACCTGGCGCTGCCGGCGGGTTACGTGTTCTATCAAGGGTTCTGCGTAGACCCGGTCTACTGCGTTGTCCTCTTCGGCTGCGTTTGGCAGCCGACGCGAGCATGTTGTTTGGTGGCGGGTAAAAGGTCCGTGCGGTGGCGGTACGGACCCTTACCGTTTGTCGTCAGGTGGCTGGGATTGGGAGTTCGGCCAGGGCGCGGTCCAGGTCTGCTGCTGATAGTTCGTGGTCTACTATTTCGCCGCTGAGATACTGGCCATATGCTGGAAGGTCCAGGTGGGCGTGGCCGCACAGGGCCGTCAAGATTACCTTTTCTTCGCCGGTTTCCTTGCAGTGCAATGCTTCCCTTAGGCACGCCGCCAGGGCGTGGGTTGGTTCGGGAGCGGGGATGATGCCTTCTGTTCGTGCGAAGCGCACTCCTGCGGCGAAGCATTCTTGTTGGGGGATGGCGATTGCTTCGATCAAGCCCAGTTCGTAGATGTGCGACAACAACGGGGACATGCCGTGGTAGCGCAGGCCGCCCGCGTGAATCGGGTCGGGGATGAAGTTGTGGCCCAGGGTGTGCATCTTCAGTAGTGGGGTCAGGCCGGCTGTGTCGCCGAAGTCGTAGGCATATACGCCCCTGGTCAGGGACGGGCAGGCGGCTGGTTCCACCGCGCGGATTACCGGGGACATCTTGCCGGCCAGTTTTTCGCGCAGGAACGGGAAGGTCAGGCCTGCGAAGTTCGAGCCGCCGCCGGTGCAACCGACGATCAGGTCCGGCTGATCGCCGGCCAATTCCATCTGCCGCAACGCTTCTTCGCCGATGATGGTCTGGTGCAGCAGGACGTGGTTGAGGACGCTGCCAAGGGCGTATCGGGTGTTCGGGTCGGCGGCGGCCATCTCCACCGCCTCGCTGATCGCGATGCCGAGGCTGCCGGGAGAATCCGGGTGCGCCGCGAGAATGTTGCGGCCCGATTCGGTCAGGTCGGACGGGCTGGGGTGCACCGTCGCACCGTACGTTTCCATCATCAGCCTGCGGTACGGCTTCTGGTCGTACGAGGCGCGTACCTGCCACACCTCGCACTCGAGGCCGAATGTGGCGCTGGCGAACGCGAGTGCGCTGCCCCACTGGCCTGCGCCGGTTTCCGTGGTCAGTTTCGTGACGCCCTCCGCCGCGTTGTAGAACGCCTGCGGTACGGCCGTGTTCGGCTTGTGCGAACCGACGGGGCTCACACCTTCGTACTTGTAATAGATCCGGGCCGGGGTGCCGAGCGCGCGTTCCAGGCGTCGGGCCCGGAACAGCGGCGACGGGCGCCACAGCCGGTAGACGTCGAGCACCTCGCCGGGGATGTCGATGTACCGGTCTGTGGTGACTTCCTGGGCGATCAGTGCCTGCGGGAACAGCGGTGCCAAATCGTCCGGGCCGACCGGTTGACCGGTGCCGGGATGCAGCGGCGGGGGTGCCGGCGTGGGGAGGTCCGGCATGACGTTGTACCACTGGGTCGGCAGGTCGTCCTCATCCAGCAGGTATTTCGTCCTGTCCGCCATGGTGGCCTCCCGGGTGACGCGGTACCAGTTGAGACAGCTCCCAACCTAGCCCGGCCGGACGCCACCGTGTAGTGGAAGTCGCCGTGTGGCGCGGGCGATTTGAGCCGCTCCGAGCCAAAAACCGGCCGCACGCATACCCCCGCCCTCACCGGGGGCTACGGCCCTTTTCAACACTATGCCTGTCAAGCCCTGAATGGGGGGGTCTGGTGGGTAGCTGTGGATAGAGCAGTTGGTTGTGGACAGGTGGCTTGACAAATGTGTGCGAGGCAGAATTTTGGGGTCGTTGTGAACTCGAGCTGCTGAGCCCCGCAACCTTGAAGCGCCGGAACCGGGGCACCAAGTGCTGGGTGTCCCGGTCGGCACAGCGGTGGACGAGTCGTTAGTCGATGCCGCCCTTGGTGCCCGGGGCCCAGGGGATCTGGGGTGATGCGTAGAAGTTGACGCCTTCCACGGTCCACCTCGGGCCCTGTGCGCCAAGGCGTACCTGGAACGAGGACCAGTCGTGGGTGGACTCGGGCGACCAGCCCAGTTCGGCCAGTGCGGGCAGTCGGGGGAACGCCAGGAACTCGATGTTGGCCATGGTCAACAGGGTTTCCGACCAGATCGGGCCTTCCACGCCCAGTACCGACGAGCCGGTCACGCCGGTCAGGTAGTTGCCGGGGTCCCAGCTGTAGGCGTCCTTGACCTCGATGTACGCCGCCCAGTTCTGGCCCAGCGTGGTTGCCGGTGTGTACTTCATGTCCAGGTATGCCTTGTTCGCGGGCGACATGATGACCTTGTTGCCCCTGGCCGCCGCGGCCGCTGTGGGGGCGTCCGTGGTGGTGGTGCCCCAGAACTGGGGGACGAACGACGTCGGGGGGTTGATCTTTGTCACGTCGTGCCAGCCGATGGCCTGTTTGCCGTTGGCGGCGACGATGGGCAGTTCCTTGGTTTCGAACGTGGTGTAGTCGGCGAGGCTGGTCGACTGGGCCTCGTCGCCGCCGATGTGTAGGTAGGGGCCGGGGGTGATCTTGGCCAGTTCGGTGAGTACGTCCTGTTCGAACTGGTACGTGATCGCCTTGTTCACGCACAGTGAGCTGAAGCCGACGTCGGTGCCGGTGTACAGCGGCGGCGCGACGTTGTCGCAGTTGAGCTGTGCGTACGACGACAGTGCCGCGTTGGTGTGCCCGGGACCGTCGATCTCCGGCACGATCGTCACGTAGTGCGCCTTGGCGTAGGCCACGATCTGCTCGTACTGGGCCTGCGTGAAGAAACCGCCCTTGCCGCCGCCCACCTCCGTGCTGCCACCGTGGACCGTCAGGTTCGGCCAGCTCGCGATGGCGATTCGCCAGCCCTGGTCATCCGACAGGTGTAGGTGCAGGACGTTGACCTTGTAGAGCGAGATCTCGTCGATCAGCCGCTCGACCACCGGCACGCCGAAGAAGTGCCGTGACACGTCCAGCATCGCGCCCCGGTACGGGAAGCGCGGCTGGTCCGTGATGTGGCCGCCGGGCACGATCCACGGACCCTTCTGGCGGGTGCGCGCGTCTGTCGCGGCCGGTAGCAGCTGGCGCAGGGTCTGCACGCCGTAGAACAGGCCGGCCGGGTCCGCGGCCATGATCGTCACACCGCTGGTGCTCACGTCGAGCTGGTAGCCCTCCGCGCCCAGGTTGCGGGAGCCGCTCAGTGACAGGGAGATACCGGGCTGGGTCGGGTGGTAGAGCCGGGGCTGGAAGGTGACCACGGGCAGGTCGAAGCCGGTGGACGGGCGCAGCAGCTTGGCCAGCCCGGTGCCGATGGCCGTCGTCTCGGCCGAGCCTTCCTGGACGTAGATCCTGGTGCGGCCGTTGAGCTGGTACTGCGTCTCGGCCGGCTGGACGACCGCCGGTTCGGGAACGATGCGGTTCGCCATGGACGGCGGAGCCTGCGGGGCCGGTGCGGCCGACGCGCTGGTGCCGCTGCAACCCGCGCCTGCCCAGCCGACGGTGATCAGCGCGGCGAGCACGATGGTCACTCGGCGCAGTCGTTGTCCTGACCGTCCCACGCGCATCGCTGTCCTCCAGGATTGCCGCTGGTCGTCCCCTATTTTGTCTACCCTGTCCTACTCGGGAAAGGTATAGACCAGTTAGGGGAACTGTCCGGTCAGGGGGGCCACTGTCGGCCGCTGACGTCCTGGGGCGATTCGATAGGGTGAAGCTGTCCCCACCCGCACACCGCCACGCGCATGTGATTGGTTCAAACAGGGAGCAATCGGTCATCGACGAGGGTCAACTGATCGCCGGCCACTACCGGTTGTTGGAGCGCATCGGCAGCGGGTCGATGGGTGTTGTGTGGCGAGCGCGTGACGAGCGCCTCGAACGCGTGGTCGCGGTAAAGCAACTGCTGACCCAGACCGGTCTCACCGACGAGCAGAAGGAGGACGCCAGGCGGCGGGCGCTGCGCGAGGCCAGGATCGCCGCCCGGCTGCACCATCCCAACGCGATCGTCGTGTTCGACGTGGCCGAGCAGGACGGCGACCCGTGCCTGGTGATGGAGTACATGGCGTCCCAGAGCATGGCCGCGATCCTGGCCGAGCGCGGCAGCATGGCAGCGGCCGACGTGGCCGCGGTGGGCAGCCAGATCGCGTCCGCGCTGGCTGCGGCACACGCGTCGGGCATCGTGCACCGGGACATCAAGCCGGCCAACATCCTGATCAACGAACTGGGTGTCGCCAAGATCACGGATTTCGGCATTGCCCGCGCGGCCGGTGACATCACCGTCACCCAGACCGGCATGTTCGCCGGCACGCCCGCCTACCTGGCGCCCGAGGTGGCCAGGGGGCAGGAGCCGACGTCCGCGTCGGACGTGTTCTCGTTCGGCGCGACGCTGTACGACGCGGTGGAGGGCGGGCCGCCGTTCCCGGAGCGGCAGAACCAGCTCGCGCTGCTCCGGCTGGTCGCCGAGGGCAAGGTGCAGCCGCCCCGCCAGGCCGGCGTGCTGACCGCGCTGCTGATGCAACTGCTGCGCCCCGAACCGGACGAGCGCCCGACGATGAGCCAGGCCAGCCAGATGCTCGCCGAACTCGCCACGGACCGGACGCCACGGCCGCTGGCCACGGTCGGCCGCACCCAGCCGACCCTGCCCGACCTGCGCCCACCCGAGCCGGAACCGACCGACGAGACCGCGCAGGCCCCGGTACCGCTGGAACCGATGCTGCTCAGCGACCGGCCGGCCGCCTACCGGCCCACCACGGCGTCGATGCCGGCCGGCCGAAAGCCGGTCGACCGGAGGCTGGTGTTCATCGCGGCAGGGGCGGCGGTGATCGTGCTGGTCGCGGTCGGTCTGGCGCTGTTGCTGAACTCCGGCGGCACACCGACGCCGCAGGCCGGTGGGCCGGCCGGCACGTCGAGCAGCGCCACCTCCCGGCCCACCACGCGGCCGAGCGGCACCAGCGCGGTGAGCACGCTGCCGGCGGTGGGCGCCGCGCCGAGTAGTGGCACCATCGGATACAGCCTGGCCGGGCAACTCGTGGTCGACTACTACGGCAGGCTCGCCGACACCGCGGGCCGCTGGGCGAAGCTGACGCCGGGCGCGCAGGCCGCGTTCGGCGGGCTGAGCGGCTTCCAGGCGTACTGGAGCCAGTACTCCCAGCTCAGTTCCGCGCACGCGATCGGGGTCACGACCAACACGGACGGCTCGGTGAACGTGCCGATCGACGTCACCTACACCACCGGCAGCGGCGCGACCACCGCCACCAACACCCAGCACGAACAGCTGCGGGTGGTGCAGGAGAACGGCGTGCTGCTCATCGACCAGGAAGCCAAGTAGCCAAGTAGCCAGGTAAGCGGACCTGGTGCCCGCGCCGCCCGTCGGGCATGGTGGGGTTGGGAGGTCCGATGACCAGTTTGCCCGATCCAGGCTTGGTCGGGCCGGATTCCGTGACGTGGCAACTACATGCGGATCCGGCGATGTGGCTGGCCGGGATCAGCAGCCTGTATCTGCAGGCGTTGCACCCGCTGGCCGTGGCCGGTGTGGTGCAGAACTCGAATTTCCGGTCGGATCCGTTCGGTCGTTTGGTGCGCACGGCCAACTTCGTCGGCCTGAGCACGTACGGTCCCCGGACGGACGTGTTCGAGGCTGCGGCCAAGGTGCGGCACATCCACCGGACGCTGCGCGGCACCGATCCGCGCACCGGTGTCCGGTTCCGCATCGACGAGCCGCGACTGTTGCTGTGGGTGCACTGTGCGGAGACCTGGTCGTTCCTGACCGTGTTGCGACGGGCCGGTTTCCCGCTGACCGACGCACAGGCCGACCGGTACCTCGGCGAGCAGCGCGAGACCGCCACGCTGGTCGGCCTGCGGGCCGACGAGGTGCCCGGCTCGCGGGCCGAGATGACCCGGTACTTTGCCGACATACGACCGGAACTCGCCCGTACCGACGAATCCGACGTCATCTACCGGTTCCTGCACCGGCCGCCGGTACCGGTCGCGCTGCGGCCTGGGCGGCCCGCGTATACCGCGTTGATCGGTCACCTGGCGTACTCGCTGCTCCCCGGCTGGGCGCAGCGGCTGCACGGGCGAACCGCCTATCCGGCCCCGGCGGCCACGGTGCTCCTGCGCACGTTCCGGCTGGCTGCCCTGGGCGTGCCGACCCGGTTACGGTGGGGGAAACCGGAACCATACGCGCTCGAGGCGATCGAGCGGCTCGGCCCGGCGGCCACCCCGTCGGTGCGGCGCCTGCCTGCTTGCTGACTGTTTCTACAGGCCGGCTTCCATGAACGGGATGATCAATGCGGGTACCGGGCCGACGGTGGTCTGGCCTGCGGCGGTCGCCACCGGGAGCAGCGGCATGACGTCGGTGTCGTCCACATCGTCTTCTGTCACGACGACCACCCGGGACGCCTGGCTCGCCTTCTGCGCCGATTCGCTGGCCAGCCTGCGGATCTCGGCGGTCAGGTCGGCGCTGCTGGTCGCCGCCACCTTGCCGTTGGGGCCGCTGCGGCCGTTGCGGGCGCGGTTGTCCTCGGCGACGACACGTCGGGCCCGGCCGGCCGGCCGGTGTGCGTGACCGATGTAGACAGCCAGCATGTCGCGCAACTTGGCGGCGTGCTTCGTGGACAGGTCGATCTCGTACTCAACACCGTCGAGCGCGAATCTCACCGTCTCGTCCGCACGACCCCCGTCCAGATCGTCGAACAACTCGACCACGGTCTTGCTAGCCACGGTTCCCCTTGCGTCCCAAATGGTGTCGGTCGCAGCATGACGCATGCCCCGGAGCGGACCGTGTTCGGCCTGCGCAGAAGCAGGATACGAGCACAATGAGCCGGGTCGCAGCACCGCGCCACAAAGTGTCCCCGCCTACCTTGTACCGAATGCGTCCAGTTTACCGTGACCTCGAGGTACGTCGAAATCGGCCACGGGAAATCGACACGGTGGGAAACATCGGGCGCGTTTCAACGGGTGGCGAACGCGGCGTGGATGGCCGCCGTACCCGTGTCGGCCGCGCGGCGCAGCCGGTCGGGATCACTTGTGAGGGCGCTGATTCGGTGCGAGACAGGCGGCCGGACGGCCAGCAGTCGGGCCCCGCGGCGCAGCGGATGCGCGGCGTCATCGAACACGGCGACCGTCTCGGCGCGCAGCGGCCCTCGCCTGCGCAGCGCCTTGCCGAGGCCGGGGCCTGCGCGGTCGACCAGCGCGGTCAGCATCCGGCCGGTCACCGCGGCCGGGTTGACGTGCTCGTCGCGGGTGCGGGACAGCAGGGCCAGCACGTGGGTCGCGCCGCCGTCCACCGCGCGCCGCAGGGCGATCGGTTCGCTCAGCGATCCGTCGATCCACGTCCGGTCGTGTAATCGCACCGGCGGCCCGGCCAGCACCGGAATGCGGGCCGTCGCGCGCAGTGCCGTGCGCCACAGGTCCGGGGTGACCAGGTCGGCGAGGGCGTACGGGCGGAGCGTCGTGGCCAGCGTGGCGATCGGGCGTACCGGCACGTCGGACTCTGCGAGCGCGTCGAAGTCCAGTGGCTTGCTGGTGGCCAGCACGGTGTCGATCAGGTAGTCGAAGTGCATCACCGGGCCACGGCCGGCGAGCGGGCGGCGATAGTCGATGAACCGGGTGCCGGAGAGGTCGTCGGCGTAGATGGTGGCCGCGCCGACACCCTGTCCGGTGGCGAACGCGGCGGCCACGTACGCACCGGAGGATGTGCCGAAGATCTCGTCGAAGCTGTCCCGCAGGCGCAGTTCCGCCAGCCCGCGGACCATGCCGCCGGTGTAGGCGCCGCGCATGCCGCCGCCCTCGACCACCAGTGCGGTGCGCAGCCCGTCGGTGCGCCTGCCCGGCCTGCTGCCCGTGTCGCGCCTGGTTACCAGGACGTCCAACACGTCCGGGTCACCGGCCGGTAACGGGACAGCCATCGTCAGTGGGTGTAGTCGTAGAACCCGCGGCCGGTCTTCTTGCCCAGCAGGCCCGCGTCCACCATGCGCAGCAGCAGCGGCGGCGCGGAGAACAGCGGCTCCTTGAACTCCGCGTACATCGACTCGGCCACCGCCTTCGTGGTGTCGAGGCCGATCAGGTCGGTCAGGCGCAGCGGGCCCATCGGGTGCGCGCAGCCCAGCACCATGCCGTTGTCGATGTCCTCCGCGGACGCGAAGCCCGACTCGAACATCCGGATCGCGGACAGCAGATAGGGGATCAACAGCGCGTTCACCACGAACCCGGCCCGGTCCGTCGACCGCACCACGGTCTTGCCGAGCACTGTCGTGGCGAAGTCCTCGGCCCTGGCCCTGGTCTGCTCCCCGGTCAGCAGCGACGGGATCAGCTCGACCAGCTTCAGCACCGGTACCGGGTTGAAGAAGTGGATGCCGATGACCTGTTCCGGCCGGTCCGTCGCCATGGCCAGCTTCATGATCGGGATCGACGAGGTGTTGGAGGCGAAGATCGCGTCCTGGCCGGTCACCACCTTGTCGAGTGTCGTGAAGACCTCGATCTTGGTCGGCTCGTGCTCCGCGACGGCCTCGACCACCAGTTCGCGGTCGGCGAAGTCGCCGAGGTCGGTGGTGAAGGCGATCCGGCCCACGGCGGCATCCCGGTCGGCGTCGGACAGCTTGCCCGACCGCACGCCGCGCGCCAACGATGTGGTGATCCGCGTGCGGCCGGACTCGACCGCCGCCGCGTTGATCTCGTTGACCAGGACGTCCAGCCCGGCCCGCGCGCACACCTCGGCGATGCCGGAGCCCATCAGCCCGGAGCCGACAACACCGATCCGGCGGATCTCACCCACGTGCCGTCCTCCTCGTCGCTCGGTGGCCCGGTGGGACCGTTTCCACACTATCGGGTGCCGGCCGATATCCTGGGCCCACGGCGGTGGGGCCCGCCGCTGACCGCGGTGTCGTGCCGCCAACGGTCCCTACTCGGTTGAACCGCACACATCCGAAGTAGGAGTGACCGTATGGCGCAGGAAGCGGTGGATTCCGACGTAGATCTGCACGTCCCCGCGCACCGCCGCGAACTGAGCCCGCGGACCCTATGTGTGATCGCCGTCGGCGGTGCGCTGGGCGCGTTGGCCCGGTACGGCGTCGGTCTGCTGCTGCCCACGGTGCCCGGTCGGTTTCCGTGGGGCACGTTCGCCATCAATGTCGTCGGCTGCCTGCTGATCGGTGTGCTGATGGTGTTGGTCACCGACGTGTTCACCGGGCGGCCGTTGCTGCGGCCGTTCCTCGGTGTCGGCGTGCTCGGCGGGTTCACCACGTTCTCCACGTACGTCAACGAGGTGCGCGGGCTGCTGCGGCCGGGCTCCGTGCCGGTCGCGTTCGGCTATCTGGCCGGCACCCTCGTGTCCGCGTTGCTCGCCGTGCTCGTCGGCATGGTCCTGGCCAGGAAACTGTGGGTGCTGCGGTGACGGCGCTGCTGGTGGTGCTCGGTGCGCTGGTCGGCGCGCCGCTGCGGTATCTCACCGACCGGCTGGTCCAGTCCCGGCACGACTCGCTGTTTCCGTGGGGGACCTTCACCGTGAACATCGCGGGCTCCCTGGTGATCGGCGCGCTCGCCGCCGCGGGCACCGGTCCGCTGTCCGTGTTGCTGGGCACCGGTTTCTGCGGCGCGCTGACGACATACAGCACGTTCGGCTACGAAACCGTCCGGCTGGCCCAGGAACGCGCCTACTTCTACGCGATGACCAACGTTCTGGTCAGCGTCGTCGCCGGGGTCGGTGCCGCGCTGCTCGGCTACACCGTGACGCGGGCCCTGCGGTAGTCGCTACGGACTGCCGGGCAGGCCGGCCGCTGCCGCCGCCAGTTTCGCCAGGCCCGGATCGGTCGGCGTGGACGTCCGGTCGATCCACACCACCTCGGTCAGCCGGACCGACGTGTCCTGCGCCACGACCGTGTAAGCCGCGCCGTCGAACGACTTCGGGCCGTCCGGCCAACTCGAACCGTCCTGGATCAGGTCGGTGATGCCGCCGGTGCCCGGGGTGTTCGCCACGTCGGCGAACGCCTTCGCGCCTGCCTGGTCGTGGAAGCTCACCACGGCGATCGCCACCGCGGCACGTTGCCCGTCCGCGGTGGTCTGGTAGGCGGAGCGGATCAGGTCGACGCACGGGTGCTGGGTGAGCCAGACCTGGACGTCGCCGTACGCGTGGCCGGCGCAGTCGGTGGCCTCCGCGGAACCCTTCGGGCCGAACGGCACGCCGCCTGCCGTCACCGACGGCGTCGTGGCCGGCGCGTGCACCGTGACCGGCGTGATCCGACCCGCGTCGGTGGTACCCGTGGCGACCGCGACGCCCGCGACGAGCAGCGCGGCCAGCAGTCCCAGCGCGGCGAACGGCGGCCACCAGCGCCATCTCCCGGCCCGCTTCCCGCCCGGCCGGGCGTCGCGGCGGCCCGGCATGGTGGTCTGGTCGGTGATCCGGGGGATCACGGTGGTGTTCGCGGTGGCCAGGTCCGGCGTGACCGCGTCCACGAAACCTTCCGCGGCGACCTCGCCGATCAGCATGGGGGACCGGTCACCGATCAGTTCGGACAGCAGTCGCCGTGCCTGCTCGACCGAGCACGGCCGGTCCGCGACGGCCAGTTCCCGCATCGCGGTGAGCATCGACCTCGGCTCGGGATGCAGCACACGGACGCCGTGGTGCAGGTCCACAGTCGACTGCACGACCTGGCCGACGTACGGCCCGACGGCCACGATCGTGCTCACCGGCACCGGATCCAGCCTGCGGGCCTGCAACATCGTGGTGACCGCCGTTGCCGCAATCAGTGCCTCACCGGCCGGGTTCACCGCGCCGTCCGGCCGCACCAGCGGCCAGCCGTCCGCCTTCCACGGCGCGCCCAGCGGCGCGTCCAGGCGTACCGCGGGATCGGGCAGGTCGACGCCGACCACGACCACGATGCCCTTCGGCACCAGGATGACCGCCTCGACCGGACCGGCGCAGCCCAACGGGGTGACCCCCAACAGGGCGATACCGCCCAGGACGGTGTCAGCCGGTCCCCAGGACGACAGCGCCGCCCGGACGTCGGCGCCCACCCGCGAGGTCTCGGCCCCGAGCCGGACCAGCCGCACGGCACACCTCCGAAAGCCTCGTCACCGACCTGTCACGTTCGGTGGGACCACCGTAGCGCTGGCGAGGCAGCGATCGGGCGACCGGTGTCGGTTACTCTGCGTGACAGGTGCTTCAACTGGCGAGAACCCGGTCAACGTTCTTTCCGCTTCCGGTGGCGGGACCGGTCGGAGTAGGGGCAGAATGGCGCAGCAACCGCCATGGTGATCGCCAGGCTGGCCGGAAGTCCGTTGCCCAGGGCGTAGGGGAAGACGTCCCTCGTGAGTAGCGGAGGTCAGCAGTGAGCACCAGTGGCGTGCTGTACGTCCACTCGTCGCCGTCTGCGGTCTGTCCGCACGTCGAGTGGGCGATCGCCGGAACCCTAGGGATCCGGGTTGCTCTGCAGTGGACGGCGCAGCCAGCCGCGCCGGGTCAACTGCGGGCGGAGTGTTCGTGGGGCTCGGATGTGGGCACCGCGAGCACGCTGGTCACTGCGCTGCGCGCATGGCCGATGCTGCGGTTCGAGGTCACCGAGGAGCCGAGCCACGGGGTCGATGGCGAGCGCTTCTGTTTCGCGCCCGGACTCGGCCTGTGGCACACCCGGATCGGTGCCAACGGCGACATCATGGTCGGCGAGGACCAACTGCGCACGCTGGCCGCGAACAGCCGTGGCGGTGAGTCGTTCGCCCACCAGGTGGACAAGCTGCTCGGCCGCCCATGGGACGACGCACTCGAGCCGTTCCGCAGGGCGGGCGACGGCGCGCCGGTGACCTGGCTGCACCGGGTGGGTTGAGTTCCGCACGTATGGCAGGCTCGTTCCGTGTCGACCGATCCGCGCCGTGCCAGTACCTGGTGGATCGCGCCCGTGCTCGGGTTGGTCGTCGTCCTCGTCGCGGTGGCGGCGTTGATCGCGCACAGCCTCTACCACCAGCAGGCGGCGCCCGGCGCGGGTTCGGCGGTGGCGCCGCCGAGTCAGGCGTCGGTGCCCGGTTCGGCACAGCCGGGGCCGACCACGGTGGCGTTCGCGCCCGACTTCGCCGCGTATCCACAGCAGGCCCTACTGCTCAAGGTCCTGCAGACGTATTTCAACGCCATCAACGACAAACGGTACGACGAGTGGCTTTCCGTCGTCACGCCGACGTTCGCGGCCGAGCAGCCCGAGGACCAGTTCCTCGCGGGCTACCGCAGCACCCGAGACGGTTCGATCTTCGTGTACCGGGTGGATCCCGCGCCGGAGCACAGGTTGCTGGTGCTGGTGGGCTTCACGAGCACGCAGGCCAAGGCCGACGAGCCAGCCAAGTATCCGTACCCGTGCATCCACTGGCAGGTAGTGCTGCCGGTGGCGTGGGACGTCAACCGTAAGCAGTGGGAGATCGACGCCGGCATCGCCGCGAGCTCACCGCAGGGGCAGCAGTGCTGATCGGCCTGCCGCGCGGATTCGGGCCGATCAGACCGTGGTGAAGACGAGTGCGACGTTGTGCCCACCGAAGCCGAACGAGTCGTTCAGCGCGGCCGACAGTTTCACCTTCCGTGCCGCACCGGACACAACGTCCAGCGTCACCCCGGGGTCCAGGTTCTCCAGATTCGCGGTCGGCGGGATCAGGCCCTCGTAGAGCGAGAGCACCGTGGCGATCGACTCCACCGCGCCGGACGCGCCGAGCAGGTGGCCGAGCGATCCCTTGGGCGCGGTCAGGATCGGGTGGTCGCCGATTGACTTGCGCACCGCGACGGTCTCCGGCACGTCGCCAACCGGGGTGGACGTGGCGTGTGCGTTGACATGCCCGATGTCCTTCGGGTCGACTCCGCTGTTGCGCACGGCGGCCGCGATCGCACGAGCCTGGCCGACGGCCTCCGGGTCGGGGGCCGTGATGTGGTAGGCGTCCGCCGACGTGCCGACGCCGGCGAGCCGGGCGTACACCCGGGCGCCCCTGGCGGCCGCGTACTCCGCGCGTTCCAGCACCACGATCCCGGCGCCCTCGCCGAGCACGAAACCGTCCCGCCCCATGTCCCACGGGCGGGAGGCGTGCTCGGGGTCGTCGTTGCGGGTGCTCATCGTGCGGGCCTGGGCGAAGCCGGCCATGGTGATCGGCACGATGCACGCCTCGGCGCCACCGGCCACCACGACGTCCGCCTCACCGGAGCGGATCATCCGCAGGCCCCAACCGATCGCCTCGGCGCCGGACGCGCACGCCGACACGGGCGCGTGCACCCCGGCCCGCGCCCGCAGCGCGATTCCGACGTGGGCGGCGGGGCCGTTGGGCATGAGCATCGGCACGGTCAGCGGCGACACCTTGCGCATCCCGTGCTCGCGCAGCAGCGCGTCCTGGTTGAGCAGGGTGGACACCCCACCGATGCCGGTGCCGACGATGACCGCGAGCCGGTCGGAGTCGACCGAGTCCGGACCCAGCTTGGCGTCCTCCCATGCCTGCTGCGCCGCGATCAGCGCGACCTGCTCGGACCGGTCCAGCCTGCGGGCCTCCACCCTCGGCAGGATCTCGGTCGGCTCCACGGCCAGCGGCGCCCCGAACGTGACCGGGATGCCCAACCGCTCGACCCACTCGAAGTCCAGCGTCCGCACGCCACTGCGTCCGGCCAGTAGTCCGTCCCAGGTGGTGGCGACGTCCCCGCCCAGCGGGGTCGTCGCGCCCAACCCGGTGACGACGACGTCACAACCACTCATGTCGTCTCCACACCGATGCGACCATGATCACTGGGTGCAGTGATCATCAACGACAGTGATCACTGCTTGCTTGCGATGTAGTTCACCGCGTCGCCGACCGTCTTGAGATTGGCAAGCTCGTCGTCCGGGATCTTGACGCCGAACTTGTCCTCGGCCTGCACGGCGATCTCCACCATGGACAGCGAGTCGATGTCCAGGTCATCCACAAAGGACTTCTCCGGCGTCACGTCGGCAGCCGCGACACCGGCGATCTCCTCGACGATCTCGGCGAGTTCCTTCTCGATTTCCTCGTTCGCCACCTAAGGGTTCCTTCCGTGCGTTCGTCCCGCTGGCCGCTCGGCCAGGGAGCAAGTGGTCCCGGTCAGGGACTGATCACGACCTGCGAAGCGTAGGACAGCCCCGCGCCGAAGCCGACGAAGAGTAGTACATCACCGCTGCTCACCCGGCCCGCCGCACGCATGTGGTCCAGCGCCATCGGGATGGACGCGGACGACGTGTTGCCGGAGTGCATGATGTCGTCGGCGACCACCATGTCCTCCCGCGCGCCCTCGGCCCGCAGCTTCTTGGCGATGGCGTGCACGATGCGCAGGTTCGCCTGGTGCGGGATCAGCACGTCCACATCGGACGGCTTGAGCCCGGTGAGTTCCAGTGCCCGCAACGCGATCGGCGCGACCTGGGTGGTTGCCCAGCGGAAGACCGACTGGCCCTCCTGGTAGATCCACTTGTCGTCGCGCATGTAGATCAGGTCGGCGAGGTCGCCCGCGCTGCCCCAGGAGACCGGGCCGATGGCCGCCTCCTCGGACGGACCGACCACCGCGGCACCCGCGCCGTCGGCGAAGATGATGGCGTTGGACCGGTCGGTCGGCTCGACCCAGTCGGTGAACCGCTCCGCGCCCACCACCAGCACCCGCTCCGCGGACCCGCCGCGCACCAGGTCCGATGCCGTGCCCAGCGCGTAGCAGAAACCCGCGCAGGCCGCGTTCATGTCGAACGCGCCGGCACCCTTGATGCCCACCAGGTCGGCCACCCGCGCCGAGGCGTTCGGGATCTGCGTCGGCATGGTGCAGGTGGCGACGATCACGGTGTCGATATCGGACGGTACGAGCCCGGCATCGGCGACGGCACGACTGCCGGCCGTCGCGGCGAAGTCGACGAGGTGCTCATCGGGATTCGCGGCCCGCCGCTCGATGATGCCGACCCGGTCGCGGATCCACTCGTCGCTGGTGTCCATGATCTTGGCGAGGTCGTCGTTGGTGACGACCCGCTCCGGCTGGCAACTGCCGGTGCCCATGATTCGGGTCGCCCGCGGCCCGTGGCGGACGGTCAGTGAGGTGAGTCCGGTCACCGGTCACCCCCGTGCTGCTCGGCCAGCAGTGCGGCGACCTTGTCCAGATCGGCGGGGGACTTCAACGGCACGGTCGCTGTTCCCTTCAGTTCGCGCTTGACCAGTCCCGACAGCACGCCTGCCGGTGGCAGCTCCACGGTGGCGGTGACGCCTGCCGCGGCCAGCGTGGCCATGCAGCGGTCCCAGCGGACCGGCTTGGTGACCTGCGCGACCAGGCGGCGTAGCTCCTCGGCTCCGTCGGTCACCACCGTGCCGTCCGCATTGGACAGCAGCGGGAACTCCGGATCGTGGACCGTGATGGCGGCGGCGTGCTCGCGCAGCGCGGCCTCCGCGGACGCCATGTAGGGGGTGTGGAACGCGCCCGCGACCTTCAACGCGATCACCTTGGTGCCCGGCCGCGCGGCGTCGGCCACCTTCTCCAGCGCGGTCCGCGAACCGGCCGCGACGATCTGACCCGCGCCGTTGATGTTCGCGCCGACCAGGTCGAACTCGGCCAGCCAGGAAATGATCTCGTCCGGCTCGCCGCCCATCACGGCGGCCATGCCGGTCGGTTCCGCCGCGCACGCGGCGGCCATCTGCCGGCCCCGCACGGCGGCCAGCGCCACGGCGTCGTCCGCGCCGAACACCCCGGCCATCGCCGCCGCGGCCAGTTCGCCGACCGAGTGGCCCGCGATCGGCGTACTCGCCGGCAGGTCCACCCGCCGACGCAGCTCGCCGAACGCGATCAGGCTCAGCGCCACCACCAACGGCTGGGTGATCGCGGTGTCCTGGATCTCCTCGGCCGTTGCCGTGGTGCCCAGCCGAGCCAGGTCCAGCCCCGTCGCCTCGGACCACGAAGCCACCTGCGCGGCCACGCCGTCCAGTTCCAGCCACGGACCGAACATGCCGGGCTTCTGGGCACCCTGTCCGGGCGCGAGGAGTGCGATCACAGTCCTACTGAACACGGTGTGACCGGCAAACGGTGATGCCGGCAGCGACCAACTCAGGGCGCTCACTTTGTAGGATACCTACAACAACGGCAGCGGGCGGCGGCTCCGCAACCTCAAAGTCTTGTCGATTGCATCGCGGTGACGTTGTGGTCGTCCGCTACCACAGCCCGCGTGCGCGGGCCAGCCGGCCGACGGTCAGCCCGACTCGGAGCACCAGTGCGTCGCGGGGATCGCCGGGGATGCGCCCGGTGATTTCGGTCACCCTGCGCAGTCGGTAACGGACCGTGTTCGGGTGCACGAACAGCTGCCGGGCGCAGCCCTCCAGCGTGCCGCCCGCCTCCAGGTAGGCGTCCACGGTTTCCAGCAGCGACCCGCCCGCCTCCTCGAGCGGCTTGGCCACCCGGTCGATCAACTGCCGTTCCGCCTCCGGATCGCCCGCCAGGGCCCGCTCCGGCAACAGGTCGGCGGACCGGACCGGACGGGGCGCACCCGGCCAGCCGACCACCGCGCGCAGCCCGGACAGCGCGTCGGACGCGCTGCGATGCGCCTCGCCCAGGTCGGCCACTGTCGGCCCGGCCACCACCGGCCCCGCGCCGAACGAGTCCGCGAGCCGGGTGAGCAGATCACGGTCGGCGGCCCGGTCCGTCCGGCCGCCCAGCACCACCACCAGCCGGGAGCCCTGCACGGACAGCAGGATCGGCCTGCCGATCCGGGCCGCCCTGCTGCGCACGCCGTAGATCACGGTCGGCGGATCGTCCGCGGAGGGCCGACCGACCAGCACGGTCGCCTCGCCGCCCGGATCCCAGCCGAGCGCGGCGGCCCTGGACAGCAGTGACTCCTCGGCGTCGCCACGCACGATGCCGTCCACCACAAGGGCTTCCAGCCGGGCGTCCCAGGCGCCACGGGCCTCCGCCGCCGCCGCGTAGGACGTGGCCGCGGTGAACGCGATCTCCCGGCCGTAGCGCAGCACTGCTTCGGTGAGCACAGCCCGTTCCGCCGCGTCCCCGGCCAGGTCCGGCAGGCGCTCCTCGAAGACCTCCAGCGCCAGCCGGACCAGTTCGACGGTGTGCCGCAGGCTCACCCAGTGGTACATATCCCGTGGCGCGGACCGGAACGCGTCCGCGGACAGTTGGAACGCGCCCTTCGGGTCGTGGAACCACTCCACGAAGCCCGCGACCCCGGTCTGCGCGATCAGCAGCACGTTGGCGCGCTGGTCGGCGGGCAGCCGGGTGAACCAGGGCAGCCGCTGTTCCATCGCGGTCACACTGGCCGCGGCCAGTTCGCCGGACGCCCGCTCGATGTTGCGCAGTGTCCGTGCCGACACCTCGTTGGCGTCGGACACCGGGTCACGGCTCTGGGCGGCGGTCATGCTGCCCAGAATCGCACGGATCAGGGGATGAGCAGCAGTTTGCCGGTCGTCCGTCGGCCGTGCAGGTCGTCGTGCGCCTTTGCCGCGTCGGCCAGTACGTAACGGCCACCGATCCGCAGGTCCAGGTTGCCGGCGACGATCTCGGCGAACACCTCGCCGGCCCGCCGGACCAGGTCCGCGCGCTCCACGATGTGGTGCGCCAGCGTCGGCCGGGTGACGAACAACGAGCCCGCCGCGTTGAGCCGTTGCAGGTCGAACGGCGGCACCGGGCCGCTGGAGGCGCCGAACAACGCGATCATGCCGCGCCGCCGCAGACTGGCCAGGCTCGCCTCGAACGTGTCCTTGCCGACCCCGTCGTAGACGACGTGCACGCCGACGCCGTCGGTCAGCCGCCGCACCTCCCGCGCCACGTCCTGCTCGGTGTACCGGATGATCTCGTCGGCGCCCGCCGCCCTGGCCAGCTCGGCCTTGGCCGGCGTGGACACGGTCCCGATGACGCGTGCGCCCAGGTTCGTCGCCCACTGGGTCAGCAGCAGGCCCATCCCACCGGCGGCGGCGTGCACCAGGACGACGTCGCCCGCCTTGACCTGATACGTCGAGCGCAGCAGGTAGTGCGCGGTCATGCCCTGCAACATCGCGGCGGCGGCCGTCTCGTCGTCCACGCCGTCGGGCACCGCGACCGCGTCCTTCGCCGGCACCGCGACCTGCTCGGCGTAACTGGCCGGGACCTGGGCCCAGGCAACCCGGTCGCCGACGGCGAACTCGGTCACGTCGTCGCCGACCGCGCGCACCGTGCCGGCGCCCTCGAGACCGGGCACGAACGGCGGTGTGATCGGGTAGGCGCCGGACCGCTGGTAGGTGTCGATGTAGTTGACGCCGGCCGCGGCCACGTCGACGAGCAGGTCGGCCGCGCCGGGCGTAGGCGAATCGATCTCGGCTTCCCGCAGGACTTCCGGACCGCCGTGTTCCTTGACCTGGATCGCGCGCACCCGATGGCCTCCTTGTCGTGACGTGTCGACACGACAATAACGAAGGCCCTCCTGGCGGACGACGTGGCACGTCCGCCAGGAGGGCCCTTCTCCCCGGTCCCCACCGGTAATTCCACACTGGACGGTCGGGGCCGCACGCGCTACCTGGACGATCGTTTATCGCCCGATCGTGGCTGATCGGAACACGGCCAGCGTCGGTCGGTGGCCACCGAGCGCGGCGTTCGCCAGCAGTACTGCGCCTGCGGTCCACGTCGTGCGTTCGGCCGGCCAGTGAACCCGATTCGCATACTGCCAACCGGTCCAGTAGGCGCCATCCGGCGTACGCAACCGGTCCAGGCAGCCGAAGAGTTCTGCGGCCCGGGCTTCCCGGCCGTGGGTGGCGAGCGTGAGTACCAACTCGGCCGTCTCGCCGCCGGTCACCCACGGCTCGCCGGAAACGCAGTGCACGCCCAGACCGGGCACGACGAACTCGCCCCAGCGCGCGTCCAGGTGCGTCGCCGGGACGACGCCGGCCAGGACCGGGTAGTACCAGTCCATCGAATGCGGCTTCGGCTCGAACAGATCGTGCCGGGCGCGGATGGCATCGCCGAGCCTTACCCGGGCCGCTGCCCAATCCGGCCTCGGTTCATCGGCCAGCAACTCGGCGGCACGCAGCGACAGGTGGATGCTGGCGCAGCCGGCCAGCAGCGCGGTCGGGCCGTCTCGCCAGCGGCACTGCCCTGTCGGCTCCTGCCGGGTCAGCACGAAGTCCATGGCCCGCGCCACGGCC
>DASXXM010000630.1:0-11742 GCA_036503065.1 Pseudonocardiaceae bacterium | reverse complement strand
ATCCGGGATCAAATCACCCGGTACCGTTCGTTCAGCGATGAAAGAGCAGCCCCCGCTCGCGACCACCCGACCGCCCGCAACCGCCGACCTCGATCACACGGCATGAACGGACACCCCACCCGCCCAACGGAACGGAGGCCGCACCCGCCCAACGCCCCCGAGCAACGACACCGACCAAGCAGTGCACGCCTCGGCCTCGGTGACGTTGCCCGGCACCAGCCGCCGCACGATGTCGCCGGCCGGGATGGTGGGCAGCACCGTGACCGCGCACGGCGCCGACATCGGCACAGCTGTGCTTCAGCTGGCCGCGACGTCCGTACCAGCCAACCGCGCCCGCACCTGACCGGCACGAACCGGATCGACCTGCTCGAACAAGGCCAGGGCGTGCTGCCAGGAATCCCGGGCGAGCGCACCGGCGCCGTCGCCGGCCAGCGCCAGGCCCAGATTGTCCAGGCCACCGGCCTCGCCGCTGCGGTCGCCGAGTTCGCGGAACATCAGCACGGCGCGCAGATGGCAGTCGACGGCGGCGTCGTAGTCGGAGAGCACCTGGTAGGCGCTGCCCAGGCTGTCCAGCGTCTCGGCCTGGCCGAGCAGATCGCCCACTTCGGACAGTACGCCCAGGGCCCGCTGGTAGTAGCTGATCGCGTCGGAGAGCCGGCCCAGCGACAGGCAGGCACTGCCAAGGGCGTTCAGCGCCTGGCCCTCGCCGCATTTGTCGCCGGACTGGCGGAACAGCATGATGGCCCGGTCGTGGTGGGCGACCGCGGTGTTGAACTCGCCCCGGCTGCGGTGCAGCGAACCGAGGTTGTTGGACACGGCGGCCAGCCCCCACGTGTCGCCGACCTCCTTGCGCAGGGCGAGTGCCTGGCACAACAGGGTGTGCGCGTGATCGGGCCTGCCGACGTTCGCCTTGGCCACGCCGAGGTTGTTCAGCACGATGGCCTGACCGCGCCGGTCGCCGAGCGCCCGCGAGGACGCCAGCGCGACCTGGTGGGTGTTGATCAGGTCGGTCCAGTGGTTGCGCAGCGACAGGAAACCCCACAACGTGGTCGGCAGGCGCCATGCCAGATCGTGCATGCCGCGCTGCGCGGCGTCGTGGGTCAGGCGGACGATGGTCGGCCGTTCCGCCTCGCACCAGGCCATTGCCGTGGCGTGGTCGGCGAACTCCAGCGGTGTCACTTCGGGTGCCGGGTCAAGGGGCTGGCGGCGGCGTTGCGGCAGCAGCACCCGGTCCGCCGCTTCCGCGGTGTGCACGTACCAGGTGATCAACCGGCGCACGGCGTCGTTCGTCTCGGTGTCGGAGTCCTCGTCGTGTGCGCGTTCGGCCGCGTAGAGCCGGACCAGCTCGTGCAGTCGGTAGCCCTCGCGGCCGCTCTCCTCGACCAGGTGCACGGCCGCCAGGCTGTCCAGCAGACGTCGGGTGGCCGACAGCGTGGTGCCCAGGATCGCGGCGGTCGCCGGCACACTGGGCTCCAGGCCCGGATACAGGCTCAACAACCGGAACGTCCGTGCCGCGTCGTCGGGCAGGGCCCGGTAGGACCAGGAGAAGACTCCGCGCACGGCGGTGGCCTCGTCGCCGCTCATCGACAGCGCGTCGAGCCGGTCGCTCTCCGACCGCAGTTCGCTCACCAGGTCGGCCAACGGGCGGCCGGGGCGGCCCGCGGCGCGGTCGGCGACGATCCGCAGTGCCAGCGGGAGGTTCGCGCACCGGGCGACCAGTTCGGCCGCGGCTCGTGGCTCCGCGGTCACCCGGAGTTCGCCGACGATGCCGCCGATGAGCGCGAGCGCTTCCCGATCGGGCAGCCCGGAAAGGCAGAGTCTGCGGGCGCCGTGTCGGACGACGAGGCCGGACAGCCGGGCGCGGCTGGTCACCAGCACCAGGCAGCCCGCCGAGCCGGGCAGCAGCGGTTCGACCTGTTCAGCGTCGCTGGCGTCGTCCAACAACAACAGCATCCGCTTGCCGTCGATGACGCTGCGGAACAACGCCGAACGCGCGCCGATGTCCGGCGGAATGGCCTCCGGCGCGACGCCGAGTGAGAGCAGGAATCCGGCGAGTACGTCCGACGGGTGCGCCGATACGCCAGTTGGGTGATAGCCGCGCAGATCGGTGAACAACGCGCCATCAGGGAAGCGTGCGCGCAGTTTGTGTGCCCAGTGCAACGCGAGTGCCGTTTTACCGATCCCGCCGAGCCCTTCGATCAACGCGATCAGCATGCCGCCTTGGGTACGATTGGCGAGCATGGCGTCCAGTTGGCCGATTTCGAAGCCCCGACCGGTGAAATCCGCGACCGCGGCGGGCAGTTGCGCCGGCCGGTGGGCCGGCTCCCAGCGCACCGCCGGCACCCGGCTGGCGCGCGGACCCGCTGGCGCGGCAGGACCATTGGGCGCGGCGATCAGCAGTCGCAGCAGGCCGCCCTGCGCGCCCAGTGCCTTGTCACAGCCCCGGGCGAGCTGCACCGTTGGCGGTTTGTCCCCGGTTTCGACCTTGCTCAGGTATCCCTTGCTGTAATGCACGAGCACCGAAAGGTCGGACAGGGAAAGGCCACGTTCGGTGCGCAGGGTACGCAGGCGCTCCCCGAAGGTCGGGGACGATACGCCGGATTTGCCGACGGCCTGCGATTCGTCCACCTGACCTGGCCTCCCCTTTCTCGACACGGGCTCCCACCAGACGGGAGCACTCGGAAAGCTTTCCCCAGTGAACGCTCGATCACCGTACCCACAGGGTAGCCGACCCGAAGGGGCCAAACAGAGCAACGACCACCGTGAATACCGCACCTACCTGCGTGTTTGTATTCACGCGATCGCACAGCGCTACCGACAGTCGGGCGAACCGGTCACTCGGCGCACCGCGCCACCGTTTCCCGTTTCCCATTCCGGCACGGGCGACGGGCAACACCTCGACGCGCCGGGTGGGCGCGGCCAAGGCTCGCCTTGAGGATCCGAAGACGTTGGGACGGAGGGGATCCGATATGCCGCAGCGCAACACGCCGACACTCGAACCACGCAGCATCGGTGGTCTGGTCGCGGGCGAGGCCGATCGGGGGTACACGGTCGAGGAGTTGTCGCGCAAAGTCGGTATGTCGCCTCGCAACATTCGGGCGCACCAGGCACGAAAGCTGTTGCCGCCGCCGGTCCGGCGCGGCCGCGTCGCCTACTACGACGAGTCGCACGTGCGGCGGCTCGAGACGATCAAAGGCTTGCAGCGCCAGGGTTTCAATCTGGTGTCCATCGAGGCGATGCTCGGCACGCACCGGTCCGACCGGGGCGGCACCACGCTGGAACTGCTGATCGGCCGGGTCGAGTCGGACCATCCGGCGCTGTTGTACGCGCTCACGCGGCACGGCGTCGTCGGCCGCACCGACGACGGGGTGGTGCGGGTGGTTCGGCCGCGGGCGCTGTTGTCCGCGCTGGACCTGCACCGGATCGGGCTGAGCCCGATCGCCGCGCTGCGCCTGCTGTCCGAACTGCTGGACAGCACCCAGGGCACGGCGCAGCACCTCGTCGAGGCGGCGGGCGCCCGGCTGCTCGCGTTGCGGCCGGGGGCCGTCGACGGGGGGCGTGGCCGATCCGACGACGCGCTGGACGCCGATTCCGCCGCGCTGACCCAGGGGCTGGTCAACGTGCTGTCCGAGGTGCTGCGGATCGCGGTGGAGAACCGTGCGCGCACGTGCGTGCCGCAACTGGTGGCCGACGGTGACTCGGCCGACTTCGAGTTCGACGACGACAACGGGATCCGCGAGATCGCCGCGAGCTGCTAACGCCGGCCGCGCCTTGGGGGACGCTGAGGCGGCGGCCAGGTCGGGGGCGAGCCAGGGGGCTCGCCCCCGATCAGCAGTTGTTCGATGGTGCGCAGGGTCAGCACGGTGTGGTGGTCGATCGCGGCGGGCAGCTGGCCCGCGACGAGCAGTGCGGCGGTGCGCACGGACTCGACCGTGCACGGCCCGTCCGCGACGATCCAGTCCCGGCCGGCCAGCAGCGCGGGCTCCGGGCCGCCGAACACGGCCCCGTGGTCCCCGTTGCGCCGGATGTGCCCGCCTGCCACCCGCAGCCACGACACCTGGCCGTCGCCGGCCAGCGCGCAGCCGGCGGCCAGCGACACGAGTTCGGTGCCGGACAGTGACGCCGCGTCGCTCGGCGGGCCGCCGACGCGCAGCGCGTCGGCGATCGCGAGCAGCCCGGCGTCCAGGCCCCTGGCCAGTGCGGCGGCCGGCGCGGAAATCGCCCTGGGCGGCGGGACCAGTTGGGCCGCTGGCCCGTCGCAGTCCGCGGGGCCGCCGAAGCGGAGTTGTCGCAACCTGCCGGTGCGCAGCGGCCGGATCCGGGTGCCGGGCAACGGCGCCAGTACGAGCTGCCACGCGCCGAGCACGGTCGAGCTCGGCAACACCGTGCCCTGCTCGATCCGGGTCAGGAGCGTGCCGGCGATCAGCGGCTGCGGGAAGCCCGTCCTGCGCATCGCGTACAGGTCCGCGTCGCCGTGCGAGACGAGGTAGGCGGACTGGCGGCCGTCCAGCAGGACCGGCACGGACTCCGGCGCGTCCGCGGTGAGCCCGGTCAACAGTGCGATGTCGGCTTCATGCCGGTACGCGGACGGCACGTGCATGGGCGTCACTCCTCCCCGCCCGACCGCCCGCGGTGCGCACGGCTCGTCGGTAGATCCTGGTGTAGGCCCTGGGCCCGGGACACGTCCAGTGACAGAAGACGGACATCGCCGAAAGGCCGCATCCGGGCGCCGGCCAGCCGACGCTCATCTGGGACTCTCATCAGCCTGCCAGAGCCGCGCACCACCGCACCTCCCTGCCGACACGCATCGTTTGGATTTCCCCCGCTACCTGGGAAAATAGTGTCGGCTGTGCCGGTCAACCGGAAGCGATGGCACAACACGTGGCCACGGTGCGCACCGGGTCGAGCACAATCGAAGAAGTCGCCATGCGAGTCACTGCGCAAGTCAAGCCGAGCAGGACTTGTGCAAGTCGAGATGCAAGCCACTTTCCGGCCGGTGGCATTTGTGCTGACGCGAGCGGGATGTCAGCGTGGCGGTATGCGACTCCCGACGATCAACGATGTCCTGCGCGCCCGCCGGGTGCTGGCCGGGTACCTGCCGGTCACACCGATGTGGAGCTACCCGGCGCTGTCCGCGACCACCGGCGCGACCACGTTCGTCAAGCACGAGCACGTCCAGCCGACCGGGGCGTTCAAGGTGCGCGGCGGGATCGTCCTGGTGCACGGGATGACACCGGCCGACCGCGCGGCCGGCATCATCGGCTACTCGACCGGCAACCACGCCCAGTCGCTGGCCTACGCGGCCCGGCTGTTCGACACGCCGTGCACGATCGTCATGCCGGCCAACCCGAACCCGGGCAAGGCCGCCGCGGTGCGTGCGCTGGGCGCGGAGCTGGTCGAGTACGGCGAGAACTTCGACATCGCCCACGAGCACGCCGAGAAACTCGCCCAGGAACGCGGCGGGCGACTGGTCAGCTCCGGCGACGAGACGGACCTGATCGCCGGCGTCGCAACCGCGTACCTGGAGATCCTCGACGCCGAACCCGACCTGGACGCGGTGTTCGTGCCGATCGGCGGTGGCAGCGGTGCCGCGGGGGCCTGTCTGGTCGCGGCGGCGCTGGCGCCGGGCTGCCGGGTCATCGGCGTGCAGTCGTCCGCGTCGCCTGCCGCGCACGACTCGTGGCGCGCCGGGCGACTGGTGGGCCGGCCGAACTCGACCACGGTGGAGGCCCTGGCCACCGGGATGGCTTTCGAGATGCCACAACAGATCCTGCGGGCGCGGCTGGCGGAGTTCCTGTTGGTGGACGACGCGGACATCCGCCGCGCGCAACGAATCCTGCTGCGCGACGCACACACGATGGTGGAGGGCGGCGGTGCCACCGCGCTGGCCGGACTGCTCGCGCGGCGGGACGAGTTCGCCGGGCAGCGGGTGGCCGTGGTGTGCAGCGGCGGCAACATCACCGAGGCGCAGGTGCGGGCGGTGCTGGATCAGGAGTGACGCAGCGGCCCGGTGGCGTAGTAGGTCTTGCAGACCGGGCCGTCGAGGTCGGTGTCCACTTCGAGCACGCCGGCGCCGTCGGGTGCCGGCAGGAGCGCAGGGCTGAAGTTCTTGCAGCCGCTGTTGTGCACGCCGGTCACGGCGATCGGCGCCGGGATCTCGTACCAGGGCCCGTTGCCGAGGTGGTCGTTGGCCAGGATGGTGCTGCCGTTCTCCGGCGCGATGCTCCCGTCCGCGTTCACCACCATCTCGCTGATCAGCAGGATCGTGCCGTGCGGTCCGGGCCCGGCGCTCCAGGCCGGGTACGGCGTGTGGCGGGCGTACTTGCCTTCTGTGGTGCGGATTTCGGTGCCCAGGTCGTGCGGATCGCCGTAGTCCCAACCGTTCGTCGACCGGCGGTAGTAGCCGGCGCACAGGTGCACGAGATCGTTGTTGCACACTTCGTAGGACATGAAATAACTGTTGTCCGGCAACCGGATCACGTTGGCCATGCCGGGGCGGACCACGAACGTGTCGCTCACGACGGTGTCCCGGTAGTCGGTCCAGTGCACGGCGTCGCTCGACCGGACCTGGACGAGTTTCTGGTCGTGGTGGGCCTTGTCGGTCTCGTCGGAGTAGAACGCGACCAGCCGGCCGTCCGTGCCGACCGTGAAGCTGGGTTCCCAGGTGGGATAGTGGTTCGGCGCGACCGCGATGTCCGAGACGAACCGCCAGTCTGCGCCGTCGTCCGCGCCTGCCCACAGGCGTTGACGTGCGCTGCCGGTCTCGGGGCCGACGCTGGCGGCCCACAACACCGTGCCGGCGGGCAGGTCGCCGACCCTCGACGGCAGTACGAACAGGGTAGAGCAGCACACGTCGACGCCGGTGGGATCTCGGATCTCGGCCAGGTCGTGGAACGTGGTGCCGTCGTCGTCGCTGGCCTCGATCACGCCGACGCCGATGCCGTCGATGTCGGTCGTGACGCTGGTCAGCAGCCGGCCGCCGGCCAGCCGGACGATGCGTGGGTAGGAACTGCCGTGGTCGTAGAGCGTCCGGCGGACCGGCTGGCTCGTGATCGCGCCCGCCATGAGCACGACGCCGATCAGCGCGCCCCACCGTCGCATGGCACTCCCCCGTCACTGTTGGTGATCAGGCGATCACGCTAGCGCTGGTCCGGGGACCGGACAACTCGGGCGACAGGCGCCCGGCACGGGTGTGGCGGCGATCACGGGTGACACTGGAGATCGTGGCACGTGTCCGCGACCTGACGCCGTACGTCGAGCTCGACCGGGAGCAGTGGCGGGAACTGCGGGCCACCACACCGCTGCCGCTGACCGACGTGGAACTCGACCGGCTGCGCGGTCTCGGCGAGCCGACCTCGCTTGCCGAGGTCGCCGACATCTACCTACCGCTGTCCCGGCTGGTGAACCTGCAGGTCGAGGCGCGGCAGCGGCTGCACTGGGCCACCACGACGTTCCTGCGTGAACGCGCGGAGCGGGTGCCGTTCGTGATCGGCATCGCGGGCAGCGTCGCGGTCGGCAAGTCCACCACGGCCCGTGTGCTGCGGACCCTGCTGTCCCGCTGGCCGAGCCACCCCAGCGTCGACCTGATCACCACCGACGGCTTCCTGTGGCCGAGCGCGGAACTGGCGCGGCGCGGCCTGATGAACCGGAAGGGTTTCCCGGAGAGCTACGACCGCAGGTCGCTGCTGCGGTTCGTGGCCGAGGTCAAAGCGGGGCAACCGGAGGTGCGCGCGCCGGTGTACTCGCACCTCAGCTACGACATCGTGCCCGGCGGGACGCAGACCGTGCGCAAGCCGGACATCCTGATCGTCGAGGGCCTCAACGTGCTGCAGTCGGGGCCCGGCCTCACCGTGTCGGACCTGTTCGACTTCGCCATCTACGTGGACGCCCACCTCGAGGACATCCGGCGCTGGTACGTGGCGCGGTTCCTCACGCTGCGGGTCACCGCGTTCGCCGACCCGGCCTCGTACTTCCACCGCTACGCCGACCTGGACGACGAGGCTGCCACGGCCCGCGCGGACGCGTTGTGGCACGAGATCAACGAGCCGAACCTGGTCTCGAACATCCGGCCCACCCGGGCCAGGGCGGATCTGGTGTTGCGGAAGGGTTCCGACCACAGCATTAACAGGGTAAGACTGCGCAAACTCTGACACCACATGCCGGGGCGCGGCCTGCTAGCCTGCGCGCATGAACGGCTTCTGGAGCTATGCCGAGGCGGACAACGAATACGAGCGGAATCGTATCGTCCGGCTTGCCGAGCTGGTCCGGAGCGAATACTCGTTGATCACCGGCGAGGACCTGGGATTGTGCACCGACCGAGCCGCCGGTCGGCAACAGGAGGACGGCGCGTTCTTCGTCCCGATCATCACGCCGCGATACTTCAATCAGCCGGAATGCCGAGCCGAACTGCTCGATTTCACCAGGAAGGCGCGACTGCTCGGTGCGGCACAACTGATCGTGCCGATCGTCTACACGCACACACCGGCGCTCGCCGACCCACGGACACCGGACGAGGCCGTGGCGCTGGTCCGACGGATGCGCCACGAGAAGTGGCACGACCTGCGGACGGACGACGAGACGTCGGCGGCACACCGACGCGCGGTAGCCCGCCTCGCCGCGCGGCTCGCCGAGATCGGCCGACCGAGTGTCGTGCGGGCGTTGGACGTCGTCGGTGCCCTGGAGGAGGCCATTCCTCGCTGGGGCAAGGTGTTCATGTCGCTGGACCGGGCAATCGCGCGGATCGACTCGCTGAACGAGAAGTTGTTGGCCGAGTTGCCGTACACCGACAGCCGCAACGGTATCGCGGTCGGTCGACTGACACTGTTGCGGACCTACGCGGACGAGATGACCAAGCCGGCGCAGGACATGCTGCGGCTGGGCAGCCTGTTCGCGGCCGAGGTCGTGCAGTTGGATCCGGACATCCTGTCGCTGATCCATAATGTCGAGACCACCGAGCCCGAGGATTTCGTGGGGGACGGGTGTTCCTTGATTTTGGCCATTACGGAACGGCTTCGACATGATGCGGACATGATTCGTATCTACAGCGAGAAGACGGAACGTATTGCTGAGTTGAGTGAGATTTTGGATGATCCTGTCAACGATGTGGCGACCGGGGTACAACGGTTGTTGGACGGGATAAGTCTGATCAACGAGTGGGAAGGTCGCATCAGGTCCGCTCGTCGGGCTGGGTCATGACGGCGCACAGCCCTCAACGCGTGGCCAACCGGAGCAGAGCCCAGAGTTGAGCCGTCGCGTCACGATTGCCGTCCAACCGAACCGCTCGATCCGGCCGCCGCCCCCACAACCACAGATAAACCTGCATAGCCGAACCGGACACCACGGCTTGCGCCGCGTCCGCACCATTACCCGCGTCCGGCCCGACCGGCCCCTCGCCGGGCCTGCTGGTGCTGGTGCGGCCGGTGCCGGCCCTGGCCAACCACTCCAGGCCACCAGCCCGCACCGACACCACCTGATCTCGGGTGCCGGACACGCCCAGCACGGCCAGCCGGTGCTCGAACCACAGGGTCAGGATCTCGTCGATGCCGTCCAGCGCGACGTCCTCCGGTACCTCGTCGGGGATCATGCCGGCGGCGCCCTGGACGTCGTACCGGTGCACCGTCGACTCGTGGGCCATGCGGCGGCGCCAGAATCCGTAGGTCTGGTCCGCGGGCCACCAGGTCGGGCATTCGGCGTCGGGCGGGTGCCTGTTCAGCTCGGTCAGCAACAACGCGGTGCCGGACCGGACGTAGGCATCCAGTTCCTCGCCTTCTGCCGGGTCGCGCTGCCACTCCCCAGGGCGCTGGCCGTCGCGGATCCAGTGCCAGACCATTCGGTACAGGCTGCCGACGTGCCTGGCCGTCTCGCCGAGCGTCAGGCCCGGGCAGCCGGGAATCACCGCCTCCCTTCGCGCGCCGCGCACCGAGTCGGCGAGTACCGCCGACTCGGCGCCCATCACGTGCAGCAGCCGGTCGTAGTCGATGAGTGCTCGCTCAGTCACGCCCGGCCCCGGCTGCCGCGATCGCCTCGGCGACCAGGTCGGTGAAGTGGGCCGCTTCCCGGACCAGGTCGTCGGCGGCCCGTTGGGTCACGTCTCTGGTGACCCCGGCCTGGATCGCGGCCCTGGTGGCGGAGCTGGCGGCAAAGAACACCGCCCACTCGGTGAACTCGGGCGCCAGCGACGTGAGCAGCACCCAGGCGCTGGTCGGCCGGGAACGGCCGCGGTGCGGACGGCCGCGCAGGGCCAGCATCGCCGCGGCGGCCCGGAGCGCGGCCAGGTAGGCGGTGGCGTAGCGCTGAGCAGGCACGATCTCGCGCTGGGCCTCGGCAACGCCGGCCCGCGCCTGGCGTACCAGGGCCAGTGCGGAGCTGGGCGGCACGGGAGCCGAGTGCGAGATGTACGCGGCGGTATGACGCCTTGGCGTGAGCGGGAAGTCGATCAGGGCTGACATCGGCGGCCTCCTCGGTGGCGTCGGAACGTCGTCGGATCGACGAGTCCGCCGTGGGGAAGCCGGCGGAACTCGGTGGCGAGGCGCTTCCCCCGCCCCACCACCGAGCACACAGCTCGAACATACGTTCGAACGATTCCAGGATAACCCGGAACACCGACCCCTTCAACACCCTGTCCGACCTGGCCGGGGCGGTGGCCGGCCGCGTCGGGGCGGCATGGTCTGATGGAGGTAGGCATCGGTGTGTTCGAGAGGATCCAGATGAGTTCGCCAGAACATCCCGGCGTGCGGAAGGTGATCACCGGGTTGGCGGAGGCCGGTCTCCCGGACGCCGCGAGCGGGGTCCGCATACTCGCCGACGACGTGCGCACGGCAGCGTTGGCCGCGGCGGCGGTGGGCGTCGACGTCGGCGCCATCGCCAACAGCCTGGTGTTCCGGGCGATCCGGGGTGATGCGGTGGCTCCGCTGCTGGTCATGACGTCCGGCGCACACCGCGCCGACCAGACCCGACTGGCTGCCCTGATCGGCGCGGACCGGGTGACGCGGGCGGACGCCGAGTTCGTCCGGACGCACACCGGCCAGGCCATCGGCGGCGTCGCCCCCATCGGACACCCGGCGCCGATCCCGACCCTGGTGGACCGGGCACTGGCCGGCTACCCGGTGGTCTGGGCCGCCGCGGGTCACCCGAAAGCGGTGTTCCCGCTGACCTACCGCGACCTGGTGGCACTCACGTCGGGCACGCCCGCGGACGTGGCAGGCGAAGAGGATGATCGGTAGTTGTGGCGACCGCCGTCTCCCTCCCCCGCGCCCGGTTCGTCGAACTGACCGTCGACGAACTGCGGGCGCGACTGCCAGAGGCCCTGGACATCTACGTGACGGCCATGCGCTACCCGCCCGGCACCGCCGAACAGCGGCAGCCGATGTGGCTGGCGCACATGCTGCGCCAGGACTGGCGCTGCATCGGAGCGCTGAACGAGGACGGAGCCCTGCTCGGCATCAGCTACGGCTACCGGGGCGCGTCCGGCCAGTGGTGGCACGAGCAGGTCCGCCGGGGCCTGCTGGTGTCGACAGGCGCGGAGTCGGTCCAGCACTGGATGGCGGACTACTTCGAGCTGACCGAGTTGCACGTCCGCCCCGACGCTCAGGGCCGTGGCATCGGCGAGGGCCTGTTGCGCCATCTGTTGGACGGGGTGACCGCCAGCACGACGCTGTTGTCAACACCGGAGGGAACGTCCAGGGCGTGGCAGCTTTATCGGCGCGTCGGTTTCCAGGATGTCCTGCGTGAATACCTGTTCGC
>DASXXM010000629.1:0-2442 GCA_036503065.1 Pseudonocardiaceae bacterium | reverse complement strand
CGCGGCCCGCAGGCTGTTCAGCGTGTCGTTGCCGGCGTTCACCTCGACTATCCGGTCGCTCGGCACGCCCCGGCTGATCAGGTACATCCCGCTGGCCTCGGCCTCGGTGAACCGGTCGCGCGGCTGACGGCCACCGACGGTCACGATTTCGCTGGCAACGCCCTGGTCGTAGAGGGTTCGCGCGTGGTCCAGCCGGTTACGCAGGATCGTGGACGGGTCGCCGTCGTACTGGGCGGCGCCAAGCACCAGGATCACGTCGGCGTGGCCGCGGTCGTCGATCCGGCCGTACTGCCAGATCCGGAACGCCGTACCGCCGACCAACAGGGCCAACGCCACCACAACGGCCAGCGCGCCGCGCACCAACCACCGGCGCAACAGCCACACAGCGGAGCCAGTCACGTACGTGATGGTGTCAGAGCCGGTCGGCGCCGCGTCGGCCGGTGTTGCCCACCACGGTCACAGCCAGCCACAGTCCTCCGCGATACGCGCGGCTTCTGCCCTGGTCCGGGCGCCGGTCTTGCCGATGGCCGACGACAGATGATTACGCACCGTTCCTTCGGACAAATGCAACTCTTTGGAGACATCGGATACGGTGCCGCCGTCGCGGGCCGCGTTCAACACGTCCCGTTCCCGGTCGGTCAGCGGGCTGGCCCCGCGCGCAAGGGACTCGGCGGCCAGCGCCGGATCGACGACCCGCAAGCCGTTGTGCACCCGGCGCACCGCGTCCACGAGCTGCTCCGGCGGCGCGTCCTTGACCACGAACCCGGCCGCACCCGCGGCCATCGCCCGAGCCAGGTAGCCCGGCCGGCCGAACGTCGTGCACACCACCACCCGGCAGCTGGGCAGGCTGTCGCGAAGTTCGGCGGCCGCGGCCAAGCCGTCCTTGCCGGGCATCTGCACGTCCAGCAGGGCGACGTCGGGGTGTGTTCGCCGCGCGGCCGGCACCACCTCGTCGCCGGAGCCCACCTCGGCGACGACCTCGATATCGGCCTCCAGGTTGAGCATCGCGGACAGGGCACCCCGAACCAGGGCCTGATCGTCGGCCAGCAGGACGCGGATCACGCCAGGCCGACCGCTGGCTGGCCGGTCAGTCCGGGTACCTGGGTGCTGTTGGGTGCCGGCGTTGCCGGCGTCGCTGTCGGCACGCTCACGCGGAGCATGAAACCACCCTCGGGCAGCGGCCCGGCATCGAGCATGCCGTCGACCGCCGCGACCCGCTCGGCCAGGCCGGACAAGCCGTGCCCGCCACCGCTGGCCCTGGACGAACTGACCACCTCTGCGGCGGACCGGCCGTTGTCCCGGACCTCCAGCCACGTGTCGCCGAGCCGGACCTGGCACCGGCTGGCCCCGCTGTGCCGGATCACGTTGGTCACGCCCTCGCGTAAGACGTAGGCGAACGTCGTCTGCAGGCCGCCGGTCACGTTGTCCACCGCCTGCGGCAGGTCGGCGGTGATCCCGGCGGCCGACAGCGCGGCCCGGGCGCCGACCAGTTCGGCCGGCAGCGACGCGGTCCGGTAGCCCGACACCGTCGCCCGCACGTCGCTCATCGCCTGCCGGGCGAGTTCCTCGACGTCCCGCACCTCGTCGATGGCCCGCTGCCGGTCGGTGGAGGTCTCCAGCACCCGCCGGGCCAGGCCTGCCTTCACGGTGATCGTGGTCAGGCTGTGCCCGAGCACGTCGTGCAGGTCACGCGCCAGCCGAGAGCGTTCCTCGGCGACCGCGAGCCGAGCCATCCGGCCCTGGGTCGCGCGCAGCTCCCGAACCGTGCGGAACAGGCCGCCGAACGCGAACATGGCCATGGTCAGCACGATGAGGATCAGCGCACCGCCCCAGTTCACCGTGCCCTGCACGATCCGCGTGGTGATCAACAGCGCCAAAGCACACAACGCCCCGTACGCGGCGCCGATGTTGGCGGGCAACAGCATCAGCGCCGGGGAGATGGCGTACGTGAAGAAGGTGAGCATGTCCGGCCCGAGCAGCAGGGCAAGGCCGACCGGAAACAGGCTCAGCCACACGATCATCAGCGTACGAACCAGGTGCGAGCCGCACTGACCCTGCCAGACCACGCCGAGGTAGCTCAGCGCGAACAAGATGACCGTCGTCAGCACCGTGGCGGTCAGCCACGGCGCATGATGACCGTCGAACACGGCGCCGACCGGCTGGACGAGGTAGAACAGGAAGATCCCCGGCCACAGCAAGCTGCCCAGCACCTCACGCCGGGAACGAAGCCGAGCCCGCCGATCGGGATGGAAATTCCAGTCCGGCCACGCCCACCCGTCGAACTTCTCGTCCCCGCCGAATTTCCCGTCACTGTCGAAGTTCGCACCACTGCCGCAGCTCTCGTCGCCGTCGACCTTGTCGGCACTGCCGAGCTTCCAGTCGCTGCCGTCCGTGCTCTCCACCGCGTCCACCTCCGTCCGCCATTCTGACTCGACAGCAACC
>DASXXM010000628.1:0-5739 GCA_036503065.1 Pseudonocardiaceae bacterium | reverse complement strand
TGCTGACCAAGGTGGTGGCCGAGGCCGCCGCGGCCGGGCTGATGGCCCGCGCGGGTGCCGGGCGTTCCGCGTCCGTCGACGGTGACGACCAGCCGGAGGCCGGTGTCGGTACGGACGAGCCGCTGGCCGAGTGGGAGAAGGAGCTGCTGGTCCGCTCCGACGACACCCCCGCCGAGCCGGCCGCGGCCACGCCCGCCCCGGTCGCCGAGTAGCAGGTAGTCCGTGACGCAGGGGCCGTGACGGCCCCTGCCCACACCCACAGCGAACAGACGCGCGTACACCGCGGAAGGAACGGACAGCGCACGATGGCGAACTACAGCACGGCCGACTTGAAGCGGCTGCGCGAACTCAGCGGGTCCGGCTTCACGGACTGCAAGAAGGCCCTCGAGGAGGCCGACGGCGAATTCGACCGCGCCGTCGAACTCCTGCGCATCAAGGGTGCCAAGGATCTCGGCAAGCGTGCCCAGCGGACCACGGCCAACGGCCTTGTCGCGGCAGACGGCGGCGTGATGCTCGAGCTGAACTGCGAGACGGACTTCGTCGCCAAGAATGAGGAGTTCCAGCAGCTCGCCGCCAGCATCGTCGAGGTGGCCAAGGAAATCCGGCCGGCCAAGGAGAACGAGCTGCTCGACGCGGCCTACCAGGGCTCGACCGTCGGCGAGGCCATCGCGGCCATGTCGGCGCGGATCGGCGAGAAGCTGGAGCTGCGCCGGGTGGTCGTCTTCGACGGCCCGGTCAGCCTCTACCTGCACCGCCGCTCCGCCGACCTGCCGCCGGCCGTGGGCGTGCTGGTCGAGTACACCGGGGCCGACGAGGAGGCCGCACGCAACATCGCGATGCACATCGCCGCGATGAAGCCGAAGTACGTCACCCGGGACGAGGTGCCCGAGGAGACCGTGGCCAACGAGCGGCGCATCGCCGAGGAGACGGCCCGCGAGGAGGGCAAGCCCGAGCAGGCGCTGCCCAGGATCATCGAGGGTCGGGTCAACGGCTTCTTCAAGGACGTCGTGCTGGTCGAGCAGCCGTCGGTGCAGGACTCGAAGAAGACCGTCAGGACCGTTCTCGACGAGGCAGGCCTCACCGTGACCCGGTTCGCCCGGTTCGAGGTCGGGCAGGCCTGACGCCGCCGAGTGACGGATCGATACAGCCATGGATGATGGCGGGGTCGTGCGGTGGAGCGAACGCTCGCCGCGGACCCCGCCATCGCGCGTTCGCGGTGACCAGCAGGAGTGAGGAGCCGTCATGACCACAGCGGAACAGCCCGTCGGCCAGTCCCGGGAACGTGGTGGGTACCGGCGGGTCCTGCTGAAGCTGGGCGGCGAGATGATCGGCGGCGGGTCGGTCGGCGTCGACCCGGACGTGGTGTACGTGGTGGCCCGCCAGATCGCCGAGGTGGTGCGCAGCGGTGTGCAGATGGCCGTGGTGATCGGCGGCGGCAACTTCTTCCGTGGCGCGGAACTGTCCCAGCGCGGCATGGACCGGGACCGCGCCGACTACATGAGCATGCTGGGCACCGTGATGAACTGTCTTGCGCTGCAGGACTTCCTGGAGAAACAGGGCCTGCCGACCCGCGTGCAGACCGCGATCGCGATGGGCCAGGTCGCCGAGCCCTACATCCCACGCCGCGCGGAGCGGCACCTGGAGAAGGGCCGGGTCGTCATCTTCGGCGCCGGCACCGGGATGCCCTACTTCTCCACCGACACCGCGGCCGCCCAGCGCGCGCTGGAGATCGGCTGCGAGGTGGTGCTGATGGCGAAGGCGGTGGACGGGGTCTACGACGCCGACCCGCGCACCCATCCCGACGCCACGATGTACGACCAGATCAGCCATCGGGAGGCGCTGGAACGTGGCCTGAAGGTGGCCGACGCGACCGCGTTCAGCCTGTGTATGGACAACGACATGCCGATGATCGTGTTCAACCTTCTCACCGAGGGGAACATCGCCCGGGCCGTCCGTGGTGAGAAGATCGGCACGTTCGTCGGCACCACCGGCGGCCAATCGCACGCCTAGTTCAGCCGGTCAGCACACCAAGGAGTAGCCGTGATCGACGAAGCTCTCTTCGAAGCCGAGGAGAAGATGGAAAGAGCGGTGTCCGTGGCCAAGGAGGAGTTGAGCACGGTGCGCACCGGCCGCGCGACGCCCTCCATGTTCTCGCGCATCCACGTCGAGTACTTCGGCTCGCCGACCCCGTTGAACCAGATGGCCGGCATCAACGTCCCGGAAGCCCGGATGGCGATCATCAAGCCGTTCGACGTGAGCCAGCTCGGCGCCATCGAGCGCGCGATCCGCGACTCCGATCTCGGCGTGAACCCGGGCAACGACGGCACCATCATCCGCGTGATCTTCCCGCAGCTCTCCGAGGAGCGGCGCCGCGAGATGGTCAAGCTGGTGAAGCACAAGGGCGAGGACGCACGGGTCGCCATCCGCAACGTCCGGCGCAAGGCCAACGAGGAGCTGCACCGGATCCAGAAGGACGGCGAGGCGGGCGAGGACGAGGTGGCGCGCGCGGAGAAGGAGCTCCAGCACGTCACCGACCGTTACGTCGCCCAGGTGGACGAACTGGTCAAGCACAAGGAAACCGAGCTGCTGGAGGTCTGAGGACCACCAGCGGACCGACATGACGGACACCCGTACGCGAACGCGGCCGACGAGCGCTGGCGAGGAGGTTGCGTGAGCACTGATCGGGCGATGGACGCCGCGCAGCCGACGGAGCCGGCAGGCCCGCAGCCAACCCAACCCGCGTCACCCGATCAGGGGACACCGCGCCGGGTGACACCGGGTCAGGTGTCACCGGATCAGGCGATAGCCGGACCGGCACCAACCGAACCGTCCGACTTGCCAGCCGAGCCGTCGGTGGAGCACGGACCCTCCCGTGCCGGGCGTGACCTCCGGGCGGCCATCGGGGTCGGTCTCGCCATGGGCGCCGTGGTGTTGGTGTCGCTGCTGACCGTCCGCCAGATCTTCATCGGCGTTGTCGCGGCGGCGGCCGTGGTGGCCACGATCGAGTTCGCGCGAGCGCAACGGTCGGCGGGCATCCGGGTGGCGCTGGTGCCGGTGTTGGTCGGCGGTCAGGCGATGCTGTGGCTGTCCTGGCCGTGGGGCCGCGACGCCGTGCTCGCCTCGTTCGTGGTGACCATCCTCGCCTGCCTGCTCTGGCGGTTCCGCGGCGGCAGCGACGGCTACCTGCGCGATGTCGCCGCGTCCATCTTCACCGCCGCGTACGTGCCGCTGTTCGCGTCGTTCGCGACGATGCTGGTCGAGCCGAAGGACGGCGCGGCCAGGGCGTTGTGCTTCCTCATCGTGGTGGTCTGTTCGGACATCGGCGGCTATACGGCCGGCGTGCTGTTCGGTCGGCATCCGATGGCGCCGACGATCAGCCCGAAGAAGTCCTGGGAGGGTTTCAGCGGTTCGATGCTGCTCGGCGTGGTCGGCGGTGCGCTGTCGTTGGCGTTGCTGTTGCACGGGCACTGGTGGCTCGGCGTGCTGTTCGGCGCGGCACTCGTCGTCTGCGCGACCGGCGGTGACCTGGTCGAGTCGCTGATCAAGCGGGACCTGGGCATCAAGGACATGGGCAACCTGCTGCCCGGCCACGGCGGCCTGATGGACCGGATGGACTCGCTGCTCCCATCCGCGGTGGCCGCGTGGCTGCTGCTGACGGCATTCGTGCCGAGTTGATCGTCTTTCGTGCTTTCCTGGACCGATGATGGCGTGGTCGAGACCGGCCAGGGTCGACGTGGTGCCCAGCCCGAACATCTGGCACTGGACGGACGTCTACGAGGTCGAGAACCGCGCCCAGGATGCCGACGGGGCGATCTGGGCGGCGCTGCGCGAGTCGTGTGACTGGACCGGCCGCGACGTGGTGGACGTCGGCTGCGGCGACGGCTTTCACCTGCCCGTGTTCGCCGCGACAGCACGCAGCGTGATCGGTGTCGAGCCGCATCCACCGTTGGTACGCAGGGCGGCCAAGCTGATGGCCGGGCTGCCGAACGTGCGGCTGGTCGCGGGCGGGGCGCAGCGGCTGCCGTTGCCGTCGGCCTGCGCCGACCTGGTGCACGCGCGGACCGCGTACTTCTTCGGCCGTGGCTGCGAACCCGGCCTGCTGGAAGCCGACCGGGTGCTGCGACCCGGTGGTGCGCTGGCCATCGTCGACCTGGACGTGACGGCGCCCCCGTACGGCGACTGGATGCTGGCCGACCTGCCCGACTACGACGCGGCCGACGTTGCGCGCTTCTTTGCCGCACAGGGCTTCGACTGCCGGCGGGTGCGGACGATGTGGCGGTTCGCCAACCGGGCGGACCTGGTGGCGGTGCTGCGGATCGAGTTCTCCGCGAACGTTGCGGAACGGGCTATCGCCGCCACACCCGGCCTGACCATCCCGGTCGGCTACCGGGTATTGGTGCGCCGCAAGCCAACCGGGCTGGTGCCGCACCGGTAAAGTACGACACAGCCCGGTCCGAGTGGGAGTTGCGCCGGTGCGACCAGCGCAGAGCGGAGCGGGCGTCGGTGACGACGACCGGTAGTCACCTAGTACTTCGATAGCACGTACCGGGCGAGGTCGACACACTGTGGCACGGTGCTGGCGCTGGTCAGTGCCGCAATCTTCACGTCGAAGCTGAGCCCGTTGTGGTAGATCGTGACGCTGTCGGCGAAATCGCCCGGTATGTGGTAAGCCTCGTCGCCAAGCCCGTCGACGCTGACGTTCTTGCCGCCGATACCGTCCAGGCCGGTGCGGACCGCGTCGAACGCTCGCTTGTCCATTGGCGTGATCAGGATGTCGGCGGTGGTCGACTCCCGCATGTCGTACTTGCAGCCTTTGCTGATCGCATCGTCGTTGACCGTTATCTGCACCGGCGTGGTGAGCTTCGCGAGCTGCGCCACAGTTGCTGTGGACAGTGCAGTGCACGGTTCGGCCACGTTGGCCAGGTTCGTGCCGACCGGACCTCCGCCGGTCGGCATCGTGGCGGCGTGGCTGGTCGTGGCCGTGCCGGCCGATGTAGCGCCGGACGTTGGTACGCCACTGGCACAGCCGGTCAGTGCCACCATGCCGATCATCGCAGCGGTCGGGCCGACCAGTCGAGTACGAACGCTCATCATTTCCCATCCGAGTCGGATCATGTGCCCGCGTCGAGAGTGGAGGTTGGCCCGTAGCCTGGACATCCGGGAAAACCGCACGATCGGCGGACGCGATGACGATGGGGAGACATCTCGTGGATGACACAGACCTCGTAGCGGAGATAGGCCGGTTGCGCACGGGCGGAACTGCGGATCGTCCGATTCGTCACCAAGCACTCGTGCTGCTATGGGCGATTGGGCGTGCCCGGGCGCACCTGCCGCGGATGACGCAGTGGTCGGCTGCAGAGAACGAACTGAAGGACCTTCTGGACACCTATAGCCGGCCGGAAGACAAGGCCACCCCTGAGTATCCGTTCGTTGCGCTGGCCCGACGCACCGCCCTGTGGGAATTGAGTGAACCTGACGTACCACCCGCGCACAGTAGTGGTTCGCGTAGATGGTTGACCGAGCATGATCCGCTCGGTGGCTTGAGCCAGGACGCCTATCAGCGGCTGACCGAGGATGAGATGTGTGTCGCAGTGGTAAGTACTCTCATGGAGAGGTTCTTTCCCCAGGAGCCGATCCACGCGTTGCTCACGGCGGTCGGGCTTAACGGCGCCGCGCAATCCCATACTTGGGAGCTGTCACCTGGCGATCTTATTAGAAGGAAAGAACTGCACAGTCGAT
>DASXXM010000627.1:0-5736 GCA_036503065.1 Pseudonocardiaceae bacterium | reverse complement strand
GTGGACCAGCTCGGCGGTGCGGTCCAGTTCGCCGATCAGCGCGGTCAGCTCGGGGCGACGGGCCAGGAAGGCCTCGGCGCCCACGTCGTAGCGGTGGCCGGCCAGGTCGACGGTGCGGAGCTTGCCGCCGATCCGGTCGGCCAGTTCGAGCACCGTGATCTCGACGGACGGACCCAACTCGCGGCGCAGGCGGAACGCGGCGGCCAGTCCGCTGATCCCGCCGCCCACCACCGCAACGCGCATCGGGTCTCACTCCCCGGTCAGGCTGTGCACCAGTTCGGTCACCCGGGTGAGCACCGTGGGGTCGGTCTCGGGCAGCACGCCGTGGCCCAGGTTGAACACGTGCCCACCGGCCGCGCGGCCGTCGTCCAGCACGCGGCGCACCTCGGACTCGATCACCGACCAGTCGGCCAGCAGTAGCGCCGGGTCCAGGTTGCCCTGCACGACCGGCGCCGGCCCGTCCGGCACCTCGCACGTCAGGCGCTCAACGGCCACGTCGAGCGGCACCCGCCAGTCGACGCCGACCACGTCCGCGCCGGCCGCCCGCATGGCACCGAGCAGCTCGCCGGTGCCAACGCCGAAGTGGATGCGCGGCACGCCCGCGTCCGCCAAGCCGCCGAGCACCTTCGCCGAGTGCGGCAGCGCGAACCGGCGGTAGTCCCGCTCGGACAGCGCCCCGGCCCACGAGTCGAACAACTGCACGGCGTCCACCCCGGCCGCGATCTGGGCACCCAGGAAGGTCAGCGTGAGGTCGGCGAGCCGGTCGAGCAGGGCGTGCCAGGTGTCCGGATCGCCGTGCATCATGGCCTTCGTGCGGAGGTACTGGCGGCTGGGTCCGCCCTCGATCAGGTAGGAGGCGAGGGTGAACGGCGCACCGGCGAAGCCGATCAACGGGGTGTCACCCAGCTCGGTGATCAACATACTGATCGTGTCGGCCACCGGGTCGACCTGCGATGCGTCGAGCACCGGCATTGCGGCCACGTCGGCGGCCGTGCGGATCGGCTTGCCCAGTACCGGACCGGTGCCCGGCACGATGTCCACGTCGATGCCCGCCACGTACAGCGGCACGACGATGTCGCTGAACAGGATCGCGGCGTCCACACCGTGACGACGGACCGGCTGCAGGGTGATCTCGCAGGCCAGATCGGGTGTCAGGCAGGACTCCAGCATCGGCACGCCCTCGCGGACGCTGCGGTATTCGGGCAGCGATCGGCCGGCCTGACGCATGAACCAGACCGGTTGGCGGTCCGGTCGACCACCCCGCGCGGCAACCAGCAGGGGGGCGTTGGCAAGGTCCCGGCGGGCCGAGACGGGTGCGCTCGTGGTCATCTCATCTCCATCGTTCCATGGTGCACCGTCACGGTACGGAGGCCCCGTCACGTGACTGGACCGGCCCGGCGTGGCGAGCCCGTTCCCACGTCCGGGTGGCTCTAAAGTCACCTCATGTGACCAGTCACGGCAACCGTGAGGTGGTCGTGATCGGGCGAGGAGGGCCGGTGACGGTTACCCCGGAGGAGCCGGCGTTGTTCCGGCAGGCGGTGGCGTCGCTGTCGTCGGTGCGGCCGCGGCCGGAGATCGAACTGGGCGACGTGCGCGCCCCGCAGCGCCTGGCACCGTGGGCGTTCGCGGTGTCCGCCGAGGTGAGCGGACCGGCAGGCGAGCTGGGTAGCGGCAGGCTGGTACTGCTCCACGATCCCGACGGCGAGCAGGCATGGGGCGGCGTGCTGCGGCTGGTGGTCTACGTGCGCGCCGAGGTGGACGTGGAGCTGGCCACCGATCCGTTGTTGCCGGAGGTCGGCTGGTCGTGGCTCACGGACGCACTGGACACCTGTGGCGCCGCTCACACATCGTTGGGCGGCACGGTCACCCAGACCTCGTCCGCCCGGTTCGGCGACATCGCGGGACCGGCGCGCACCGACGATCTCGAACTGCGTGCTTCCTGGACCGCGCTGGACGCCGAACTGGCCGCCCACGGCGAGGCCTTCTGTGAGCTGATGGCGAGTACTGTTGGCCTGCCACCGGTGGGCGTGACCCTGTTCGGCCAGCGAAACGGCATCTGACGCTCGACACGGCAGCTCAGCAAGACCACACCAACTGATACGACAGCTCAGCGACTCGACGCCTTCGTCCGTCGGCAAGTGCAGCGGCAAGTGCAGCGGTCGGTGCAACGGATTAATCCGTTCGGTCGCCGGGGATCCGCGCATTCGGCACGATTCGGCCATCTCCCCCACCGCCGATCGGGGGCCGTCGGATACCTCCGAATGCGAGGTGTCGACCAAGGTGCGCAACCCCCAAAGGGGGATGTCGTTGTGAGGCTTCTTCGTGTTAGCCGTTCCCCCGTTTGTCCCCCGATCGTGCGACAAATCTGGCAAAGAGTGACTACTCGATCGGGACAGATACCCAATTGATCGTCCCGCTGACCCTCTTGGGCGGCTACGCTGCCAACGTCGACACCACTTTCGGTCGATCAGTGGCGCGGCTGATCGGACGAGGGGCCCGGTGCCGGTCGGGGGGCACGACCGACTCCAGGGAGGTAGTGACGTGGCTGCCGTCGGCTTAGGTCAGGCCGTTCGAACCACGCCAGCCGGCGTACTGCCGGCGAACATGGTCCCGCACCCGCGGGAGGAACTGTTCTCGGTGCTGGTGGTTGACGACCACCCGCTACTGAGGGAGGCGATAGCTGCCCGGCTCACCCAAATGGGCGCGGGCACCGTACATGAGGCCGCTTCGGTGGCGGAAGCAAGGGCGAGAGCCCTCGCGACCGGCCCGTGTGACCTCGCGATTCTCGATCTCGGGTTACCCGACGGAAGTGGTATAGACCTGGTCACGGAGTTCCGTGCCCATGGCTGGCCACGGATCGTGGTACTCGCGTCCTCCGACGACCCCTACGCGGTCCGATCGGCCTTCCAGGCGGGCGCACAGGCCTACCTGCTGAAGTCCGCATCGCCGATGGTGGTCACCGACGGGGTGCGTCGAGTCCTCGACGGCGGGGTGTACGCCGATCCGAGCGTGGCGCCCGTACTCGCTACGGGCACCAGGGTGCCGGGCACCGACAACACGCCGCGGGAACTGTCCGCGCGCGAGGTCGAGGTGCTCCAACTCGTCGCCGATGGCCAGAGCAACAAGGAAATCGGCGAGGCGCTCAACCTGTCGGCGCTCACGGTGAAGAGCCATCTGTCCCGTATCGGACGGAAGCTCGGCACCGGAGACCGGGCGCAGATGGTCGCTCTGGCGATGCGAGCCGGCGTCATTCGCTAGCTCGTCTCGTCCACGGCAAGGATCGGCGGACGGTTCGTCCTGCACACCACGGGCGCGGTGGCAGGACACCGACTGATCGCCCCGTGTCCCCGTGCGGCAACGCACGGGGACACGGGCAATCGGTGCGCCGGCGGGGGCCCGTGACGGAGCGCGTCCGGGCGGTCGATGGTGATCACCCGGTTGCAGCGGCACCAGTCGTGGCAAGTCGCGCACATCGCGCGTGCCTGGCACGTAGGGTCACCACGTGGAGGCAGATCCCGTCGACGAACCCCTGGCACCGGCAGAGCAGCCGGTGTCGACAGACGCGCCGTCAGCGAGCGCCGAGCCCGAGTCGGTACCACTGACCCGGCCGGCCGACGGGGTGCCACCCGTGATCACCGAGCTCGCCCAGCTGCGGGCCGCCGCGGACGCGTTGGCCGCCGGTTCCGGTCCGGTCGCGATGGACACCGAGCGCGCGTCCGGTTACCGCTACTCACAGCGGGCGTACCTGATCCAGCTGCGCAGGGACGGCGCCGGCACCGTGCTCGTCGATCCGATCCCGTTCGGCGGCGACCTGTCACCGCTGGCCACGGCGTTGGCCGACACCGAGTGGGTGCTGCACGCCGCATCCCAGGACCTGCCCTGCCTCGCCGAGCTCGATCTGCGGCCCGCGTCGCTGTTCGACACCGAGTTGGCCGGCCGGCTGGCCGGGTACGACCGGGTGGCGCTGGGCACGCTGGTGGAACGGCTGCTCGGCTTCCAGCTGGAGAAGGGCCATGGCGCGGCCGACTGGTCGCAGCGGCCGCTGCCGGCGGACTGGCTGAACTACGCGGCGCTGGACGTCGAGCTGCTGGTCCCGCTGCGGGACACCCTGGAGCGCGAACTGGCCGACCAGGGCAAGCTGACCTGGGCCCTCGAGGAGTTCGAGGCGGTGCGCACCGCGCCGCCGCCCCGGCCACGACCGGAGCCGTGGCGCCGCACGTCGGGCATCCACCGGCTGCGCACGCCGCGTCAGCTCGCGGCCGTGCGGGCGTTGTGGCAGGCCAGGGACGTGATCGCACGGGAACGGGACCTCTCCCCCGGCCGCGTGCTGCCCGACCGCGCGGTGATCGAGGCCGCGCTGACCGATCCGGCCGACGAGGTCGAACTGGTGAAGCTGGCGGTGTTCCGCGGCCGGGCCCAGCGGCGGCTGGCCGGCACCTGGACCGAGGCGCTGCGGTCGGCGCGCGGGCTGCCCAAGTCGGAACTGCCCGACCCCACCCCACCGCACGACGGCCCGCCGCCGCCGAGCCGCTGGGCGGACAAGGACCCGGACGCGGCGGCCCGGCTGGCCGCGGCGCGGGCCGCGCTCACGTCGATCGCGGACACGCACACCCTGCCGGTGGAGAACCTGCTGCAGCCGGACCTGGTCCGCAGAACCTGCTGGGAACCGCCTGCCACGGTGGACGAATCGACCGTGGTGGACGTGCTGCGGGCCGGTGGGGCGCGGGAGTGGCAGATCGGCCTGGCGGTCGCCGCACTGACCGAGGCACTACGGGCCAGGGCGGTCGCTCGCGAGGTGTGACCGGGACCCGGTGGTTACTGGCGGGTAACCAGGGCTAGAGTGGCTATTACCGGCCGGTAGGCAGGTTGCCGTCCATCATGAGCCGGTCAGTCACCCAGCCAGAGAGGTTCGCTGTGGCCGCATCGCGCAACGTGGTCTTCGTCGACGGCCTGCGCACGCCGTTCGGCAAGGCAGGCAAAACCGGCATCTATGCCGAGACAAGGGCCGACGACCTGATCGTCAACGTCATCCGCGAACTGCTGCGCCGCCATCCCGAGCTGCCGCCCGCCCGGGTGGACGAGGTCGCGATCGCGGCCACGACCCAGATCGGTGACCAGGGCCTGACCATCGGCCGCACCGCGAGCCTGCTGGCCGGGCTGCCCAAGTCGGTGCCCGGCTTCGCGATCGACCGGATGTGCGCGGGCGCGATGACCGCCGTGACCACGACCGCGGCCGGCATCGCGTTCGGCGCCTACGACGTGGTCATCGCGGGCGGCGTCGAGCACATGGGCCGGCACCCGATGGGCGAGGGCGTCGACCCGAACCCGCGGATCATCGCGGACAAGCTGGTCGACCCGTCGGCGCTGGTCATGGGCCAGACCGCGGAGAACGTGCACGACCGCTACCCGGCGATCACCAAGGCCAGGTGCGACGCGTACGCGGCGGCCAGCCAGGAGCGCTACGCCAACGCCGTGAAGACCGGCCGGATCGGCCCGGAACTCGTGCCGGTCGCCACCCGGTCCGCCGAACTGGGCTGGGGCCTGGCCACGGAGGACGAGCCGCCCCGCCCCGGCACCACGGTCGAGGCGCTGGCCGCGCTCAAGACCCCGTTCCGGCCGCACGGCCGGGTCACCGCGGGCAACTCGGCGGGCCTGAACGACGGCGCGACCGGCTGCCTGCTCGCCGACGAGGACACCGCGAGGGAGCTGGGCCTGCCGGCCGCGATGCGCCTGGTC
>DASXXM010000626.1:0-16477 GCA_036503065.1 Pseudonocardiaceae bacterium | reverse complement strand
CTGCCACTCAGCGCGGCACTGGTGGTGGACACCCCACCATCACGCCGAGCAGTTCGCCGTGGCTAGAGACATTCGCCCTCAACGGCGGGAGCTTCCGCAACCACTTCTGTCTCCCGCCTGACTGCCGGGCAGAGATAGACTGAACTCACTAGTCCAATTGTGGGGAGCGTGGCCATGCTGGGTGCTCTGACACCGAAGGGGCAGGCGACACGGGCGCGGATCGTCGAGGGTGCCGCGAAGGTTCTGCGGGAGAAAGGGGTCGCCATCACGACCCTGGATGACATCCGAGAGCGGACGGGCACGAGCAAGAGTCAGCTTTTCCATTACTTCCCCGATGGCAAGGATCAACTGCTGCTCGCGGTCGCGCAGTACGAGGCGGACCAGGTGCTGGAGGATCAGCAACCGTTTCTGGGGTGTCTCGACTCCTGGGAGGCCTGGTACCAGTGGCGTGACACGGTGGTCAGGCGCTACGAAGCGCAGGGCGACCACTGCCCGCTGGGCGCGTTGTTCCTGCAGATCGGGCGCTCCACGCCGGGCGCGCGGGCGGTGGTCATCGAGTTGATGCGGAAGTGGCAGGCAAGTCTGGCCGGCGGCATCAAAGCGTTGCAGGACAACGGCGAACTGCCGACATCGCTCGACATCGACCAGACCGCGGCCGCGCTGCTCGCCGGCATCCAGGGTGGTGTGACGATCATGCTGTCCACCGGGCAGTCCACGCATCTGCGGGCCGCGCTCGACTGGGGGATCATGCGGCTCCGCGCGGCGGCAGGCCAGGTCGCCGACTGACGGTGCGCCCGCCCGTCCAGCGGCCGGGCGCACCCCCTCAGCGCAGACCGCGGAACGTCTCGCGGATGTCGGTGATGAATGCCTCCGGGTTCTCCCACGGGCCGAAGTGACCACCTTTCTGGTGGACCTTGATGTTGACCGGGTTGTACCAGGGGCCCATCGGGCTGTTCTCGAACGCGGCGACGCGCTCCTCCGGCGTGCGCACTCCCGGCGGGAAGACGTCGCCGAGCAGGAACGTGAAGCCGGCCGGTGCCTCGACTCGCGGCTGCCGGTCGTGCTCGGGCCGCCACGGGTGGAGCTTGGCGTTGAGGTACGACCGGATGGACGGGCCGATGGCCTGGTTGACCCAGTAGATGGTGGCCGCGGTGAGGATGTGGTCGCGCGGGAAGACTTCCTCGAAGGTCCCCCAGCGGTCGCTCCATTTCTTCCAGCGCTGCAACAACCAGGCGAGCATCCCGACGGGCGAGTCGTTGAGGCCGATGGTCAGGGTCTGCGCGTCGAGCATGTGGGCCGTGACGTGCGAGACGTAGGTGTGCACGAACAGGTCCATGTCCGCACGGAGCCGCTGCGGGGCGTCATCGGGGACGGAGTTGCCGCCGGTTCCGTCCCAGTACCGCTCCCCCTGCAGCAACGGGGGTATGAGCTCCTGGCCGAGATGGATGCCGTACAGCTTCGCCGCGTACTTGTGGCCGAGTTGGCTGGAGATGAGCGATCCGTAGTCCGAGCCCGCGGCCGCGTACTTCTCGTAGCCGAGTACGCCGGTCATCAGGGCGTGGAAGATGTCGGCGATCTTCCAGTGGTTCAGGTCGCCCCTGGTGATCGGGGTGGAGAACCCGAAGCCGGGCAGCGACGGCACGATCACGTCGAAGGCGTCCGCGGGGTCACCCCCGTGGGCGGCGGGGTCGGCCAGTGGTCGCACGACCTTGGACCAGTCGTTGAACGTCCACGGCCAGCCGTGCGACAGGATGATCGGGATCGGCGCCGGACCGATGCCCGGCTCGCGCAGGAAATGCACCGGGGTGCCGTCGACGTCGACGCGGTGATGGTGGAACGTGTTGAGCTGCTTTTCCACCGCGCGCCAGTCGAAGCCGTCGGCCCAGTATTCGACCAGCGGCCGGACGTAGGCGGTGCTCAGCCCGTAGACCTCGTTCTCGTTGTCCAGGTCGGGGGCGAAACGAGTGGCGCGCAGCCGGGTTCGCAGGTCGTCGAGCACGTCATCGGCCACGTCGATGGTGAATGGTGCCAGGGTCTTGCTGTTGGCCATTTGGGGTGGCCCTTTCCGTAGCTGGGCTGGATCAGTGGGCGAAGTCCAGTCGTAGGCGGGTCTGGACGAGCTCGGCGATGAACCACGCGCCATCGGCTTTCACGAACTCGGCGTGGTAATGGCCGTAGCCCGCCATCCTGGTGAAGGCGAAATCGGCGGGGACGGACGCGGTCTGTTCCGCGTCCCGGTCCGCGCGGAAGATCTTGTCCGCCATGGCGAAGATCCCGCGGGCGGAGTTCGCGGACTCCACGTTGATCTCGTCGGAGAACAGGTGGTGGATGTACACGTCACCCGGCCCGGCGGTGCCGCCGATCGTCGCGGCGATCTCCTTGCGGCCACTCATGTGCAGCCAGACCGAGCCGTCCGGCTTGTGCGGGGTGAAGGTCCCGGTCGGGGTGAACAGGTTTGCGAGATCCTGCCACCGCTGGTGATCGGCGTACCGGACGTAGCGCGCCATCAGGCGGCGGATCTCGTCTGCGAGGGTCAGGCGTTCGAGGTCGTGCATGGGTCGGCTCCGTTGTCGCTGTCGGCTCGTCAGGGCAGGAGCAGCAGCTTTCCTGTCGTACGGCGGGATTCGATGTCCTGGTGGGCCCTTGCCGCGTCTGCGAGCGGGTAGCGTGCCCCGATCCGCGGCACGAGCTGTCCACTTCGGACCAGGTCGAAGAGCTCGGTGGTGCGTCGCACCAGCGCCTCGCGGGTGGGCACGTGGTCGGCGAAGCTCGGGTAGGAGAACAGGATGCTGTTGGGTAGTTCCCGCGGGTCGAACGACATGTCGCCCATCAGCACGCCGTAGTACGCGTGCACACCGTGGCGGCGCAGGGCCAGTTGTGACGAGCGGAACGTGGCCGGACCGCCGCCGTCGTACACGACGTGCGCGCCCGCACCGTTGGTGAGTTCCCGCACCTGTTCCTCGAAGCCGCCACCGCTGGACACCAGCACGTGGTCGGCCCCGGCCTCCTTCGCGACGGCGACCTTCTCCTCGCGGGAGACCAGGCCGATCACGGTGCCGCCGCGTGCCTTGATCAGCTGGGTCAACATGAGCCCGACGCCGCCGGACGCCGCGTGCACGACGGCCGTGTCGCCCGGCTGGATCGCGTGTGTCTCGGTGGTGAAGTGGTTGGCGGTCAGTCCCTGCATCATGATCGCCGCGGCTGTCTCGTCCGGCACGTCGTCAGGGACCTTGACCAGGGACTCCGCCGGGATGGCGAGTTGCTCGGCGTAGCTGCCCGGGTGGTAGACCCAGGCCACCCGGTCGCCGACGGCGAGCCCCCGCACCTCCTCCCCCACCGCGGTGACGTAGCCCATACCCTCGACGCCCAGCACCGTGGGGACCGACCAACCGGGCAGGGGCTTGCTTCTGGTAGCGGTGTCCATGAAGTTCACCCCCGCCGCTGCCAGCCGCACGAGTGCTTCGCCGGGGCCGTGGCCGGGGTCCGGTAGCGCCGCCCAGGTCATGACCTCCGGGCCGCCGTAGTGACGCACGAGAATCGCGTGCATGGGAACCTCTCACTTCGAGTCGCCGCGGCGACTCGAAGTGAGAGGCCGCACTGGTCGGACAGCGCGACGGTAGGTCGGCAAAAATGGACTCGCAAGTCCAAAATTGTCGGGAGAGGTGTGCGGGGAGGCCACCCGCGCCATCGGTACCTGAGCGTCCGGTCGGTCAGGGCTGGATGTTCTCCAGGTCCTCAAGCAGGCTGGGGTGCTTCGGTTCCCAGCCCAGCGCCTGCCGGGTGTGGGTACTGGACGAGGGCTGGTCGGCCGCGAAGATCGGGCCGAGAGTGCCGTAGGTCTCCCCCGGCACCGACTCGACCGGCAGGCCCAGCCGTCGGCCGATGACCGCGGCGATATCACGCACCTTGTCCCCCTCGTCGGCCACGGCGTGCCAGGAGGTGCCGGCTTCCGCCTGCTCGAGGGCGAGCCGGAAGAGGACCGCCGCGTCGAGCGCGTGCACGGCGGGCCAGCGCTGTGCGCCGTCACCCGGGTAACCGGACACGCCGGTTCGGCGTGCGATGTTGGTCAGCAGACCGGCGAAACCGCCCGCGCCCTGGTTGTGAACCGTGCGCGGCAGGCGGACGGCCGTGCTCCGGACCCCACGCGCGGCCAGGCCAAGGACCGCCATGACCGAGCGACCGCGACCACCGACCAGTCCCTCGGTCGGCACCGGGTCGGCCTCGGTGGAGACGCGGCCCGCCGCATGGGGCGTACCGGCGACGGTGACGAAGGGGCGACCGCTGCCGGCGAGTTCCGCGCCGACGGTCGCGAGGGCGGCACTTTCCTCGGCGATCGCCTGGGCGAGGGCCTCGGGGCTGCTGAAGTCGTTGGCGAATGCCAGGTGGATCACCCCGTCGGCCCGGGCAGCGCCGGTGCGAAGGACGTCCAGATCGACCAGCCCTCCCCGGAGCGGCTCGGCGCCCGCCGCCTCGGTGGCCAGCGCGGACGCGTCGGAGCGGGCGAGGGCGAGGACGGTGTGGCCGTTGTCGAGCAGTTCGGCGACGACGGCGGACACGATCAGACCGGTGCCACCGGTGATGAAGATGCGCATGGAATTCTCCCGCGAGTGATGAGACCCTTGTCCCATCACTCTAGCAGAGTGATGGGACAAGAGTCCCATCGCATAGGATGGACCCATGAGCCGGTGGGAGCCAGGGGCGCGCGAACGCCTCGTCGTGGCCGCCGTCGACCTGTTCACCGAGCAGGGGTACGACGCCACGACGGTCGCGCAGATCGCCGAGCGCGCCGGGGTCACCAAGAGCACCTTCTTCCGGCACTTCCCCGACAAGCGCGAACTGCTGGCGGCCGGGCAGGAGACGCTGAGCCGGCTCCTGGCCGAGGGAATCGCCGAGGCGCCCGGTGACGCCAGCCCGCTCGAGGCGGTCGCCGCCGGTCTCGAACGCGCGTCGAGCGCGATGGGCCCCGAGAACCGTGAGTTCGCCCCCCGCGTGCGGGCGGCCATCGCCGCCAGCGCCGAACTTCAGGACCGTGACGCCCTCAAGAACGTCAGCCTCGCGGCCGCGATGACAACGGCGCTGGTCGCCCGCGGCGTGCCCGACCCGACCGCGGCTCTCGCCAGCGAGCTGGGCGTCCTCGCCTTCAAACGGGGGTTCGCCGAATGGTCAGATGGCGACCGTGACGGCAAGGACGAGCTCGCCGGGTACACCCTGGCGGCCCTGGACGAACTGCGGGCGGCGAGCGCGACGCTCGGCTGACCCGACGACGTCATCGTCGCGTGGCGTCGGCCGGCAGCGGTGTGGTGCTCGCCAGCCGCCGCAGGATGACGACGGCGGCCAGTGCGGCGATGAGCTCACCGGCGGCCAGGCTGAGCCACACGCCGGTGGTGCCGGTCCGGCCGAGCGTGATCACGAGGGGCACCTTGATCGCGAGCAGGGTGCCGATCGAGATCAGGTAGGACGGTCGTGGCCGGCCGATGGCCTGGAAATAGGCCGAGATCACCGGCGCGACACCGGCGGTGGCGAAGCCGATCGCGATGATGCGCAGGGCGTGCTGCGCGGTCGCGGCGATGTCGTGGTCATCGACGAACAGGGCCACCAGCGGCCGGGTGAACACGGTAACCGTGACCAGGACGAGCACGCCGTAGGTCAGGGTGGCGCGCAGGGCGAGGGTCCTGGTACGGCGGACCCTGTCGTGGCGCCGCTGGCCCGCGTTGTAACCGACGACGGGTTGGATACCCTGGCTGATGCCCAGGTGCGGCATGGTCACGAAGGTCTGGATCCGCGCGCAGACCGCGTAGGCGGCCAGGGCGATGGTGCCGGCCTGGTGGGCCAGCGTGGTGTTGACCAGGACGACCAGCAGGGTGGCGCCGAAGCCGGACAGGAACGAGGGCGCGCCGACGTCGAGCAGGGCGCGGATGGTGGCCGCGTGGGGGCGCAGATCGGCCCGGCCGATGCGGTAGGGCCGGTGGGGTTGCAGGAAGAAGAACCACACGCTCATCGCGGCCGAGACGGCCTGGCCGCCGATGGTGCCCAGTGCCGCACCGCGTACCCCCAGGTGCAGGCCGAAGATCAGCAGCGGGTCGAGGGTGATCTGCACGAGGACCGGTACGAGCCAGAGCAGGGTCGAGAAGCGCATCCGGCCTTCGGCCCTGACCAGGCTGGAGAACCCGGTCGACACGATCGCTCCGGCCAGAATGACGACCGCGTAGTCCCGGGCGATGCCACGCGTGTCCCCGACCGCGCCGAGCAGGCTCAGCAGCGGCCCGAGCGCGACCAGTCCGACCACGGTGACCACGATCGAGGCGGTCCAGAACAACAGGAACGCGGTCCCGGCGGCGCGGGCGGCGGACGCGGGATCGCCCGCGCCGAGGCTGCGGGAGACCAGGGATGCGCCGCCGACGCCGACCGTGGTGGACACCGCGCCCAGCACCAGCAGGATCGGGGCGACCAGGTTGACCGCGGCCATCGCGGTCGTGCCGACGCCGTGGGCGACGAACCACGCGTTGGTCAGCGCGTAGATGCCGTACACACCGACCGACAGGGTGGTCTGCGAGCAGGTATGCCACAGCAGTCGCCCGACCGGGCGGGTGCCCAACGCCGCGGCATGGTCGATCGACTTCCGGCCCGGCGGGGCGGGTTCAGCGGGCACGACGCCCGAACAGGGCCATGGCCTCGGTCAGCCGGGCACGGCCCCAGTCGTACTGCACGGTGTCGGTGTGTCCACGGTAGACGGTCTCGATGACCATGATGAGCACGAGGTGCAGGCAGTACAGGCGGCGGCGGGTCCGCTCGGTCCCGGTCAGCTCGTCGTGCCGGTATCCGCGCAGGAACGCCGTTGCGTCGCCGAACGCGGGCAGCTCGGTGGCGGTGAAACCGGCCTCGATCAACGGGTCACCGTAGAACGCGCGCTCGTGGTCGATGATGCTGACGATGGCGCCGTCGCGGACCATCACGTTGCTGGCCCACAGGTCCCACTCGACGTAGCGCGGCTCGACCACCTCGTCCAGGCTGTCGGCGTGCTCGGCCAGCACACCACGCACGGTGTCGTAGTCCCAGCCCAGGTCGACCTGGCGGCGTTCGCCGTCGGACAGCACGTCCGCGACCATGCCGGTGAACACCACCCGCCAGCTCGGGTCGCCGGGGCCGGCCAGGGGTCCGAAGGCGCTGCCTCGGATCGAGTTGAGTTCGCGGTTGGCCGCGCCGAGCGCCTCGAGGTAGGCGTCGACGTCGGCCGCCGGCAGGTTTTCCTTGATGATGCCGAGATTGTCGGCGTCGATGTAGGGCATGAAGAAGTAGTCGGCGTCGCACAGTTCGTGGGTCCGGTCGGCGAAGTCGACCGGCGGCACGGGCACGGTGGTGTGCTCGCGGATCAGCCCGAGGGCCGCGAGTTCGATCGCCATCGCGCCGCGTTCGTAGGTCATCACCTCGACCGTCGACGGCGGTGCGATCTTGAGCACGACGGTCGAGTTGTCGCGCAGCCGGATCTCGTAGGCGACGTTGAACCAGCCGTGCCCCAACTCGCTGACCCAGTGCTCGCCGGTGGGGACCTGGTCGGGGCCGTAGGCCCGTTCGATCATGGCACGCAGGGTGTCCGGCGACTGGCGGTTCTTGGTGATGCTCTCCATCGAGCTCATCTTGCTACGGTGCGCCGAGGTCGTACCGCTCGGGGAGTACGGCAGCGTTCAGGGGGAGGGCCGGGCGACGATGCGAGCGGCAGAGTTTCGGCGTGCGATGGCCGCGGCCAGGTCGGTCGCCGCAGCGCTTGACCTGCCGGTCGACGACACGACCGTGCTGCATGACTCGAACAAGCTCACCGTGCGCCTGCTGCCCTGTGACGTACTGGCCCGGGTGGCACCCGTGACGGAACAGGTCGCACAGTTCGAAATCGAGCTCGCGCAACGGCTGGCCGAATCCGGGAGCCCGGTGGCCGCTCTCGAGCCTCGAGTACTGCCACGGGTCCACGAGCGCGACGGCTTCGCGATCACGCTGTGGACCTACTACGAACCCGTGTCAGGTCAGGAGATCGCACCGGCCGCCTACGCCGCTGCGCTCGAACGGCTGCATGCCGGCATGCGCGAGCTCGATGTCCCTACGCCGCACTTCACGGATCGAGTCGCGGAGGCCCAACAACTCGTGGCAAGCCGCGACCGCAGTCCGGCGCTCGCCGACGCCGACCGGGAGCTCCTCGGCGACACGTTGCGAACGATGCGACGAGTGGCCGCCGAGCGCGGCGGCGCCGAGCAGATACTGCACGGCGAGCCGCACCCGGGCAACGTGCTCGACACGAAGAACGGGTTGCTGTTCATAGACTTCGAGACGTGCTGCCGCGGGCCGGTCGAATTCGACCTCGCCCACGCGCCGGCGGAAGTCGGCGAGCACTATCCGGGCGTCGATCAGGAGTTGCTGCGCGCATGCCGGATTCTCATGCTGGCGATGATCACGGCGTGGCGCTGGGATCGAGGCGACCAACTCCCGAACGGGCACAGGCTGGGCATCGAGTGGCTCGGCCAGATCCGAGCGGCGCTCGATCGCGACGGCTGATCGAGCGCCTGCGCCGCGGTGGAATTCGGCGTTTACCTTGGCCGGCTCAGCAGAGTTGGTTGCCGCAGAACTCGTTGATGACGGCCCGACTGCTCAGCGTCTCCGAGGCGCCGTTCTGGGTCAGTGTCACGGTCACCACGATCATCTGGTCGAAGTTGCCGACGTTGATCGCGCACTGGGAGAAGTTGCCACAGAATCCGCTGACCGGGGTGTAGCCGGCGGGCAGGTGCCAGGTGAACCCGTAGGTGCCGTTGAGACCGGAGACCACGAAGCCGACGCCGTAGGTGCGCGCGGGCAGGTGGTTGGTGCAGCCCGGGGTGAAGGGCGGGTTGCCCAACACTGGCACGACCCGACAACCCAGCGTCTCACCGCCCAGCGCGGCGGCGGGCCCCGACGTACCGACCACGAACGCCGCCGCCACCAGGGCGATTGCGCACAGGGACCACAGTTTTCGCATGTCGATACCCCTCCAGTCGGTCACCGACGATGATGTTAGTGCCGCACAACGCACTTCCGTCCCACTCCGGCACGAAGGCAAGCCGTGCTCCGACCCCACGGCCAACCGCATGGTCATCGCCGAGATCGACAGCCACCGCTGCCCGGCAATGCCGGGTCAGCCGAACCAGAATCATCGTCGCCCCTCGAGGCGTCGACCAACGGTCATCCCTGCCAGAGGCTGTCACGTCGCGTCATGAGGATACGGTCGGTGGCAGCGGTTACCGGCCGACTACAGGCGCCGATGGAGGTGTCCGCCGACAACACCCGGTAGCCGATCGATCCGGCTCCGTCAACGAACGACCCCCGCCGCACTCACCATGGTGGTATTACACGCGCGCGTGTCGGTGCGATGCGACATCCTGGAAGCGCTATGACCACGCCCGATGTCCACGTGCTCATCCTCGGCCCCGTGCTGGTGCGACGGGGCGCACATGCCGTTGCCCCGTCCGCACCGCTGACCCGCACGATCGTCGGCGTGCTGGCGTTGGCGGGCGCGGCCGGCCTTTCCGTTGACGCGCTCGCGGAATCCGCATGGCCGCAGGACAAACCGCAGGTCGGCGGCAAGGCGCTGGTGGTCGCCGTACACCGCGCACGCCAGTGGCTGGCCGGCCATACCGACGGCCGCGTGCGCATCGAACGGACCACCACCGGCTACACGCTGCTGGGCGCCGAGGTCGACGCCCACCGCTTCACCCGGCTGGCCGCCCACACCAGCGGTCTGGCCGAAGCGCTGGGGCTGTGGCGTGGCGAACCGCTCGCGGACGCGCTGACCGGCCAGTCGGTCGCACCGGCGATCGAGGCGCTGACCCGAACGCGGCTGACCGCGGCGACCGAGCACGGCCGGCAACTGCTGGCCGCGGGCCGGGCCGGCAACGCGGTGGCGCTGCTGGCCCCCCTGGTCGAGGTGTATCCGCTGGACGAGCCGCTGCACGCGGTGCTGGTCGAGGCCCTGGCCAGCGCCGGACGGCAGGCCGAGGCGCTGGACCGCTACGAGCGCCTGCGGTTGAGACTCGCCGACGAGCTGGGCGTCGACCCGAGCCGGGAGCTGTCCGGCACGCTGGTCCGGGTGCTGCGCCAGGAGATCCCGCAGGCCGCGCGGGAGCCGATCGCGCTCGCCGGTCCGGTGCCTGCGCAGCTACCGCCCGACGTCGGCATCTTCGCCGGCCGGGTGGACCAACTCGGCCAGCTGGACGCGCTGGCCGCGTCCGCGTCCGGCGGCTCGGTGGTGATCTCCACGCTGGCCGGGATCGGCGGTGTCGGCAAGACGACGCTGGCCACCCACTGGGCGCACCGCGTCACCGGCACCTTCCCCGACGGGCAGCTCTACGTCGACCTGCGTGGCTACGCGCAGGTGGCGCCGGTCGAGCCGATCGAGGCGCTCGGCCGGTTCCTCCGCGCGCTGGGCGTCTCACCGGAACGGGTGCCGGTGGCGGTGGACGAGGCGTCGGCGCTGTTCCGCACGATGCTCGCCGGCAAGCGGGTGCTCGTGGTGGTGGACAACGTGCACAGCGCCGACCAGGTGCGTCCGCTGCTGCCCGGTTCGCCGGGTTCCCTGGCGCTGGTGACCAGCCGGGACCGGTTGGACGGCCTCGTCGCCCGCGAGGGCGCGCGCCGGCTGGCCATCGACGTGTTCACACCGGCCGAGTCCATGGCGCTGCTGGCCGCGATGCTCGGTGCCGACCGGGTGGCCGCCGAGCCGGCCGACGCCGCCGAACTGGCCGAGTTGTGCGGACACCTGCCACTGGCCCTGCGCATCACGGCCGCCCACCTGATGGGCCGGCCGCACCTGTCGGTCGCGGGGCAGGTGCGGGCGCTGCGCGCCGACCGGCTGATGGAACTGGCCATCGCCGATGACCCGATGTCCTCGGTCCGCGCGGTCTTCGACCTGTCCTACGCCCGGCTGTCCGACGCCGACCGTCGGGTGTTCCGGCTGCTCGGCATCGCCCCTGGCACCGACATCTCGGTGCCGGCCGTCACCGTGTTGTGCGGGCCGGGCGCGGCGGCGTCGTTGGCGCGGCTGGTGGCGGCGCATCTCGTCCGGCAGGACGACGAGCGCTATTCCTGCCACGACCTGGTCCGGGAGTACGCACGCGCGCGTGCCGAAGCGGAGGACGCGGCGGAGCAACGGCGCTCGGCCGTCGAGACCTTGTGCCGCTGGTATCTGGACACCGCGGACACGGCGACCAGGTTGTTGTACCCCAACGATTCCACCCGCCTGGACGTCCCCCCGGTCACGCTCACCGGCCGGCTCTCGTTCGACGGTGAGGTGTCGGCCGTCGGCTGGCTGCGGGCGGAGATGCACCAGCTGATATCCGTGATCGAGCACACCGCCGAGCACGGCCCGCCGGAGATATCCTGGCTGCTCGCCGACGCGATCCGGCGGTTCACCCATGGCACCGGCCCGGTCGAGCTGATGCGTGCCCTACAGGCCGGTTACGCGGCGGCTGTGGACGTCGGGAGCCTCACCGGACAGGCCGCCATCGACCTGGGCCTGACGCTGGCGTACATCGCCGTCGGACCGAAGGAGATGACGACGACGCATGCCACCCGGGCACTGGCGGCCGCACGTGACGCCGGCTGGGTGGAGGGCACTGCCGTCGCACTCACACTGCTGGCCGGCGCACTGGACTCATATGGTGACATGGACGATGCCCAGAAGCGGTACAACGAAACGATCGAATACGCCAGAAAACATGGCCTGATCGAGCGTGAAATGGCGGCCATCCACAATCTTGCCCACCTTTACTGGGGAATCGGTGAACTGCATCAGGCGGCCGACTGCATCACGCGGGTGGTGGCCTATTATCGAAAGATCGGGAACCGCAACAGTACCATCGCCGCATTGGACAGTTACGGTCAGATCCAGCACGAGTTGGGCGAACTCCACGATGCGGTGGCAACACTGACAGAGGCGTGGACGTTGAGCGAGGTGAACCCGCACGACCGCGTCCAGTCCTGGGTACTGAACCATCTGGCCGAGGTCCACATCGATCTCGGCCGGTACGACGAGGCTCGTGATTTCTCCGCCCGGCAGCTGTCCATCGCCCGGAATCTCGGCGATGGCCATGTCTGCCGGGGCCTGATCGCGACGGCACGCGCCGATCTACTGCAGGGCAGGCCGGTCGCCGCGATCGATTCCTACCGCACCGCGACACTGCTCACCCGGCAGATCGGACAGATCGACGAGGAGACGGAAGCCGCGATCGGCTGGGCCATGGCATCACACGATCTGGGCGACGACGCGGACGCACTGCAACGCGCACAGAACGCACTGGCGTTGGCACACCGCCATCAGTTCCGCCTGTGGGAGGCGGGCGCCCTCGCCGTACTCGCCGCGATCCACCTCGGCCAGAACCACCTCGACTGGGCCGTGACACATGCCGAGCGGGCACTGGCCATCTGCCAGCACGGCGGCGCGCGTCTGCGACAGGCCAGAATCCTGCGCCTGCTCGGCGAAATCCGGCTGGCCCAACACCAGAACGCGGCCGCGATCGGTTATCTCCGGGCGGCAGACGACCTGTTCACCGAAATCGACACGCCGGAAGCCGCCGAAGTCCGGGCCATCATCGTCAACGTGGCGTCCTCAGGTGCGGCCGGCTGACAGGAGCCGCAGTTCGCGAGCCTGTTGGACGGCCGCCGACCGGTCGGTGGCGCCGAGCTTCGCGTAGATCCTGCGGATGTGGGTGTTGACGGTGTTGACCGAGATCGTCAGTTCGCCCGCTATTTCGGGCCGGGTGAGGTTGGTCGGTAGGTAGCGCAGCACGCGTAGTTCGCTCGGGCTGAGTTCCTCGGCGGGACGCAGTGTCAGCGGGGTCGTGGCGCCGCTGTGGGCGGCGTCGAGCACGTCGGCGACGAGCGCGGCGTGCGACGTGTCCCGCAGGTGCAGTGTCTCGAGCAGTTGCCACGCACCGGTCATCGCGAACGGCAGGATCAGCCTGTCCTGCTCGGCCAGGCCGAGCGCCCGCTCGACGGCGGCCTGCGCGGCGCGTTGGTCGCCGAGGTCGCGGCAGGCCAGCGCGTCCAGGAGCTGGGACTCGACCCGGGTGAGCTGGGAGTTGACGGGGGCGGTGCCGTCCAGGACGGTCCGGAGTTCGCGTCGGGCACCGGCGGGGTCCTGCTCTGCGATGCGGATCACGGCGGCCGCGTTGCGGATCTCTCCGGCGGCGGCCTGCCGGTCGTCGAGCGTATCGAGGGTTGTCCGTGCCTGGTCGACCATGCCGCAACGGGCCCGGGTGGCGATGGTCCATGCGGTGACCTGAGTGGTCAGCGCGTGCTCACCGACCATCAGCGCCTGCACCGCTCCGGCGGCGACGAACTCCGCCAGCGCCTGGCGGTGCTGGCCGCGTGCGGCCGGCAGGATCGCGGAGATCAGGTGCACCAGCAGCCGGATGCCGGGTTCGCCGCCGGATCGGGTGGCGTGTCCGGCGCGGTTCAGCCATTGTTCGCCGCGGTCGAACTCGCCCGTCCAGATCAGCATCCCGGCGAGCGTGGCCTGCGCGGGGGCGATCACCGGCTCGGCGCCCCAGCCGTGCCGGACAGCGAGCGCGATGGCCTCCTCGCAGCGTTGCCTTGCCAGGGCGAAGGAGTGGACGGTGGCGGCGAATCCCAGGTGGGCGAGGCAGGCCACCTCGAGATAGGGCCTGCCGATGTCACGGGCGAGCGCGGCGCCCGCCATGAGGTGCCGCTCGCTGTCGGCCAGCCGCAGCGACCACGCCTCGGTGACGCCGAGATTCAGCAGCGCGACGGCCCGCAGGTCGCTGCGGAGCGCGACGTCGGCGGTGGACCGGCCGGTTGCCGGCGACGGCAGCGCGCCCACCTGCTCGAACACGCCGTCGAAGTGGCCGCGCAGCCGCGCCAGCAGCAGGTCGACAGAGGTGATCGCGGTCCGTAGCCGGTGGTCGGGCGGTGTCGTGGCGGCGTGGGACCGCGCGATCTCCAGGTGCGCCGCCGCCTCCGCGAGGCGCATCCGGTCGAGGTCGGCGATCGCGTGGACCAGGGCCAACTCCGGGGACTCCGCGCCGGTCGCGGCCGGGAAGGCGCGCAGCAGCGCCGCCACGGTGCCCGCCTGGCCGTCGAGAGTCATGCTCAGCGAGTGGTCGGTGAGCAGGCGGGCCGCCTCGGTCCACTCGCCGGCCGCCTGCAGGTGCCGGACGGCGTCGGCGGGCTGGCTGTGCTCGGCGAACCACCGCGCGGCGAGCCGGTGCAGCGTCGGGATCTCGGCGGCCTGGGTGCGGCGCAGCACCAGCCGGAGCAGCCCGGCGAACAGGTGGTGGTAGCGGAACCAGGTGCGGTCGGGGTCGAGCGACACGACGAAGGCGTTCGCGTCCGCCAGGTCCAGCAGTATCCGTTCCGATCCGGCGGCGCCGGTGAGCAGGTCCGCCAACGCACCGTTGACCCGGTCCAAAAGGGACGTACGCAACAGTAGGCGCTGTACGTCGGCCGGTTGCCGCTCCAGCATCTCGGCCATCAGGTACTCGGCGACGGTCCGGTCGCTGCCGGAGAACTCGACCACGAAACGCTCTGGATCGGGATGCCCGGCCAGGGAGAGCAGCGCCAGCCGCAGCCCGGCCGCCCAGCCCTCGGTTCGTTGGTGCAGCACGGCGACCACGTGGTCGGGCAGCGCGATGCGGGCAGCGGCAACAAGTTCTCGGGTCTCCGCCGCGGTGAAACGCAACTGCGCGACGCGGATCTCGGCCAGTTCGCCCGCCAGCCGCAGTTGGTGCAGGCGCAGCGGCGGGTCGCGGCGGGTGGCCACGATCGCGTGCGCGTGCGGGGGGAGATTCGTCAGCAGCGAGGTGAGCTGTTCGACCGCGTCCGCGGAGGTCAGCTCGTGCACGTCGTCGATGACCAGGACGAACGGAGCACCGGCCACGCTGATTTCGGACAGCACCCTGTCCACCATGGCGCGGCCGTTGAAGCCGGGCGTCGGCTGCTCGTCGTGGTCCGCGCCGTTGGCGTCGCGGACCGCGGCGAGCAGGGTGAGCCAGAACAGCTGCGCGTCATGTTGGCCCGGCCGCACCGACATGACGGCGATTCGCCGGTCCTGACCCGGCCGGCCGGACCACAGGCGCAGCAGCGACGTCTTCCCGCTGCCGGCGGGCGCCGTGATGACCGTCACCTTCTTCTCGGCGGCGCGGTCCAGCGCGGCGACCAGGTCGGGGCGGTGGATCAGGCCGGACCGGACGCCGTCTGCTGCGGGCACCCGGTCAGCGTAGCCAGCGGATCACCGGAATCCGGTGACGACTTCTCACCTGCCCGATGGCGAACCTGAACACACTCGGGAGAAACAGAGGTGTCGCCGTGGGCGAGCGGGTGGCGTTGGTGGCCGGTGCGGGCGGTCCGCTCGGTCGTGCGACCGCGGTGTCGCTGGCCGGGGCCGGTTTCACGGTGGTCGCGATCGATCGCAGTGCGCAGGGGTTGGCTGAGCTGGCCGAGGGCATCCGTCGCGAGGTGGGCGACCCGACCGAGCCTGCCGTGGCCAAGGCCATCGTCGATCGGATAGCCGCCGAGGTCGGTGCCCCCGAGGTCCTGGTGAACACCATCGGCGCGTTCCGCCTTGGCGAGGCGCTCACCGCGACGCCCGAGGACCTGCGCGCCATGATCGACGTCAATCTGGGCGCCGCGCTGTGGCTGAGTCAGGCGGTGGGGCCGTACATGAAGCAGCGCGGTTCCGGTGCGATCGTGCACGTGTCGGCCCGGCCGGCGATCGAGCCGACCGCCGGCATGGCGGCGTACAGCATCAGCAAGGCGGCCCTGGCCCACCTGACCCGGCTGCTCGACCTCGAACTGCACCCGCACGGGATCCGGGTGAACGCCGTCCTGCCGCAACTCCTGGACACGCCGCGGAACCGGGCCGTGTTCCCCGCCGATCAGCTGGCGCACGCGGTCGCGCCGGAGGCGATCGCGGACATCATCGCCTTCCTCGTCAGCGACGTCGCCGCACCCATCAGCGGCGCGCTGCTGCCGGCCTACGGCGCCTAGCCACCCGCCCCGTTCGAAGGGAAACGACCATGTCTGCCAACCCAGCCACGAATCGCCGCTCGTTCCTGGCCCGCGCCGCCGCGCTGGCCGCCGTGCCGACGGTCGCCACGCTGGTCGGCACCAACACAGCTGCCGCAGACACACCGCCACTGCCCGACTTCGCGCCGATTCCGCCCTCGGCGTTAGGCCCGGCCGTCAACGCGCAGGGCTATTTCGTCGGACGGGTGGAGAAGAACCTCTACTGGGTCACCGACGGCACCTACCAGGCGGCGTTCCTGACCACCCGCGACGGCGTGGTGCTGTTCGACGCGCCGCCGACCATCGGGCACAACCTGCAGCGCGCCATCGACCAGATCGCCAGCGACAACGGCGTGTCCAACAAGGTGACCCACATCGTCTACTCGCACCACCACGCCGACCACCTCGGCGCGTCGTCGCTGTTCGGCCGGGACGTGGT
>DASXXM010000625.1:0-5929 GCA_036503065.1 Pseudonocardiaceae bacterium | reverse complement strand
GCTGCGTCGAGTACGCCCGCCGCTACGGTGTGCCGATCCGAGTCAGGTCTTCCTACGGCAACAAGCCCGGCACCCTGGTGTCCGGGTCGATGGAGGCGCTTCCCGTGGAACAGGCGATGATCACCGGTGTCGCACACGACCGGTCCGAGGCCAAGGTGACCGTGACCGGCGTGCCGGACCACACCGGGGTCGCCGCCCGCATCTTCCGGGTGATCGCGGACGCCGAGATCGACATCGACATGGTGCTGCAGAACGTGTCCGCGGCCACGTCGGGTCGTACCGACATCACGTTCACGCTGTCCAAGAGCAACGGCCCGACCGCGGTCGCGGCACTCGAGCGCACCCGGTCCGAGCTGGGCTTCGAACAGGTCCTCTACGACGACCACATCGGCAAGGTGTCGCTGGTCGGCGCCGGTATGCGCTCGCATCCCGGCGTGACGGCGACGTTCTGCGAGGCACTCGCGAAGGCGGGCGTGAACATCGAGATCATCAACACCTCGGAGATCCGGATCTCGGTGCTGATCCGCGACCTGCAGGTGGACGACGCCGTCCGCGCCATCCACGACGCGTTCGGCCTTGCCGGTGACGAGGAAGCCGTGGTCTACGCGGGAACGGGACGGTGAGCGGGATGACGGGTCCGGTGTTGGCACTGGTCGGCGCGACCGGCGCGGTGGGCACCGTGATGATCGACATCATCAACGGCCGGGAATCGGTGCCGTGGGGCGAGATCCGGCTGATCGCGTCGCCGCGTTCTGCCGGCCGGAAGTACACCGTGCGCGGCCGGGAACTGACCGTGCTGGCCCTGACGCCCGAGGTGTTCCATGGCGTGGACGTGGCCATGTTCGACGTGCCGGACGAGCTGTCCGCGCGGTGGGCGCCGGTGGCCGCGGCCCTGGGCGCCGTCGCGGTGGACAACTCCGGTGCGTTCCGGATGGACCCGGACGTGCCGCTGGTGGTGCCGGAGGTGAACGCCGAGGCGTTGGCGAACCGGCCGCGCGGCATCATCTCGAACCCGAACTGCACCACGCTGTCCATGATCGCCGCGGTCGGCGCGCTGCATCACGAGTTCGAGCTGCGGGAACTGGTCGTGGCTTCTTATCAGGCCGCGTCCGGCGCCGGGCAGGTCGGCATCGACCGGCTGTACGCCGAGGCGGCCGCGGTGGGCGGCAAGCAGGTGGGCGTGCGGGGTGGCGACGTGCGGGAAGCGCTCGTCGCCGCCGGACTGTCCGAAACGGACTCACCGTTCCCGGCGCCGCTGGCGTTCAACGTGGTGCCGTGGGCCGGCTCGCTCCGGCCGGACGGCTGGTCGAGTGAGGAACTCAAGGTACGCAACGAATCCCGCAAGATCCTCGGTATCGCCGACCTGAAGGTGTCCGCGACCTGCGTGCGGGTTCCCGTCGTGACGACGCATTCGCTCGCCGTGCACGCCACGTTCGCCCGGCCGGTCACGGTTGCCGACGCGCACCGGATCTTCGCGACGCACCCGACGGTCGAACTCGTCGACGACCCGGCGTCCGGCGTGTTCCCGACCCCGGCGGACGTCGTCGGCGCCGACCCGACCTACGTCGGCCGGTTCCGGCAGGCGCTGGACTTCCCGAACACACTGGACTTCTTCGTGTGCGGGGACAACCTGCGCAAGGGCGCCGCGCTGAACACGTACCAGATCGCCGAGGCGCTGGTCTGAGTCATGGCGCAGCCGGTGGTACTGGGTGTCGACCTGGGCACGACGGCCACGAAGGTGGTGGCCGCAGGCCGGGACGGCCGGATCCACGGGTTGGCGGAGCGCAAGTACCCGTTGGCCACCGACGCGCACGGCGGCGCGACCCAGGACGCCGACCAGGTGCTGGCGGCGGCCCGCGCCGCGTTGGCCGAATGCGCGGCAGGCCGGGACGTGGTCGCCCTGTCGTTCAGCGCCGCCATGCACACCCTGCTGCCGCTGGACGCCGCAGGCAGCCCGTTGGGTCCGGCCCTGAGCTGGGCCGACTGTAGAGCCGCGCAGGTGGCCCGCGCATGGCGCCGGGACGGCCGGGCCGTCGACCTGCAACGGGCCACCGGCACCCCGGTCCACCCGATGAGCCCGCTGGTGAAACTGGCCTGGTTCGCCGAACACGAGCCGGACCTGCGGGCGCGCCACTGGGTTGGCGTGAAGGACTACGTCCTGGCGGCGCTGACCGGTCGCCTGGCCACCGAGCACTCCTGCGCGTCCGGCACCGGCCTGCTGAACATCCACCACCTGGCCTGGCACGAGCCGTCCCTGGCCCTGGCCAACGTCACGGCGGACCAACTGCCCGAACTCCTGGCGCCCACCCAGGTACTGGCGCTGGCCAAGGCCGAGGGGGCGCTCCCGGCGGGCCTGCCGGTGGTCGCCGGCGCCGGCGACGGCCCGCTGGCCAATCTGGGCACCGGCGCGATCCGCCCCGGCATGGCGGCCCTGTCGCTGGGCACCAGCGGCGCGCTGCGCGCGATCCGCGACCGGCCGGGTGTCGACGACCGCGGCCGAACCTTCTGCTACGCCCTGGCCGATGGCCTGTGGGTGGTCGGCGGCGCGATCAGCAACGGCGGCGTCGTCGGCGCATGGGCGGCGAACAGCTTCGGGCAGCCGGTCGCCGATCTGTTGGCGGCGGCGGACAAGACCGAGCCCGCCGGTCTGATCGCCCTGCCGTACCTGCTGGGCGAACGGGCGCCGTGGTGGGATCCCGACCTGACGGCGGCCCTGATCGGCCTGCGCCACGAACACGGCCCGGCGGCCATCACCCGGGCGATGGTCGAAGGCGTCGGCCAGCAGCTGGCCCTGGTGGCGGCGGCGCTGACCGCGGCCGACCTGACGGAGATCCGGGTGACCGGCGGCGCCTTCCGCTCGCCGATCTGGGGTCGGGTGATCGCGTCGGCCCTCAACCGGAACCTGGCCAACACCGCCGACGAGGGCGGTTCCGGCCTCGGCGCGGCACTGCTCGGCTGGCGCGCGCTCGGCGAGCTGTCGTCGCTGGCCGACGCCGCCGACCTGATCACGCCCACCGACACCATCCACCCCGACCCGGACCTCGCCGCCCGCCTCGCCGCCCACCGGCCCCTGGTCGAACGCGCCCACGACGCCCTGTCCGCCCTGCTCGCCGGCATCGACTGACCCGGGATTCGCCAGTCGCACAGCCGGCTCGAACCGGCCGGGCGGCGGCGCGACGCACCCGGAGTTGTCCACAGGCCGGCCAAACTCGGTCGAGCCCCATCTCAAGATCGACTACGCTGGAAATCGGGGGGCCCCCGCGGGTTCGAGCCCCAAACGGTGGGAATCTGCCGGCCGATCATCGTGCGGTTGGTTTCGTTCCGTCTCGATTGGTCAGTGGGCGACCGGAATCGCCCGGCCGGCCGAGTGGTCGGTGCGGACATCCCGCCTGCGGGCCAGTGGCACGGCCAGCACGGCGATCAGGATGCCGCCGATACCGGCCGCGGCAAAGCCACCGACCGCGCCGAAGTGGTCGACGACGGTGCCCACCACCGGGGCGCCGAGCGCGCCGCCGAGAGTCAGCGCCGAGCTGTGCAGGCCCATCGCCTCGCCGCGCACGGACGCGGGGGAGAGCCGACTCACCCGGTCGGCCGTCGAGGTCAGCGTGGGGGCGCACATCAGGCTCGACGGGATCAGCGCCAGGCACAGGACCCACCACCGGCCGCCCAACAGTCCGACCGGGACCACCAGCAAGCCCAGCACGCTCATCAGCACGAGCGGGCCGGGGCTGCGGCGCAGCGTCCCGTAGACCGCGCCGCCGGTCGCCGACGCGACGCACATCGCGATGGTCACCACGCCCGTCCAGCTGATCTGCCCGACCCCGCGCAGCGCGGCCACGATCGCCACCTCGGTGCCGGCCAGCACGAACACCGCGCCGCAGCTGGCGGCCAGGGCTGCCAACAGCTGTGATTTCAGCCACTGTCGACGCGGTGGCCGGACACCGTCCCAGTGCTCGTCGTGTTTGCCGCGGACCGGCGGGTTGACCACGAACAGCGCGATGCCGGCCAGCACGAGCAGGCAGCCGACCGAGATGACCGCCGCCGTCGTCGACACCTTTGTGGCGATGAGCACACCGACGGCCGGGCCGACCATGAACGACATCTCCAGCGAGATGGAGTCCAGCGAGAACGCCGCCCGCCGGTGCTCCAGCGGCACGAGTGCCGCGAGTGCCTGTCGGCCGACCGACATCACCGGCAACGCCGACAGACCACCGAAGAACGAGATGACCAGCAGCGCCGGGTACGGCAGCAGCCAGGCGGTCAGCCAGTACGCGCCGTAGCCGATGGTCGTGATGACGACCATCCTGCGCAGCCCGAAGCCGTCCACCACCCGTCCGGTCAGCGGCGCGCCGATGGCGATGCCGACGGTGCCGACCGCGCCGACCAGGCCGGCGGAGCCGTAGTCGCGGTGCAGCGTCAGCACCACGTGCAGGGTGAGCACCATGTTGGTCGCGGCCACCGGTATGCGTGCCGCGAACATCAGGACGAGCAGGGTGGCGACTCCGGGCAGCGTCAGGACCCGCTGGTAGTTGCCCGCTGCCACAGCCATGATTCGATCCTGCGCCAGCACTGTGACACAACGCATTTTCCGAGGTGGCCTGGCACCCACTCGGGTGGGTTAATCTTGACTCATTCCAGATTGAGTGTTCTGATCGGACCAACATGAACCAGGTACAACCAGGTGGAACGGAGCCGTTGCGGTACCGACTCCGGTCGGCGGGACTGCGGGCGACCATCCCGCGCCTCGCCGTGCTGCAGTGGCTCGGCGATCATCCGCACACAACAGCGGACCAGGTCGCCGCGGCCGTTCGGGGCACCATCGGCTCGGTGTCCACGCAGGCCATCTACGACGTGCTGAACGTCTTCACCAGGGTCAAACTGGTGCGACGGATCGAGCCGGCCGGTCACCCGGCCCGCTTCGAGACGCGCACCGGTGACAACCACCACCACCTCATGTGCCGAGGTTGTGGTCGGGCCGTCGATGTCGATTGTGTGATCGGCATCGCACCCTGTCTGAAGCCGGCCGATGCAGCCGGCTTCGTGGTGGACGAGGCCGAGGTTGTGTTCTGGGGACTGTGTCCTGATTGTCTGCCCGGCGGCGGCGTGCTGACCCCGGGGGTGGACAACGGCAGCACCAGTGCAGAGGAGCTCCAGGCGTGACCGAGAACCCGACCACCACCAATGCCGGTATCCCGGTGGGCAGCGATGACCACTCGCTGACCGCCGGCACCAACGGCCCGATCCTCTTGCAGGACCACTATCTGATCGAGAAGCTGGCCCAGTTCAACCGCGAGCGGGTACCCGAACGGGTGGTCCACGCGAAGGGCGGCGGCGCGTTCGGTTTCTTCGAAACCACCGCGGACGTGAGCCAGTTCACGAAAGCAGCGCTGTTCCAGCCCGGCGTCCGGACCGAGGCACTGTCCCGGTTCTCCACGGTCGCCGGTGAGCTCGGCTCGCCGGACACCTGGCGTGACCCGCGCGGCTTCGCGTTGAAGTTCTACACCAGCGAGGGCAACTACGACCTGGTCGGGAACAACACCCCGGTGTTCTTCATCCGGGACACCATCAAGTTCCCCGACTTCATCCACTCGCAGAAGCGCCGGTCGGACACCCATCTGCGGGACATCAACATGCAGTGGGACTTCTGGACGCTGACGCCGGAGTCGGCCCACCAGGTGACCTGGCTGATGGGCGACCGCGGGGTCCCGCGGACCTGGCGGCACATGAACGGGTACGGCTCGCAGACTTATATGTGGGTCAACGCCCAGGGCCAGGAGTGCTGGGTGAAGTACCACTTCATCAGCGATCAGGGCAACGAGTTCTTCACCCAGGCCGAGGCCGACCAGATGGCAGGCGCCGACGGCGACTTCCACCGCCGGGACCTGTTCGAGGCGATCAAGGCCGGGGACCACCCCAGCTGGACGCTGAA
>DASXXM010000624.1:0-2563 GCA_036503065.1 Pseudonocardiaceae bacterium | reverse complement strand
GGGCGCGCCAGGCGGCTTCCTCCTCTTTGGACCGGTAGCGGAACGCGCTGCCGGGGAACCCGCCGTTCTGGTGGAAGTAGCGGTAGACGTCCGCCTCGATGAGGGTCGGGCCGCGGTGGGATCGCAGGTGGGTCAGGGCTTCCCGCATCGCGAGGTAGACCGCGAGCGGGTTCATCCCGTCGACCTTCCAGCTCGGGATGCCGAACCCGGGCCCGCGCGCGGACAGGCGCGGCTCGCCGGTCGCCTCGGCCACGTTGGTCGACACGGCGTAGCCGTTGTTCTCGATGAAGAAGCACAGCGGCAGGTTCCAGGCCGACGCGAGGTTGAACGTCTCCAGCGTCGAGCCGATGTTGACCGCGCCGTCCCCGAAGTAGGTCACCGCGACGGCGTCCGTGCCGGCGTGGCGGTGCGCCCAGGCCGAACCCGCGGCCAGCGGCACGCCCCCGCCGACGATCGCGTTCGTGCCGATGGCGCCCGCCTCGGGCCACCGCAGGTGCATCGAGCCGCCGCGGCCGTGGCTGAACCCGCGGTCCAGCCCGCAGATCTCGGCGAGGGTGCGCAGCAGCAGCGCGCGCACGTCGTCGGAGTACGGCCGCAGCGGGTCGATGCCCTTGGGCTCGATGTGGCCCAGGGCCTTGGCGAGGAACTGGTGGTGGCCGCGGTGCGATCCGTTCACGGTGTCCTCGCTGGTCAGCGGGAACACCGAGCCGACGGCGCCGCCCTCCTGGCCGATGCTGGAGTGCGCGGGCCCGTGCACCAGGCCGGCCGTGGCCAGTTCCAGCACGTACTCCTCGAAGCAGCGGATGAGCACGAGTTGGCTGAACATGCCGGTCAGCAGCGCGGGATCGGCGGCGTCCCAGTCGGCGTCGGTCACGACGAGTTCGACCCAGGGCGCGGCGGGCTCGAGGCCGCGGTGGTCACTCATGGTCGAACGCCTTGCCGTCCGGATAGGACACCAGCTCCCACTGCATTCCCCACGGTGCCAGGAAGTACACCCAGCGCTGGCCGGTACTCGGGCCGCTGCTGGCGGTCGGTTCGCCGAGCACGGTCACGCCGTGCTCGCGCAGGTGGGCGACGGCCGTGTCCAGGTCGTCGACGTAAAGGGCCACGTGGTGACCGCCGATGTCGCTGTTGCGCGGGACCTCCGCGTCCTGGTTCGGCGCCTCGTACCGGAAGACCTCGAAGATCGCCTGAGCGCCGCAGCGGTAGAAGTGCAGCTGCCGCATGACGGCCCTGGGGTGGACGTTGAGGTGCTCGCGCATCCAGTCGTCGTCGTGCTGATACGGGCCCAGCGTGTACAGGTACTCGCAGCCGATGACGTCCAGCAGGAAACGGTGTGCCTGCGCCAGGTCCGGCACGGTGAAGCCGATGTGGTCGACGCCGGTCAGGCCGGGTATCCCGGTCACCACGACACCGCGATGTAATGAGGTTCGGTGTAGTCGAGCACGCCTTCGTGGCCACCCTCCCGGCCGATGCCGCTCTGTTTCACACCGCCGAACGGCGCGGCCGGGTCCGACACGAGCCCCCGGTTGAGCCCGACCATGCCGGCCTCCAGCCGCTCGGCGACCCGCAGGCCGCGCGCGAGGTCACCCGTGTAGAGGTAGGCGACGAGGCCGAACTCGGTGGCATTGGCCAGGTCGATGGCCTGCTGCTCGGTGTCGAACGCGACGATGGGCGCGACCGGGCCGAAGACCTCCTCGGTGAGGATCGTCGCGTCGGCCGGCACGTTGGCCAGTACCGTCGGGTGGTAGTAGAAACCGCGGCGCTCCGGGGCGCTCGCACCGGTCAGCGCCCTGGCCCCGCGGTGGAGCGCGTCGCTGACCAGCGCGTGCACCTTGGTCACCGCCGCCGCGTTGATGAGCGGGCCGACCTGGGTGGCCTCGTCGCCGGCCGGTCCGACGGCCAGTCCCGCCATCCGCACGGCCAGCCTGCGACCGAACTCCTCGGCGACCGACGACTCGACGTAGAACCGGTTGGCGGCGGTGCATGCCTCGCCCGCGTTGCGCATCTTCGCGATCATCGCCCCGTCGAGGGCCGCGTCCAGGTCGCTGTCGGCGAACACCAGGAACGGTGCGTTGCCACCGAGTTCCATCGACGTGTTGATCACCTGGTCGGCGGCCTCCTTGAGCAGCAGCCTGCCGACCTCGGTCGAGCCGGTGAAGGAGAGCTTGCGCACGCGCGGATCGTGCAGCATCGCCGACACGACCGGCCCGGACCTGCGGCTGGGCACGACGTTCACCACACCGGGCGGCACACCGGCCGCCGCCAGCGTTCCGGCCAGCGCCAACGCGGTCAGCGGGGTGTCGCTCGCCGGCTTCAGGATCACCGTGCAGCCCGCGGCCAGCGCGGGAGCGATCTTGCGGGTCGCCATCGCGGCCGGGAAGTTCCACGGCGTCACCAGCACGCAGACGCCGACCGGCTGATGCGTGACCATGATTCGGTTCGCGCCGGACGGCGCGGTCAGCACGGAACCGTTGATGCGGACGGCTTCCTCGGCGTACCAGCGGAAGAACTCGGCGGCGTAGGCCACCTCGCCCCGTGCGTCGCGCAGTGCCTTGCCGTT
>DASXXM010000623.1:0-12585 GCA_036503065.1 Pseudonocardiaceae bacterium | reverse complement strand
CTTACCGAGCACCTGAAGGTGCACCAGCACGACCACCACTCGCGCCGCGGCCTGCTTGTCATGAACGGTCGCCGCAAGCGGCTGCTCAAGTACGTGGCGCAGGTGGACATCGAACGCTACCGGTCGCTGATCAAGCGGCTGGGCCTGCGCCGATGACCCGTTCCGATGGGGAGTGACCCAGCCCGGTCGCTCCCCATCGGAGCAGTGAGAACCAGACAGGGACCGCGTGCCACGGCGTTGTGATTCGTCCGCCGGTCCTCGGTAGTGGTTCCCGATCGCACCGACAGTTGTTCGATGTCGGCGCCGGGAGCTTCGATCGAAGACCGGCCTCGTCGCAGGGCCGTGACCGCAGGCGCGAAGCGCAGGCGGGTTCGCCGCGCGGCCCCCAAAGACGAGGAGAGAACGTAGTGACCGAAGCTCATGATTCGGTGGTGCACGAGACCACCGCCACCATCGACAACGGCCGGTTCGGCACCCGCACCGTCCGTTTCGAGACCGGCCGCCTGGCCCGCCAGGCCGCCGGCAGCGTCGTCGCCTACCTGGACGACGAAACCATGCTGCTGTCCGCCACCACGGCGTCCAAGCACCCGAAGGAGCACTTCGACTTCTTCCCGCTGACCGTGGACGTCGAGGAGCGGATGTACGCCGCGGGCCGGATTCCCGGCTCGTACTTCCGGCGCGAGGGCCGGCCGTCCACGGACGCGATCCTGACCTGCCGGCTGATCGACCGGCCGCTGCGTCCGTCCTTCGTGGACGGCCTGCGCAACGAGATCCAGATCGTGGTCACGGTCCTGTCGCTGAACCCGCAGGACGTGTACGACGCGGTCGCGATCAACGCCGCGTCCGCGTCGACCCAGCTGTCCGGCCTGCCGTTCTCCGGTCCCATCGGCGCCGTGCGGGTGGCCCTGATCGACGGCCAGTGGGTGGCGTTCCCGACCCGGGAGCAGTCCAAGAACGCGGTGTTCGACATCGCCATCGCGGGTCGGGTCGTCGGCGACGACGTCGCGATCATGATGGTCGAGGCCGAGGGCACCGAGCAGATGACCGACCTGATCGCCGCTGGCGCAACTGCGCCGACCGAGCAGGTCGTGGCCGAGGGACTCGAGGCCGCCAAGCCGTTCATCCGGGTGCTGTGCGAAGCGCAGGCCCACCTGGCCGCCGTCGCGGCCAAGGAGACCGCCGAGTTCCCGACCTTCCCGGCCTACCAGCCCGACGCCTTCGACGCGGTCGCGGCCGCGGTCACGGACGAACTGGCGGCCGCGCTGACCATCGCCGGCAAGCAGGCCAGGGAAGCCAGGATCGACGAGGTCAAGGCGCTGTGCCTGGAGCGGGTCGGTACCGGTGACGGCGGTGCCTTCGACGGGCGGGACAAGGAGATCGGCGGCGCGTTCCGCGCGCTGACCAAGAAGCTGGTCCGCCGTCGCATCCTGCGCGACAAGATCCGCATCGACGGCCGCGGCATCACCGACATCCGGCAGCTCTCCGCGGAGGTCGCCGTGGTGCCCAGGGCTCACGGTTCGGCGTTGTTCGAGCGCGGCGAGACCCAGATCATGGGCGTCACCACGCTGAACATGCTGCGTATGGAGCAGGCGCTGGACACGCTCGCGCCGGAGACCACCAAGCGCTACCTGCACCACTACAACTTCCCGCCCTACTCGACCGGTGAGACCGGCCGGGTGGGCTCGCCCAAGCGGCGCGAGATCGGCCACGGCATGCTCGCCGAGCGGGCGCTGGTGCCGGTGCTGCCCAAGCGCGAGGAGTTCCCGTACGCCATCCGTCAGGTGTCGGAGGCGTTGAGCTCCAACGGTTCCACGTCGATGGGCTCGGTGTGCGCGTCGACCATGTCGCTGCTCAACGCCGGTGTGCCGCTGAAGGCGCCGGTGTCGGGTATCGCGATGGGCCTGGTGTCCGACACTGTCGACACCGCCGACGGCCCCAAGGTGGAGTACGTGGCCATCACGGACATCCTGGGCGCGGAGGACGCGTTCGGTGACATGGACTTCAAGGTCGCCGGCACCAAGGAGTTCGTGACCGCGTTGCAGCTGGACACCAAGCTGGACGGCATTCCGTCCGAGGTGCTCGGCCAGGCGCTCGGCCAGGCTCGGGACGCGCGGCTGACCATCCTGGAGGTCATGGCCGAGGCCATCGACCGGCCGGACGAGATGAGCCCGTACGCCCCGCGCGTGACGTCGATCCGCATCCCGGTGGACAAGATCGGCGAGGTCATCGGCCCGAAGGGCAAGATGATCAAGTCGATCACCGACGAGACCGGCGCGGACATCTCGATCGAGGACGACGGCACCATCTACATCGGCGCCAACGACGGCCCGGCCGCAGAGGCCGCGATCGGCAAGATCAACGCCATCGCGAACCCGCAGCTGCCCAAGGTCGGCGAGCGGTTCCTCGGCACGGTCGTGAAGACGGCCGCCTACGGCGCGTTCGTGTCGCTGCTGCCCGGCAAGGACGGCCTCGTCCACATCTCGAAGCTGGGTAACGGCAAGCGGATCGGCAAGGTCGAGGACGTGGTCAAGGTCGGCGACAAGCTCCGTGTCGAGATCGCCGACATCGACCAGCGCGGCAAGATCAGCCTGGTCGTGGTCGCCGAGAACGAGACCTCGGAAGGCAGCTCAGCAGGCGGCCCGGAAGGCAGTTCAGCAGCCACCGAAGCCACCAGCAACGGCACCCCCGCCGCCCAGGAGGCCACCCCGGAGCCGGCGACGCGGTGAGCAGACCGGCTGCCGACCCGGCCGCGGACGCCTTGCGCGTCCGCGGCCGCGGCCTCCACAAAGTGCGTCCCGAACACGGGTACCTCCAGAAACCGGGTACCACGAAGGTGTTGGAGCGCAGCGGTGACGGGCACGTGGTGCGTCGGACCGTGTTGCCGGGCGGCCTGCGGGTGATCACCGAGCAGGTGCCCGGCGTGCGGTCGGCGGCCGTGGGCATGTGGGTCGGCGTCGGCTCGCGCGACGAGACGCCCAGCGTGGCCGGTGCCGCGCACTACCTGGAACACCTGCTGTTCAAGGGCACCGACCGCCGCTCGGCGGCACAGATCGCGGAGGAGATCGACGCGGTCGGCGGCGAGCTGAACGCGTTCACCGCCAAGGAACACACCTGCTACTACGCGCACGCGCTGGACGCCGACCTGTCGCTCGCCGTCGACCTGGTGTGCGACGTGGTCTTCTACGCCAGGATGGCCGAGCCGGACTTCGAAGTGGAACGCGGCGTGGTCCTGGAAGAGATCGCCATGCGCGACGACGACCCGGAAGACCTGTTGCACGAGGCGTTCGCCACGGCCCTGCTGGGCACGCACCCGCTGGGCCGCTCCGTGCTCGGCTCGGAGGACTCCATCACCGGCATGACCCGCGCGTCGCTGCGCGGCTTCTACAAGCGCCGCTACCAGCCGCACCGGATGGTGCTCGCGGTGGCCGGCAATGTCGAGCACGGCCAGGTGCTTCGCCTGGCCCGCAAGGCGTTGGCCGATCGGCTCGGCGGCTCCGGGTCGCCGATCCCGCCCCGGGTCGGCCGGTGGCGCGCCGCCGCCCCGTACGGCCTGCAACTGCGCACCGACGACACCGAGCAGGCGCACCTGATGGTCGGCGTGCGGGCCCTTGACCGGCACGACGATCGCCGGTTCACCCTCGGCGTGCTCAACGCCGCACTGGGCGGTGGCATGAGCTCCCGGCTGTTCCAGGAGATCCGCGAACGGCGTGGCCTCGCGTACCAGGTGTACTCGTCGGTGTCGTCCTATGCGGACACCGGCAGCCTCTCGGTCTACGCGGGCGCGCACCCGGACCGGCTCGGCGACGTGGCAGGCGTGTTGCGCGCGGTGCTGGACGACGTTGCCACGAACGGCATGTCCGACGCCGAGGTGGCGCGCGGGCGCGGCCAGTTGCGCGGCGGGCTGGTGCTCGGCCTCGAGGACTCCAGTTCCCGGATGTCCCGGATCGGCAAGGGCGAGCTGAACTTCGCGGATCACCTCACGGTCGAGCAGACGCTGGCCCGGATCGAGGCCGTGACACCGCAGGACGTGGCGGAACTCGCCGCGGAGTTGTTGCGTCGTCCCGTCGCGACCGCCGTGGTCGGCCCGTACTCGCATCCGGACGACCTGCCGGACGAACTACTACAGGGGTGAGCCACGTGACCGCGTCGTCTTCCCGGTCGCCTCGCGCGGTGCACCTCGCGCGTTCTGCCGACGACCCGATCCGGGTCGGCGTGCTGGGCGCGCGGGGCCGGATGGGCGCCCAGGTGGGCGGGGCACTGGAGGCAGCGGCCGACCTGGTGGCCGTCGCCATGATCGACGTCGGCGACTCGATGTCCGACCTCGTCGACGCGGCCGCCGAGGTGGTCGTCGACTTCACGCATCCCGGCGTGGTCATGGACAACCTGCGCTTCTGCGTCGACAACGACATCCACGCCGTGGTCGGCACCACCGGCTTCGACACCGAACGCCTGGACACCCTGCGAGCCTGGCTGGCGCACAAGCCCGAGCTCGGTGTCGTGGTGGCGCCGAACTTCGCCATCGGCGCCGTGCTGTCCATGCGGTTCGCGCAGCTCGCGGCGAAGTTCTACGAGTCGGTCGAGATCATCGAACTGCACCACCCGCGCAAGGCCGACGCGCCGTCCGGCACGGCCACCCGCACCGCGGAGCTGATCACGGCGGCGCGAGCCGAAGCCGGCATGCCCGAGATTCCGGACGCCACCAGCCAGGAAACGGACGGCGCGCGCGGCGCGGACCTTGGCGGCCTGCGGGTGCACTCGGTGCGGCTGGCCGGTCTGGTGGCGCACCAGGAGATCCTGTTCGGCACCGAGGGCGAGACGCTGTCCATCCGGCACGACTCGCTGGACCGCAGCTCGTTCATGCCGGGCGTGCTGCTCGCCGTGCGGTCCATTGTGGACCGACCAGGGCTGACCGTCGGCCTGGAATCCCTGCTGGACCTGTGATGAAGGCCCCCCGCACCACCGCGATCGTGCTCACCGCCGCCCTGGCGGTCTACCTCGTGATGCTCGGGCAGATCGCCTACTGGCTGCTGGTGGCCGGCGGATTCGCTGTCGCACTCGGTGTCGGGGTGGTGCTGCTGATGGCGGTCGGTGTCTGGGCCGTCGCCGCCACCGTGTGGTTCGGCGTCAGGGTGGCACGGCTGGCCCGGCAACTGGCCGGCGAACGTGGCCTGCCGGGGGTGTCCCGCCTGCCGGTGCGGCCGTCGGGCTGGGTCGAATGGCCCGCTGCGGTCGCCTTCTTCGAAGAGCGGAAAGCCGAACTGGACGAAGAACCGACGGACTGGCGTCGCTGGTATCGGCTGGCATACGCGTACGATCTGGCCGGCGACCGGCCGCGTGCCAGGGAGACGATGCGGCAGGCGCTGCGGCTCAATGCAAGTGCAGGTGGTGGTGGATCACCGGCCACCAGTGCAGGACCAGGCTCGGTGACGCGGCCAGCAGGGTGAATCGCAGGAAGCGGGCCGGCAGGCTCGCCGCGACGAAGGTACGCAGCGACAGCCCGGCGAGCCCGGCAAGGACCGTGGTGGCCAGGAACGGCGGTACGCCGAACAGCGCGCTGCACGCGGTCGCCGCGATCAGCACCTTCGGATGGCGGTGGCACTTGTCGTGCAGCCACAGCCAGGCCAGCCGAACCCGCGACGCCACCACGTGCCACCAGCGTCGCCACCCGCTTTCCGGTGCCGGGCCGAGCGCTTCGGCGTTCTGGCCGGCCGCCGCCGCGCGGTGCATGAATGCCGGCAGGTGCAGCGAGCCCCGTGCGGCGTAGAAGTACAGCAGCTTGCCGGTGACCTGGCCGATCGCCGTCACCGCGCCGAACAGCAACACCGGCAGGTGCGGATGGTGCGCGGCGAACGCGACCACGAACACCTCGACCGACACGATCGGCAGCACCGAGGACACGATCGCGATGCCGAGCGCGACGAACAGCCAGGCAAGCAACGACCAACCCCCTCACCTACGCGAGAAACCGCCCGCGATTCGGCTGTCGTGCCGCTGTCGCAACGTGTCCGGCCGTTGTGCCGCTGCCGGATCCGGATTCGGCCTGCGGAGCACAACAGACCCCGGTGCGCCGCCGGCGTCCTCGTCCTGGTCGCGCAAGGCACCCCGAGTGCCACGTTACTCGGTTGTTACCTCGTCTGCCGGTGACTTGAGGGTCAGATCAAGGTCACCCGCCAGCCGGATCTCGCGCAGCGGATGGCCGCCCGCGTCCAGCGTCCTGGCGATGCCGTCGGGCTGCCAGCCGATTCGTGCGTAGAACGCCCGGGTGACCGTGTCCGCTTCGAGCACCCAGGTGATCCCGCGGGTCGCGCCTTGGGTGCGGAGCGTCTCGGCCGCCGTGGCGACGAGCCGGCCGCCGTGGCCGCGGCGGCCCCAGCGCGGCTCGACCAGAAGCGTGCTGATCAGGGCCACTGTCGCGGCGTCGTCGGGCAGCGTGCCGTTGGCGTCGGCCAGTTCGTCGTCCGGTGCGAACCCGGCCGCGCAGAACCCGACCGTCCAGTCGCCCTCGGTGGCCACCAGCAGCCGCTCCCGTGCGGCGGCCCAGGCCTGTTCGGTCTCGATGACGTCGATCGCGGCAAGCTCGGCGCGGAGCTCGGCCGGCAGCAGCGTGGCGTAGCCGACCTGCCAGACCTGCCGCTGGATGCGGTCGACGCGCGGGATGTCGGCGGGCTCAGCCGGATGGACGGCGGCGATGGCCATGGCTGGTGACCTTACTGTGACACGGCGCGCTGGTGCGCGCGGGTTTGGCTGTGACACGGCGCGCTGGTGCGCGCGGGTTTGGCCGCCTTCACGCGGTGTCTTCTGCCCCTCCACTCGCTTCGCTTTGTTCCGAGGCAGAAGACACCGCGGCGGCCAAACCGGCTTGTCGGCTTTGCTTTTACTTCTCTGTCAGTAGGCCCTGGCAGGATCTGGCTGGTGGAGACCATCAGCGCGGCGAGCGCCCGACGAATCGTCCTGGCCGCCCAGGGTTTCGCCGAGCAGCGGCCGACGTCGATCCCGACCAGGAGGCACCTGGCGAAGGTCCTGTCCAGGGTGCGCCTGCTGCAGCTGGACTCGGTCAACGTCGCCGTCCGCGCGCACTACATGCCGTTGTTCAGCCGGCTCGGCGCGTACCCGGCGTCGCTGCTGGACGAGGCGGCCTGGTCGCACAGCGCCCGCCGGCCCAGGATGCTGGTCGAGTACTGGGCCCATGTGGCCAGCCTGATCCCGATCGAGGACTGGCCGCTGTTGCGCGCTCGGATGCGTCGGCACGCGGTGGCCGAGCGTGGCGACCCCGCTCTGCTGGCCGACGTGCTGACGGTGGTGAAGCAGGAAGGTCCGCTCGGTGCGGGCGCCATCGAGGACCGGTTGGGTGGTTCGGCGCCGCGTGCCAAGGGCGGGTGGTGGAACCGGTCGGCGGTGAAGTGGTCCTGCGAACACCTGTTCGCTGCCGGCGAGTTGAGCACCGCCACCCGGCGCGGTTTCGAGCGGCTGTACGACCTGACCGAGCGGGTCGTGCCGCCGAACGTCCTCGACGTCGTCGTGCCCGACGACGAGGCGAATCGCCGCCTCACCGCCAACGCCGCGACCGCGTTCGGCGTTGCCACCGAGCCGGATCTGCGTGACTACTACCGCCTGCCGCCCGCCGACAGCCGGCGCGCGGTCGCGGAACTGGTGGAGTCGGGCGTGCTGGAGCCGGTTGCCGTCGAAGGCTGGCGGTTGCCCGCCTATCGGCACACGGCGGCCAGGACGCCGCGTCGGGTCGCCGCTCGGGCGCTGCTGTGTCCGTTCGATCCGTTGATCTGGCGCCGGGAACGGACCGAGGCGCTGTTCGACTTCTTCTACCGCATCGAGATCTATGTGCCGGAACCCAAACGGGTTTACGGGTACTACGTCTTCCCGTTCCTGTTGGACGAGGCCCTTGTCGCCCGGGTGGACCTGAAGGCCGACCGGGCGGCGGGCGTGCTGCGAGTGCCCGGTGCCTTTGCCGAACCCGGTGTCGATCTGGGCCGGGTGGTGACCGAACTGGCCGAGGAACTGGCCACCATGGCCGAATGGCTCGGCCTGTCCGGTGTCGAGGTCGGCACGCGAGGCGACCTGGCCAAGGCGTTACGCATCGCCTGTCGCTAGTCCACCACCCGATGATGATCACTCGACCGGGTGATCATCCCCGAATCCGGGATCAAATCACCCGGTCCCGTTCGTTAAGCGAAATGAACGCAGCCCCCGCTCGCGACGACGACCAGTGCGATGCGGGACGGCACACCGTGGCTCTGTCGGCGTGCCGTCCCGTTTCCCCTCGATCCCCCTCTGTTCCCCCTGATCCCCCTCGATGCCCCCGTTTCCCCTCGGTCAGCCGATGGCGGCGGTCACCACGGCGTTGCCCGAGCCGGTCCGGCCACGCACCTGAAGCTGCGGCGCGGTGGCCGGCGGCGTGTCGGACACCTGCAGCTCGCTGCGCGCCTGCCCGGAGCCGGACCGCAGATCCACCATCGCCGCCGTCCCGGACCGCACGCCCACCCGGATCTCCCCGGACCCGGTGGCCAGTTCCACGTAGCCGCAGGCGGCGTCGGCGACCGTGAGGTCGCCGCTGCCGGTACGGACGCGGACGTCGCTCTGCACGGCACCCAGCCACACATCGCCGCTACCGGTCATCAAGGTGGTCGTGCCGCCGACCGACGACACCTCGATCTCGCCGCTGCCGCTGCGGGCCCGCAGGCCACCCAGCATCGGACCGAGGCGCAGCGCGCCGGAACCGGAGGTGATCTCGGCCGGACCGTCGGCCCGGTCCAGCGCCACACTGCCCGAACCGATGCTCAGCTTGACCCGGCCTGCCGGGCCGGTGATGGCCATGTCGGCCGAACCCGCGGCCAGCTCCAGGTTGGACCCGGCCGGGGCGCGCACGGTCACCGCGAGCGGGACCATCCGCTGGCGCTTCGGCGTGTGCACGATCAGCCGCCTGCCGGCCAGTTCGATCCGGGTGTCGTGGACCGCGGTGTACCTGGCGTCCTCGGACGCGTCGCCGCCGAACTGGCCACCGAACCAGTTGGTCAGGACGCTGGACAGGCCCTGCATCCACGAGTTCGCCGCGCTGGGGTCGTAGCGCACCTCCACGGCCACGCCCGGCTCCTCGACCAGTGCGATGATCACCCGGCCCGCGCCGAGCGCCAGGTCGATGTCCAGTTGGCCGCTCGCGTCGAAGAACTCCTTGCGGACCAGCTCGTCCTGGACGTTGTCGTCACCGGTCAGTGCGTCTTCTGTCATCGTCGTGTGCACCGTTCTCTCCCCGATCCCCGTCAGCCTTCGACCCAGCCGCGTACGTGCGAGGAACCCCGCCCGCCGCGTCCGGACCTGTCGTCGTTGTCACCGGACTGCTGGCCCCACTGGCCCCAGTTGCCCCAGTTGCCGCCGCCCCAGTTCTGCCCGCCGCCCCAGTTCTGGCCATGGCCGCCGCCGCCCTGCCCGCCGCCCCGGCCGCGTCCGGCGTTGTAGAGCGCGCCCTGCACCGCCTGCGAGACGAACGAGTTCAGCGACACTCCCCGAGCCGACGCGACCTCTTCCGCCTTGGTCTTGAGCTCCTCCAGCAGCCGCACCGTGATCCGGCTGATGTCGCCGTTCGGGTCGGTCATCGTGGGCGGGGGTTCGTCGTTGCGTTCCTGGTCGTCGACCGGCGCGCCGGTGACCACGACCTGCACGTCCTGGCCGTCGAGGCGGACCTCGACCACCCGGTCCTCCAGGGCGAGGGTGACCTCGCCCGCCAGGTCGGACAGCGCGGTCATGATGGCCAGCCGGGCGGCCGGCTCGATGGTGGCCGCGAGCACCCGTGCCGCGGTCCGTGTCTGCTCGTCTCCGGCCGCAGCCGCGGCCGTGAGGTTCTCCCGTAGCGCGGAGACGTAAGGACTCAGTTCCATGACATCACTATGACGTCATCGGTGGCGTCAGTCAAGGGCCAAGTGACACCACCATGACGTCCGAACGCCGTCATAGTGGTGTCGCGGTGCTGTCACCGCCGGTGCGTCAGGCACGGCGGTTACGCTGGCCGGACACCGGACCTGGGCCTTCGAAGGGGAGCGGGACAGTGACCGAAACCGTGTCGCCGAGCGTCGTACTCATCGGCAAGACCGAGTTCTTCCCACCGGCCGACGTGCCGTGGACCACCGACGCCGAAGGCGGCACCGCACTCGCCGAGTTCGCCGGCAGGGCCTGCTACCAGTCCTGGAAGAAGCCCAACCCGAGCACCGCGACCAACGCCGGCTACCTGCGGCACATCCTGGAGGTCGGCCACCTGTCCGTGCTCGAACACGGCTCGGTGACCTTCTACATCACCGGCGTGTCCCGGTCGCTGACCCACGAACTCATCCGGCACCGCCACTTCTCCTACTCCCAGCTGTCCCAGCGCTACGTGCCGGAGAAGCAGGCCGCCATGGTCGAGCCGGACGTCATCGCCGCCGACCCGGACCTGCACGCCAAGTTCCTGGCCGCCGCCGAGGCCGGCGTCGCCGCCTACAACGACCTGTTGACCGGCCTGGAAGCCAGGTTCGCCGACGAGCCCAACCCGACGCTGCGCCGCAAGCAGGCCCGTCAGGCCGCGCGGGCCGTGTTGCCCAACGCCACCGAGACGCGCATCGTCGTCACCGGCAACTACCGGGCCTGGCGGCACTTCATCGCGATGCGCGCCACCGAGCACGCCGACGTGGAGATCCGGGCGTTGGCCGTGGAATGCCTGCGCCAGCTGCACAAGGCCGCCGCCAACGCGTTCGACGACTTCGTCATCTCGACGCTGCCGGACGGCACCGAGGTCGCGGCCAGCCCGTTCGTCACGGAAGGCTGACCGGGTGCGCAAACTCACCGTCGGCGTCCGGCCGGGCGCCTACGTCGTCCTCCGTTTGCCCGCCGACGCGCAGGCCCCGGCGAGCCTCATGGCCGCGACCGATGGCCTGGTGTCGGTCACCAGGACGGCCGACGAGCTGTCCGTGGTCTGCCCGGCCGAACTCGCCGTGCCGGCCGATCGGGAAGAGTCCGGCTGGCGCCTGCTCACCGTGCGCGGTCCGGTCGAGTTCACCCTGACCGGCATCATGGCCGCTCTCGCCGGCGCGCTCGCCGCGGCGGGCGTGTCCCTGTTCGCGCTGTCCACGTACGACACCGATCACCTGCTGGTGAAGGACGACGACCTGGCCAGGGCCGTGACCGCACTGCGCGAGGCCGGCCACGACGTCGTGGAGCACGACTGACTATGGTGACCTCATGGGCGTAGCCGCGGACGAACGACGGGCACTGTGCGACGAGTTCGAGCGGCTCGGCCCTGACGTGCCCACCCTGTGCGGCGGCTGGCGGTCCCGTGACCTCGCCGCGCACCTGGCCCTGCGCGACCGCAGGCTGGACGCGGCACCGGGCATCATGATCAAGGCCTTCGCCGGCTACACCAGGAAGGTCCAGGGCGAGTTCGCGGCCAAGCCGTGGCCCGAGTTGGTCGAGCTCGTACGCACCGGCCCGCCCGGCTGGTCCCCGTTCGCCATCCCGTCGCTCGGCGAGCTCGTCAACGGCGCCGAATACTTCGTACACCACGAGGACCTGCGCCGCGGCCAACCCGGCTGGGAGCCCCGCCCGCCCGACCCGACCCGGGACGCGACCGCATGGTCCACGGTCGGCCGCCTCGGCAAGATGGCCTACCGCCGCAGCCCGGTCGGTGTCGTGCTGCGCAGGCCCGACGGCACCGAGGTCACCGTGAAACGCGGCCCCACGACGGTGGCCGTGATCGGCGAACCGGGCGAGTTGCTGCTGCACACCTTCGGCCGCACCGAAGTCCAGGTCACCTACGAGGGCGACCAGCACGCGATCGCCACAGTCCAGGGGCTCGACCGCTCCTTCTGATCGATCGCGCACCCCGCAAGCGACTCCGATACTGTCGCGGAATGGTCGGGGCTGCTGACGGATTCGAGTGCACGTTCCTGGAACTGGACGTCATCGGCGACGCCCTCCAGTTGGACGTGCGACCGTTCCCGTTCGAGTTTCCAGTGCACGGCGACCTGATCGAGGACCGCGTCCGGCTCATTCGGGCCGCCGAACGGACACTCGTCGCGAAAGGTCTGATCAACGGCCCGCGACTGGCGGACGACGTCGAGGACACGCTCGGCGTGTTCGCCAGAGGGCGCCTCGCCATCGCGGTGCTGGGCACAGTGGACGGCGAGGCGAGATGTGCCCGAGCCGTCACCGACGACCGGACGGCCGTGCTCGCCACCCAACGAGGCCAGGCGATCCGGTTCGACCCGATCACGCCGCCATCGATGGTGCGAGCCGTCCTCAGCCTGCTCCCGCCGGCCCGCCCCGGACCGGGCAGGTCCGTCACCATGACCACCGAACCACCGGCAGGCTCACGGCGGCCGACGCAGGACGACGACCTCACCGGCAAGCACTACCTCCAGGCGTCCGGCGTCCCCGGCGATTCGGCCGGCACGCAGCGAGCCATGATCGACGAGATCATGCGGCGGCCCCGGATCGGCAGTGGTTACTTCGCGGTCACCGTCCGTGGCCGCAATGCCCGGGAGTCGACGCCGCTCACCATGAACTGGCTGGACACCGATTCCGGTCGCTATGTCGTCATCCCCACCA
>DASXXM010000622.1:0-8145 GCA_036503065.1 Pseudonocardiaceae bacterium | reverse complement strand
CCTCGTCGGCGTGCTGCGCGCCGTAGAGGTGCGGTGCCACCGCGAGCCACCCCTCGTCGGCCAGGCTGGCCGCCAGGCCGCGCACCACGTCGGTGACCCCCCGCGACTCGTGCAGCACCACGAGTCCGCCGCGCACCGGCCGATCCGGTTCGGCGACCGTCAGCCGCACGGAGCGGCCGTCGTCGAGCTCGATGACCTCGGTTCGGGTCTCCGTCATTCGTCCAGCCAACCATCTCGGTGTGCTCAGTCAACGTGACGGTGGAAACTGCCACGTAACAGCGATGTGTGATTCGGTACCGTCGGTGCCGACGCCGACCGCAGACGACCAGGAGCAGCCGTGACCGCCCGTACCCGTGCCGACCTCGAGCAACTCCCCGCCTACGTGCCGGGGCGCACCATCGCGGGCGCGATCAAGCTGGCCAGCAACGAGGTCGCGGCCGGCCCGCTGCCCAGCGTGGTGGCGGCGATCGCGGCGGCCGGGGTCGACGTGAACCGTTACCCGGACAGCCATTCCGGCGCGCTGGTCACCCGGCTGGCGGCCCGCTTCGACGTGGCGGCGGACCAGCTGTCGGTCGGCTGCGGTTCGGTGACGTTGTGCCAACAGCTGTTGCAGGCCACCTGCACGCACGCGGACGACGCGGTCTTCGGCTGGCGGTCGTTCGAGGCGTACCCGATCCTCACCAAGGTGGTCGGCGCCCGGGCCGTGCCGGTGCCGCTGACCAGCGAATACCGGCTGGACATCGACGCGATGCTGGCCGCGGTCAGCCCGGCCACCCGGCTGGTGTTCGCGTGCACGCCGAACAACCCGACCGGCTCGGCGCTGCGGGCCGACGAGCTGCGCCGACTCCTCGACGGGGTGCCCGACGACGTGCTGGTCGTGATCGACGAGGCGTACCGGGAGTTCGTGGACGACCCCGAGGTGCCCGACGGCATCGCGGTCGCCAAGGACGCGTGGGCGCGGGGCCGTGCCAACGTGGCCGTGCTGCGGACGTTCTCCAAGGCCTACGGGCTGGCCGGGCTGCGGGTCGGCTACTGCGTGGCGCCTGCGGCCGTGACCGCCGCGGTACGCAGGACGTTCGTGCCGTTCGGGGTCAGCGTGCTGGCACAGGTGGCGGCGATCGCGTCGCTGGACGCCGAGGACGAGCTGCTGGCCCGCTGCCGGCAGATCGTCGGCGAGCGCGGCCGGGTCCGGTCGGAGCTGCTGGCGATGGGCTACGAGGTGCCACCCTCCCAGGGCAACTTCGTGTGGCTGCCGCTGCGCGAGCGAACCAAGGCGTTCAACGACCACAGCCTCGACCAGAAGGTGATCGTGCGGGCGTTCGCCGCGGACGGCGTGCGGGTGACGATCGGCGAGCCGGCCGAGAACGACGCCTTCCTTGCCGTGGCACGGAGTTTCCCGCGCTGAGTCAGCGGGCCAGGTGTTCCAGCACCAGGGACTGGAGCTCGCCGACGGCGAAGCCGAGCACGGCGCCGACCGTGATCAGGATCCACTCGTCCTGTTGGAACGCGGGCCGCAGCAGGCCCTCGAAGTCCTCAGCGGACAGTTCGCGCATCTTGCCGATCAACAGGTTGCGGATGTCCATGGCGTCGCGGGCGTAGTCCTCGATGTGGCCGAGCGTGTCCGGCAGCAGGGCCAGCGCGCGCTCCGCGATCAGGTGCTTCATCCGCTGGTAGCGCTGGGAACCGACGGCGAACAGCACCAGCGGCGCGGCCGGACCGGCCTGGCGGGACAGCACGCGTTGCACCTCCCGCTGGATCGTCGCGAACAGCCGGTCGGCGAGCGGCCCGTGCAGCACGGCCTCGATCACCTTGTGCGGGGTGATGATCTCGTCGGCGATCAGCGTCGCGTAGGCCACGGACACCTCGTCACGCCGCTTGAGGAACAGGCCCTGCCAGGTGAACAGCCCGAAATAGCGCTTGGGCTCGATCGGATAGAAGATCATCTTCAACGCGAGCCAGTCGGTGAACCAGCCGGTGAGCGCGCCGAACAGCGGCATGATCAGCGGTTGCCGGAACAGCGCCCACGCGACGGTCTGCACGATGCCGATCAGGCCGCCGAACAACAGGCCCGACCGGGCGATGAACCGGAACTCCCTGTGCCCGGCCTCGGTGAACATGCGGTTGAGCAATGCCTTGTCGCGCACCAGGTTCGTGACGACCATGTCCTTGAGGTCGAACACCGACTCGACGTTGTCCCGCACGGACCGCAGGACGGACGCGGTCAGCTTCGGCGCCTCGCCGCGCAGCCTGCGCACCACCAGCCTGCGCACCGGGTCCGGCAGGGAGTCCCACAGGCCGGGTTGCAGCTCCTCCGCGATCTCCCTGGCCAAATCGCCCGCCACGGCCTGCAACGGGCCGGCGAGCTCCTTGGCGATGCGATCGGGATCGAGGCGCCGGACCACGTCGGCGGGCGAGACCAGTTGGCTGGTCATCATGTCGCACGCGATGCTGGCCATCCGGGCCGCGCGGCGCGGCACGATGCCCTGCCAGCCGAACGGCCTGCGGCCAACGTAGTCCAGCGGCCGGAACATCATGCGGATCGCGACCAGCTTGGTGACGTAGCCGATCACCGCGGCCAGCACCGGAATGGACACGTAGAGGTACCAGTGCTCGCCGACGTCCCGGAACACGGCCACTACCCGCCCGGCCGGCCGATCGGATCACTCGCCGACCAGAACCGGCCGCCGAGATCGGAGATCATCACGGTGTGCCGGACGATCCTGGCGGCGCCCTTGCGGGCCTTCCTGGCCAGGTCCTCCGCGTCGCGCACGAGCGGGTCGGTGAGCAGGATGTCGTACTGCTCGGCCAGCGCGGGGTCCTCGTCGCCGATGTCCACCACGCCCATCCGGTACAACCGGGTCAGGTAGGCGGGCACGTGGTCGGGCGCTGACACGCCTGCCTGGCGGCCGACGGAGGATGCGTTGCGCAGGACCGTGCGCTGGACGCCGCCGAGGGTGGTGCGCACCACGACGTCCACGGCAGGCCGTGGCACCCCGTCGGCCAGTGCGGCCAGGATGCGTGCCTCGTCCGGGACGAGTTGCCGCAGGATCATGCTGTGCAGGTACCCGGTCGCGCGGGCGGCGTCGGCGTTCGCGGACCGGTTGATGAGTTCGGCCATGCCGGCGCGGAGCGGCTCGACCTGGCCGTTCACCGGGCGCACCAGGGTGACCACGTCATCCGGTGCCAGCCGGCGCCGAATCCCTTCGACGACCGTGGTTTCCAGGTCCAGCAGCCTGCGCTCGGCGAGCTCACCGCCGGGCAGCCCGCGAGTCACCCGCCAGCCGGTCCGCGCCAGCCAGCGGGCGGCCTGGCCGAGTTGGTCGAACACCGCGTCGGTCGCTGGCATGCGCCCCCCTTGGCCGGAGTCACCGTTGAGTCCACTGAGGATAGGTCACCGGCGGTCACCAACGGTCGACGTGCAGTACCTCGTCCAGGGGTTGCCGGGCGGCCGGCCTGAAGTCGGTCCCGACGCTGAACGCGGTCGGGATGAGCGCGGCCTGGCGGATGTCGGCCGGCATGCCGAGCAGTTCGGCGATCTCGGCCTCGTAGTTCAGGTGCAGGGTGGTCCACGCGGTGCCCAGCCCACGGGCCCGCGCCGCGAGCATGTAGCTCCATGCGGCCGGCAGGATCGAGCCCCACAGCCCGGCCTGGTTGCCCGCCGGCAGGTCAGGGGCCCTGATGCAGGGGATGACCAGGACCGGTGCGTCGCCAAGGTGCTCGCCGAGGTAGGCCACGCTGTCCCCGACCCTGGCCTGCACCGGCGCCCGTGTCGGGTCGTCGGCGAACAGCCTGCCCGCGAAGCCCGACCCCGTCAGGTAGTCGGCAACGGCACGCCGGTAGAACTCGCCGATCGCCTTGCGGCGCGCCGCATCCGTCACCACGATCCAGTGCCAGGTTTGCCGGTTGCTGCCCGACGGCGCCTGTAGGGCGATGTCCAGACACTCCCGGACCAGCGCCAACGGGACGGGACGGACGAAATCCAGCCGCTTGCGAACCGAGCGGGTCGTCGTGAGCAACTCGTCCGGTGTCAGTTCGATCGTGTCCACAAAGGCCATCGTCGCACGGTGTACCTTCTGGCGGGGCCGGCTCAGCGCGCGACGTGCTCCGTGACCTGCCGTCTGTCGGGGACATCTTCGATATCCAAAGGCGATCAAGGGAGCATGTTGATGTTGGAGTTTCGCCGTGCCCGAAAGGCAAGACCGGCCGTGGTGGCCTGCGCCGTCGCGGTGGCGTTGGCGGCCGGTTCCGGCGTTGCACTGGCCGCACCCGGTCCGCAGGCCGGGGACCAGCAGGTGTCGTACCTGGGCCTCGACTTCACCGTGCCGAGCAGTTGGCCGGTGATCACCGTGTCCGCGACCTCGACCACCTGCGTGCGATTCGACCGGCACGCCGTCTACCTCGGCACGCCCGGCCGCGACCAGAACTGCCCGACGCACCTGGTCGGCCGCACCGAGGCCCTGCTGGTGCAGCCGGCCACGGCCACCACCGCGAGCGCCACCGAGAACACCGAGGCCCACCAGATCTCGGTGACCAACTCGACCGTCTCGATCACCGCGACCTACGACCGGGACCGCGCCGCCGTCAGCACCGCGCTGGCGAGCGCCGGCCTCCCCGCGCCGAGCCCGCAGGCAACCCGCAAGCCCCAGGCGCTGACCCCGTCGGCCGCGGCGCTGCCCACCAGCGCCACCAACGACACCGGCGCGGGCTTCGACGCCTGCACCGCGCCCGCCACCGGCACGATGAACGCGTGGCGCAGCGGCTCGCCCTACAGCGCCATCGGCATCTACATCGGCGGCCAGGACGTCGCGTGCTCGCAGGCGAACCTGACCGCGGCCTGGACGTCGGCGCAGTCCGTCGCAGGCTGGCACTTCCTGCCGCTCTACGTGGGTCCGCAGGCCGCCTTCAACCAGATCACCGCGCCGCAGAGCCAGGGCACCAGCGCCGCCGACGACGCGGTCGCCAGGGCGTCCGCCCTCGGCTTCGGTCCCGGCAACGTCCTCTACTACGACATGGAGGCGTACCCGCCGGGCCAACGCGGCCCGGCGCTCGCCTTCGAGGCGGCCTGGACCACCGAACTGCACCGGGCGGGCTACTGGTCCAGCGTCTACAGCAGCGCCGATTCCGGCATCACCGACCTCGTCGCCAACTACGGCGGCCTGACCACCCCGGACGTGGCGTTCACCGCCCGGTGGGACGGCGTCGCGACCACCGACGACACGGTCATCCCGGCTGCCGACTTCGCCGGCCACCAGCGCGTCCACCAGTACCAGGGCGGGCACAACGAGACCTACGACAACGTCACGATCAACATCGACTCCGACCAGCTCGACGTCGGCGTGGCCGGCACCCCGGCCGTGCCGGTGACCAGCGGATTCGTCCCGACATCGCCGACCAGGGTGCTGGACACCCGCAACGGCACCGGCGCACCGCAGGCCAAGCTGGGCGGCGGCGCGACGCTCGCCCTGCCGGTATTCGGCGGCACCGCGAACGTGCCGATCGACACGACCGCGGTGGTGTTGAACGTCACCGCCACCAACCCGACCGTCGCGAGCTTCCTGACGGTGTTCCCGGACGGCGGGAACGTGCCCGGCGCGTCGAACCTCAACTTCACCCCTGGCGAGACGATCCCCAACCTGGTCGTGGTGCCGGTGACGGACGGCTCGGTTGACTTCATCAACCTGACCGGCTCGGTGGACGTCGTCGCGGACCTGTTCGGCTACTACACGCCCAGCGGCGGCGAGGGGCTGAACGCGGTCCCGCCGACACGGATACTGGACACCCGCAACGGCACCGGCGCACCGCAGGCCAAGCTCCAGGCCAACCAGACGCTGGTCCTGACCGTCCTGGGCTCCCCGGCCGGTATCCCGTCCACCGCATCGGGCGTGATCCTCAACGTCACCGTCACCAACCCCAGCGAGTCCGGCTTCCTCTCGGTGTTCCCCTTCGGCCAACCCGTCCCGAACACGAGCAATCTGAACTTCACCGCGGGCGAGACCATCCCCAACCTGGTCATGGTCCCGATCAACAGCGGTAACGTGACCATCTACAACCGCTCGGGCTCGGTGGACGTCATCGCCGACGTGTTCGGCTACTACGCGAACGGCGTCCGAGACTTCACGCCGGTCGCGCCGACCCGACTGCTGGACACCCGCAACGGCACCGGCGCGCCGGTGGCCAAGGTGCAGCCCAACCAGACACTGAACCTGCGCGTCGCCAACCTCGCGGGTGTCCCGTCCACTGTGTCGTCCATCGTTCTCAACGTCACCGTCACCAATCCGACCGCAGCGAGCTTCCTCTCGGCGTTCCCCGGCGGCGAGGCCGTCCTACCCACCGTGAGCAACCTCAACTTCACCGCGGGCGAGACCATCCCCAACCTGGTCATCGTCCCGGTCACCAACGGCTCGGTGAACCTCTACAACAAGTCCGGCACCGTCGACGTGATAGCCGACGTCTTCGGCTACTTCTGATCGGCGCGACACAAACCCGGATCGGGCCGGCGCACCGTCGGCCCGATCCGGGTTCCCACGTGCGGCACCGCCACGGGCGTGACCTAGTCTTGCCCCGTGTCGAGCGAACCCGCCGGCGAGCGTGCCCTGATCGTGGTGCCCGCCTGGAACGAGGAACAGGCCGTCGGCGAGACGGTCCGCGAGATCTACGCCGCGATGCCCATGATCGACGTGCTCGTGGTCGACGACGGTTCGTCCGACCGAACCGCCGAGGTGGCCAGGGCCGCAGGCGCCAAGGTCCTCGAACTCTCCTACAACCTGGGGGTCGGCGGCGCGATGCGCGCCGGCTTCCGGTACGCCGTCCGGCATGGCTACACCGCGGCCGTGCAGGTCGACGCGGACGGTCAGCACGACCCGCGTGACCTGCCCGTGCTGCTGGCCAAGCTGAGCGAAGCGGACATCGTCATCGGCAGCCGGTTCGAGGACGGCCACGACTACGAGGTGTCCGGCCCACGCAAGTGGGCGATGGCGGCGCTCTCGAAGGTGCTGTCCCGGCTGGCCGGCACCCGGCTGGCCGACACGACGTCCGGCTTCAAGGCGACCGGTGGCCGCGCGCTGCCGCTGTTCGCCCAGCACTACCCGGTGGAGTACCTGGGTGACACGGTCGAGTCACTGGTGATCGCGCTGCGTGCCGGTTGCCGGGTGGCACAGGTGCCGGCACACATGCGGGCACGACGCGGCGGCAAGCCGAGCCATGCCCCGTGGAAGGCGACGGTCTACCTGTTCCGCGCCGGATTCGCCCTGCTGCTGGCGCTGGTCCGCCGCTGGGACGTCACCACGGTCACCCAGCAGGTGGCGCCGAGCATGGAAGGCAGCTGACCGGCGGCCGCCGGACCAGGAGGACCAGATGAGCCCTTACATCATCGAGGTGATCGGCAGCATCCTGGTGCTGGCCGGCATCTTCGAACTGCTCCGCCGCCGTCAGCTCAGTGAGAAGTACACCGTGCTGTGGCTGGTCGTCGGCGTCGTGTTGCTCGTGCTGACCGTCTTCCCGAACGTGCTGGTGTCGATCAGCAGGTCGGCCGGGGTCACCATTCCGGCCAACCTGTTGTTCTTCGTGGCGATCGTGTTCCTGATCTGCGTCGCGCTGCACCTGTCCTGGGAGCTGTCCCGACTGGAGAACGAAACCCGCAAACTCGCCGAGGACCTGGCGATCCTGCGCCTTGACCTGGACGAGCACACCGCGCGCACCCGGGCCGACGACACCCGCTCCTGACCATGTGGAAAGGGCCGGGACCGCATGCGGTCCCGGCCCTTTCGCTGGTCCCGTTACGGGTTCGGGACCACCGCGAAACCGCCGTTGCCGATCGCCGTCACGCCGGCAAGGCCCGGCACCTGGACCGGCACGTTGCTGATCGAGAATTCGTTACCGTTGCCCAACTCGCCGCTCTGGCCGCCGCCCCACGCGACCATGGTGCCGTCCGACCGCAGCGCGTAGGCGCCGGTCACACCTGCCGAGATTGCCGTCGCGCCGGTCAGTCCGGTCACCGTGACCGGCGTGTCGGTGTAACAGCTGGTGCCGGGTGCGCAGGTCACGCCGTTGCCCCACGAGCCGTTGAAGTCGTTGCCCCAGGCACGCACGGTGCCGTCGGACAGCAGCGCCAGGTCGGTGCCGGCGCCGGTGCTGGCGAACTGCTTG
>DASXXM010000621.1:0-4085 GCA_036503065.1 Pseudonocardiaceae bacterium | reverse complement strand
GCTGCCGGGTCGCCGCCCTGTGCGGTGATCATGCGGCACCAGGTTTCGTAGGCTTCGCCGGAGGCCAGTACCGCGGCCGGGTCCACGTCGGACAGACCGGCCAGTGCCAGCATCTCCCTTGCCAGTGCGACCGTCAGGTCGACGACGTCGGTGGGGCCGCCGCCCTGGAGGACCTCCACCGACTCCGCCACCTCGATCGCGTTGCCGACGGCTCGGCCAAGGGGGGTCGACATGTCCGTCAACATCGCGCTCACCGGGACGCCGTGTTGGCCGCCGATGCCGACCAGGGCGCCGGCCAGTTCCCTTGCCCGGTCGAAGGTCTTCATGAACGCGCCGGAGCCGACCTTGACGTCCAGGACCAGGCCACCTGCTCCTTCCGCGATCTTCTTGCTCATGATGGAGCTGGCGATCAGCGGGATCGACTCGACCGTGCCGGTCACGTCGCGCAGCGCGTACAGCTTGCGGTCGGCGGGAGCGAGCGTGGGCGTCGCGGCGCAGATCACCGCTCCGACCGCATTGAGCTGCCGAATGATGTCCTCATTGGACAACTGAGCCCGCCAGCCGGGAATGGACTCCAGCTTGTCCAGCGTGCCACCGGTATGGCCGAGTCCTCGACCGGACAACTGCGGCACCGCGGCACCGCATGCGGCGACCAGGGGAGCCAGTGGCAGGGTGATCTTGTCACCGACACCGCCGGTCGAGTGCTTGTCCACCGTCGGGCGGGAAACCGCGGCAAGATCAAGACGTTCGCCGGACTCGATCATCGCCCTGGTCCAGCGGGCCGTTTCGGCCGCGTCCATGCCGTTGCAGAAGATCGCCATGGCCAGCGCGGCCATCTGCTCTTCGGCGACCGCGTCCTTTGTGTACGCGTCGATGACCCAGTCGATCTGCTCGTCGGTCAGCCTGCGGCCATCGCGTTTGGTGTGGATGACATCGACAGCCGAGAACATCTGGCTCCTCACGTCGGCAGTTGGTCGGGCCCGAAGGCGTCCGGCAGCACGTCGGCCATGGGCAGGGCGCCATGCGGGGTGTCCACCAGGCAACCGGGACCGCCCAGCTCGTACAGCACCTGGCGGCATCGGCCGCACGGCATCAGCAGTTCCCCGGTGGCGCTGCGGCACGCGACCGCGACGAAACGGCCGCCACCACCGAGCCTGAGCTGGCCTGCCATGGTGCACTCGGCGCACAGGGTCAGGCCGTACGAGGCGTTCTCCACGTTGCAGCCCACCACGATCCGGCCGTCGTCGCAGACGGCGGCCGCGCCGACCCGCAGGCCCGAGTACGGCGCGTACGCCTGGTCGGCGGCGGCCACGGCGGCCATTCGCAGTGCAGCCCAGTCGACGGTGTTCATGCCAATGTGTACGGCTGGCCGTCGGCGGCCGGTGCCCGTACCCGACCGACCACTCCGGACACCGCGAAGATGGTGGCGATGTAGGGCGCGGTGAGCAGCAGGTTCGCGTCGATCGGGACGCCCGCCTGGGACAGCAGGATCTGCAGTTGGTTGGCGAAACCGAACAGCAGCGCGGCGGCAACGGCACCGACCGGTGTCCAGCGGCCGAAGATCACCGCGGCCAGCGCGATGAAGCCCTTGCCGGACGACATGTTCTCCACGAACGTGTTCGTCGAACCGGTGCCCACCACCAGGAACGCGCCGGCCAGGCCGGCGATCACGCCGGCCAACAGTACCGCGCGGTACCTCGTGCGGGCCACCTTGATGCCGACCGTGTCCGCGGCCTTCGGGTGCTCGCCGACCGCGCGCAGCCGCAGGCCCCATCTGGTGTGAAACAGTCCGAAGTGGACCAGAATGACCAGGGCGTACGTGAGGTACAGGAAGATGGTGCCGTCGAAGAGGACCGGGCCGATGATCGGGATGTCACCGAGCAGCGGGATCTTGATCACCGGCAGGTAGCCGGGTGTGTTGTAGCTCTGCGGGTTGTTGGCCAACAGTTTCTGGTAGAGGAAGTTGGTGATGCCCAACGCGAACAGGTTCAGCACGACGCCCACGATCACCTGGTCCACCAGGTAGCGGATGGCCAGCACGGCGAGGATCGCGGCCAGCAGCAGGCCGGCGAGGGCGCCGCCGAGCACACCGGCCCACACACTGCCGGCCATCGTCGCGGCCACCGCGGCCACGAACGCGCCGAGCAGCAACTGGCCCTCCAGCGCCACGTTCACCACGCCGGCCCGCTCGCCGATCACGCCGGCCAGCGCGCCGAGGATCAGCGGGATCGCGGACGGGAACAGCGCGCCCTGCAACAGCGACACCAGGTTCAGGCCGTTGGTGGAACCGGCCACCGACCACACCATGAACGCCGTGACCAGGCCGAAGATCGCCAGCGACGCGCTCCACCGTGGACCGAGCAGCCTGGCCGCGCGCAACCCGCCGACCAGCACCACCAGCAGCGACAGGGCCAGCACGACCGGCCGGGCCGGGAACGTGACGTTGCCGAGGCTCACCGCGGCATCGCTGAGCGAGAGCTGGAACCGTGCGGTCAGGCCGGCTCGTTCACTCAGGCCGAACACCAGCACCGAGGCGGCGCCGAGCACGGCCTGCATGCCGCCGACGAACAGGTGCCTCGGTATCCGGGCCCGGCGTGCCGTGTTGACCGTGACGGCGAGGTTGGTCACGGCGCCGGTGAGCAGGGCGCCGGTTCGGCCACGCAACCGGGCCAACGCCCTGATCAGGCGTGGTGCGGCGATGAAGATGACGATCAGCGCCTCGATCACCGTGACGATGTCGATCGGCACGCCACCGCCGACGGTGGCCGCGGTGGCGGCCTGCATGGTCCGGCCGCCCGCCTTCAGCCCGCCGAGCAGCAGACCGGCCCACACCGTGCCCCACGGCCGGGTGCGGCCGAGCAGGGCCACGGTGATCGCGTCGAAGCCGAAGTTGGACGAGATGCCGGGCGTGATCTGGTAGGACGTGCTGCCGCCCAGCGCCATGATCGTGCCGGCCAGCCCGGCCAGCGCGCCCGCGATCAGCATGGCCTGCATGGTCGAACCCGGCACGCTCATGCCGGCGGTCCGCGCGGCGGCCGGGTTCGCGCCGACCGCACGCAGCCGGAAACCGATGGTGCTGCGGGACATCAGCCACCACACGGCCGCCGCGGCCAACAGCGCCAGGACGATGCCGAGGTCGAACGCGAGGCCGCTGCCGAACAGGTGCGGCAACTGCGCGGTGGTGTGGATCACCTTGCTGGCCTGCGGGTTGCCCGGCTCCTGGATGCTGTGCAGGCTCAACAGGTAGCGCAGGCCGAACAGGGCCACGTAGTTGAGCATGATCGTGGTGATCACCTCGTGCGCCCCGGTGCGCGCCTTCAGGAAGCCCGAGATGAAACCCCACACCGCGCCGCCGAGAATGCCGGCGATGATCGCGGCCAGCAGGTGCACCACGACCGGCAGCTGCCACGCGAAACCGACGTAGCCGGAACAGAAGGCGCCGAGCACGATCTGGCCTTCGGCACCGATGTTGAACAGGCCGGAGCGGAACGCCAACGTGATGCCGAGGCCGGCGCAGATCAGCGGCGCGGCCGCGGCCGCGGTGTCCGAGATCGGGCCGAGGACGCCGGACAGCGTGCCGTCGTTGTGGATGTTGTAGATCGCGCCGGAGAACATCGCCTCGTACGCCGACACCACGACGTGCCATCCGTCGGCGAAGAAAAAGCCTGGCGCGGTGAAGAAGTAGCCGAGGTCGGCCTGCACGGTGGAGTCCGTGAAGACCATCAGCAGGCCGCCGAGCACGAGTGCGGCGACCACGGCCAGCACGGTGACCAGCCAGCCGTCGCCACGCCTGCGCCGCTGTTGGTCCGGCAGGAACTCGGCCGGGTCGGCCGGTTTCTCGACCGTCGCTGTGCTCATGGCTGCGACTCCCGCCGCTCGTCGAGCTTCTGGTCAACCGCGGCCAGCTCGCTGGGGTGCTCCTCGGCTTCCGCGTGCGCCTGCTCCGGCGCGACACCGGCCATCATCAGGCCGACCTCGTCGCGGGACGCGCCGCCGGGCAGCACGCCGATGATCCGGCCCCGATAGATGACCGCGATCCGGTCGGACAGCGCGAGCACCTCGTCCAGTTCGGTCGACACGATCAC
>DASXXM010000620.1:0-5880 GCA_036503065.1 Pseudonocardiaceae bacterium | reverse complement strand
GCTGGAACTGTTGCAACACCTGACCTTCGTCGAGCTGCGATGGCTGGAATGGGGCTTCCGCGGCGCCGATGTCCCCGACCCGTGGGGCGACCAGCGCGACGGTCACTGGTACGTCGCGCCGGAACGGACGCGCGCGGACCTGGTGACCGCACTGCGGGCCAGGGCCGCATACACCAGGACACTCATCGAGCACACCGATCTCGACGAGGTCGGCCTGCCGGGCCCACGCTGGGACGGCGATGCGCCACCGACGCTGGAACGCATCCTGTTCCATCTGGTCCAGGAGTACGCACGCCATGTTGGCCACCTGGACATCGTGGCCGAACTGGCCGACAACTGAACAACGACCCCGTCGGCGGCCTTGTGGTGGCCGTCCGGACGGGGTCGTTGTTCCAGCCGGTCGCATCCGTGGTCGATGAGGTCCCTATAGGACAGTCAGTCGCGGAAGATGTCCTTGACCTTCTCGCCTGCCTGCTTGACCTTGCCCTTGACCTGGTCGGCCCGGCCCTCGTCGGCCAGCTCCTCGTCATCCGTGACGCGGCCGACGCCTTCCTTTGCCTTGCCGCGAAGTTCTTCTGCCTTGTTGTCGATTTTCTTGTCCATGTTGTCCATGGTGGAGGGTTGCCCCGGCCGAACCACCCTCAAACATCCCACTGCCGCGTCGGCGGCGGGACGTCACCCGTCCTGGTGACCGGACGAACGCGGCGGGCGCGCGTGACGTACGAGATGTTGACCAACGGAATCGTGATGGCGAGGCCGATCAACAGGTTCAGCAGGGCGGTGGCGATCTTGTCGTCCGTGTTCACGACCAGACTGAGCGGGAGCACCATCGCGATCACGACGAGCAAACCCATTATCCAGCCGAAGAATACCGTCGCCCTCGGGGTCGTCACCATCAGGAAGTGCAGCAGCCCGGTCGCCACCAACGCGGCCACCGCCGAGAGGATCACGTAGGCGGTGGTGCTCGCGGTGCCCCAGGTGCCCGCCCCCTGCGGCGCCAGGATCGCCACCTTCGCGATCCCTCTGGCGATCAGGATGCCGACGAGCGCGGCGAGCGCGGCCACGACCGCCGTCGCACCCCCGCCCGCCCACAGCCGACCGGCGTCCGGGCGGCCATCCAGTTGCGTTGTCGGCATGTTCATCGTCGGCCTCCCGGTGCGGCGCGTCATTAGCCGACGTGGGGTACCCCGTCGCCCGGCCCGCCAATCATGGTAGGCCGACCGGCGAAATCGGACCGACCGGAAACCCTTGTATGTCACCGATGTGGGGGAACCCGCGGGTCACCCGAACGAGCTCATCGGAGCCGGACGAGTTCGTCGAGCATCGGGCCCATCGCGCCGACCCCGATCGACAGGTGGCCCTCGCCGGCTTCCAGATGTGCCGTCACGCCCGGGATGTGGCCGGCGAGCCACTGACCGTGCGTGAACGGCACCATGAGGTCCTCGCTGCCCTGCCACACGAACGTGGGTACCGCGATGTCCGCCAACGAGAAACCCCACGGCCGCACGAAGGCCAGGTCGTCGTCGAGCCAGCCGTCCACACTCAGGCGGAGGGCCTCGGCGAAGTTGGCCGCCAGGTCGGCGCCGTACTCGTCGGTCAGCACCGCGCGGTCGACGTCGGGCAGGAGGGTCTCCATACCCTTCACCAGATCGGCCACGGTGGCCTGCCGCAGCGCGACCGCCTCGGCCTCCAACCCGGGGCGGACCGCGGCTTCACCGCGTACCGCCAACCCGAACTCGTCGATGTTCTGTTCGCCCATCCCGGCGAGGAAGTCCAGCCCGTCCGCATCCCACGGCGCGACACCCGCGATGACCAGCGCGCCGGCCACCCGATCGGGCAGCAGCGCGGCCGTCGCCAGCGCGTGCGGCCCGCCGCCGGACCAGCCGGCCACCAGGCAACGCGGCGCGTCGAGTTGGTCGAGCACCACGGCCACATCCGCGGCCACGTCGGCCACCGAACGGCCCGGCAGCCGGGTGGAGTCGCCGTAGCCGGGCCGGGAGAACGTCACCAGCCGCAGGCCACGCTCGTGCGCGGCCCGCTCGATCACGCCGAACCGCCGGACCGAGCCCGGCGTGCCGTGGTGGAAGACCAGCGGCAGCGCGCCCTCCGGTCCGGAGATCTCGATGTCGAGGCGTCGCCCGTCGGGCAGTTCGAGTGTCGTCACAGGAGTTGACTATGCGCGATCGGCGAGCATCGCACAACGACCCGAACCCCCGTACAATCCAGACATGCACACCGGTTTCTATTGACCCGGCCAAGACCAGCTGTTGGGCGTGCTCGGATGAGCAGGCCGCCGCACGGTTTCAATGAGGACGCGGCCACCCGCCGCCTGTTGCGTTCCCGTCCGCCCGCGGCCGCGCTGGCGTGGGTCGAGTCGGTGGCCGGCGGCCCGGTCGAGGCCGTCCGCGCGCTGCGTGGTGGCCTGTCGTCGTCGGTGCACCTGGTCACGGTTGCCGGCGAACGCATGGTGCTACGCCGTTACGTCCGCCCCGAGACCCCCGTCGACGACCCCGGCATCGCCGACCACGAAGCACGCGCGCTGGACTTCGTTGCACAGCTACCGATTCCCACACCGCGACTGCTGGCCACCGACCTGGCAGGCGAGGACACCGGAGTGCCCACCATCCTGATGTCGTGGCTGCCCGGCCGCGTGACCTGGTCACCATCCAATATGGACGATTGGCTGCGCGGCATGGCGAACCTGCTGCCAACGGTCCATGCCACGCCGCTGCCGGCGCCCGGCGTGATCCGCCCGTTCGCGACGTATCGCCAGCGCAGCTACGATCCGCCGCCGTGGGCCCGATCGCCCGCGGTGTGGCGGCGAGGCGTCGAGATCGCGCACGGCCCGGTGCCCGGTGCGGATCACGTGTTCCTGCACCGGGATTTCCATCCGGGCAACGTGTTGTGGCGGCGCGGCAGGGTAAGCGGACTGGTCGACTGGCAGGCCGCCAGCATCGGCCCGGCCGGCGTCGACGTCGGCCACTGCCGCGCCAACCTGCTGTCCTACGGAACGGAAGTGGCCGACAGCTTCACCACACTGTGGGAACGGGCCAGCGGCCGGCACTACGACCCATGGGCCGACGTGTCCACGATCATCGGCTGGCTGGACGGTCTCCGCGACGAACCACCAGCCGGCTATCCGGCGTTCGAAGAGACCCTGGCAAGAGCGGTAGCCGAACTCCACGGCTGACGCGAAGCCCAACTCAGCGGATGTCGTCCAGCAGAGCGCGCAGTATCTGCTCCAGGTTGCGCGCCGCCGCGCTGTGCCCTTCACCCTGCCATGTCCGCAACCGCGCCCCGGGAATCTGTTTCCGAAGCCGCTCAACGGCGGTGATGGGACTGTTCGCGTCGTCGGTGCTGTGCCAGAACGTTGTCGGACAAGTGATCCGGGACGGATCAAAGCCCCAGTCCGGCCCGAACAACGACATGGAGTCGTCGATCCACCCGTCCGGACCGGGCCGGAGCGCTTCCGCGATCGCTTCGCGTCGGATCGCCCGTACGTCCGACCGGGCGTCCCACTCCTGGTCGGCTGATGGCGCGTCCGCGATGAGCGAGGTGAGCGGGTTGGTCGGCTGAGCGAGCACCTCGTCACGCAGCTTGGTGATCAGGCGCGTGATCCCGTCCCGTCCCTCCTCGGCAAACACCCGATGAGATTCGCGATTGATCGCGATGAGCCCGGCGACCTCGTCGGGCTCAACGTGCGCGGCGGACGACGCGGCAACACAGCCAAGCACGCGATCGCCCAGTTCCGCGGCACACGCCAACGAATGCGGCCCACCACCGGACACACCGGAAACAGCGAAACGCCCGATACCCAGGACATCCGCGAGAGCCGCGATGTCACCCGCGGCGTGACCGACCCGACGCCCGACAAGCGGACTGGACAGCCCATAACCGGCCCGGTCCACGGTGACAACCCGGAGCTGAAGACGAGCCCAGAGCGTCGCATCCGGCGTCCGGGTCAGCCGACACCCTGGAGTGCCGTGCAGGCTGAACAACGGGAGCCCATCGGGATCCCCCCACTCCTCGTACCCGAGAACCCGACCATCCGGCAGCTCGATCGTTGACATCAGCGGCCCCCCAATCACGACCGAGTCTGCCCGAGCCACCGACACCTGGTCCATGAATTTCGCCCTCAGCGTTCCGAGTGGGTCGGCCACGAAGCGCGACCGACCCACTCCCGGGACTACTGACCCTTCAGCAGGTCCCGGCCGAACGTCGCCATGCCGGAGCTGTTGGGGATCTCGATGGGCGCGACGGCAGCACCGTCGTGGTGACCCTTGTGGGTCGGGTTCGGCGAGACCGACTGGACACTGTGCACGCCACAGATGGCCGCGGTGTCCGAAGCCGGGCCCGGCACCTGAGCGCTGGTCGGGATGGCGCCCGCGTGTACCGGCCGCCGCGGCCGCTCCTCCAGCACCATGCCCAGGTTCAGGGCATTGGCGTCCCGAGCCGTGATCGAGTGCAGGCCGAACGTGGTCTCGATCATCTTCAACGTCGACGCGTGCTCGAACGGGCCGTGGTGCACGACCTGCGCCGGCGCCAGGTTCGACACCACGATGGTCGGCACCCGGAAGCCGAGCTGCCGGTAGTCGGGCACCAACTGGCCGTCCGTGGGTGTCGTGCCGTCACCGGTGTGGTTGACGGTGGCCGGGTCGGTGTCGTCGATCACGCGCGGCGGCGGGACGTGGTCGTAGAAGCCGCCCCACTCGTCGAACGTGACGATGAAGACCGTGTTGTCCAGGTAGCCTGCGTTGGCCAGCGCGTGGTACGCGTCGGCGATGAACCGTTCGCCCAGCCTGATGTCCGCCAGCGGGTGGTCGTCGGCCGCGGTGCCGATGCTCTCGCCGCCGAAGGTCGGGTCGATGTAGCTCACGTTCGGCAGCTTCCCCTGCGCCACCATGTCCAGGAACGGCTGGGTGGTCACCGGGATGCCGAGCGAGTCGGTGTCGCCCGCCGCGAACGGGTGCCAGAACGGGAAGTACTTCGTGCCCCACAACGCCAGGTACGGCAGGTCGCGGAAGAAGTACGCGCCGGTCGGCACGCCCTGCGTGTTCGGGATCGGCGAGAGCTGGTCCCAGATGGACGGCAGCGTCGAGATGGTGTTCGAGTTGTGGTCCCGGTCGGTGCGGGCCGCGTGCTGGTAGAACCGGTTCGGGAAGGTCTCACCGGCGAACGAGCAGAAGTAGCGGTCCAGCACGGTGTAGTGCTCGGCCAGCGCGCCGATCACCGGAATGTCCGGCTCGGCCTTGCGGCTGTGGTCGTGGTGGCGGTTGGTGTAGTAGCCGATCGGGAACGTGTTGGCCTTGGCCAGTGTCACGCCGGGGAGGTTGTCCGGCGCGGTGGGCCGCTGCAGGAATCCGTCCATCCGGCCGAAGTTGTGCTGGATCAGGAAGCCTTCCCAGCTGTGGTCCGGGTCGCTGTAGCCGCAGCCCTGGAAGTCGGGCGCCAGCGCGTAGTTGGGGTACATGTTGCCGTCCGTGGCCAGGAACGTCATGTCGTGACGGCCGTCGGCACCGGGTAACCAACTCAGGAAGTGGTCGAAACTCCGGTTTTCCATCATGAGCACGACGACGTGCTCGATCCCTTTGGAACCGCCGGGGTGCAGCGCGGTGGCGCTGGCGGCCGCCTGGGACAGCAGATCGGTGCCGGTGACCGCGAGACCGGTCGAGGCCCCCATGAGCTGGAGAAACATTCGGCGTGTGAGCATCCCAGAAGTATGGTGGCGCGACCGTGAACGCCACAACGGATTCATATGGCGACGCGGTGACGCGCAGGTGAGCGTCAGTGGGACTCGCGACTGACCCGAGATCCGCTTGACCCGACGAGAAAGTCCAGGTCCGCGCCCGTGTCGGCCTGCCCGACGTGGTCCACGTACAG
>DASXXM010000619.1:0-7649 GCA_036503065.1 Pseudonocardiaceae bacterium | reverse complement strand
GTCTGGGATTCGCACGGCCACAGCGTGATGTCGTTGTCACTCCACAGCCCGGACGCGACCTGGTTGTCGCCGGCCTGCTCGGTGCCGTCCGCGTTGCCGCGCCGGAGGTCCGACCGCAGGAAGAACCCGACGATCGGCGTTGTCGACGTGTTGGTGATGGTCACCGTGGTGGCCGTGTCGGCGCCGTTCGGGCCGGGCCTGCCGGCGGTGGACGCGACCGCGGACACCGTCGCCGTGCCGAGTGACTGCAACGCGGTCATGTCCGCGAACTGGGTCATGGTCGCCTGCGGATTGCCCTGCGAGCTGGCCCAGTCAACGATGTCCTGCTGGGTGGACTGCCAGTAGACGTTGCGGTCCACGACCGTGCCGTTCTGCTTGAGCAGCAGTTCGACGAAGTACGTGCTGGCCGTGGTTCCCGGCGTGGTCACCGCGGGCACGTTCGGCGTGAGCACCGAGTTCTTCACCTGCTGCGCGTTCAGCGACAGGCTGCCGGAGGTCTGGTCGTCGGTGACCGCGCCCGCGGTGTCGTAGACCTTCGACTCGACCGTCAGCCCGGATGCGTTGGCGCCGTTGAGGTTGTCCACGGTCACGGTGCCGTTGTCCTGGGCATAGAGGACATGCAGGCCCTCGTTGGCCTTCTTGGCGCCGAAGAAGCTGCCGGCCTGGTCGCTGTCGGTGTTGTAGAGGTTCCACAGCAGGCTCGGCCAGCCCTTGTTGACCTGCCAGTAGACCGTGCCGGTGGCCGGCGTCGCGTTGTTCACGTGGTCCACGAACGCCTCGAACTGGGCCCTGGTGTTCTCGTAGTCCTGCACCTGGGCTTCCTGGACGTAGGACGCGAGGCTGGACCAGTTGCCGTAGCGGGCCTGCATCGCGGTGTCGAAGTTGAACAGCTCGCCGAACTCGTAGCCGGTGTGCCCGGTCTCGTAGTTCGCGTGGGGCTGCTGCGCGCTCGTGTTCTGCCACAGGTTCGACAGGTCGGTGGCGGACATGAACCGGTTGAGCGAGTCGAGCGTGGGCACCGTGTCACCGGCGCTCTGCTCGCTGTCGAAGCCCCACGAGCCACCGACGTTGGTGCGCGTGCTGTCGGTCGAGTCGAAGTGGCTGGTGTCGTACCAGTAGTTCGGCGAGACGTAGTCGTACGGACCTTCCTTCTCGCCCGCCTGGCCGAGCATCGGGCTGCTGTTGTACTCGGCCGACGACACGAACGGCACCTGGAAGTCGGCCTTCGTGAAGCTCGCCAGCATCGCCGTTTCCTCGCTGGGCACCGGCGCGTTGTCGCTCCAGCTGAACGTGATCACGCTCGGGTGGTTGCGCTCGTTCTGGCCGATCGTCAACGCGGACAACGAGAACGTGGCCAGCAGCGCAGAGCTGACGTTGTTCGAGCCCGGCTCCCACGCGTCGCAGCACTGGGTGCCGGCGTCGATCATGATGCCGGCGGCGTCCATCTGCTGGTAGAAGTCGTCCGGCATGAAGTGGCCCTCCAGCCGGAGGGTGTTCATGCCCATGTTGCGCAGGATCGCGATCTGCCGCGCGATGTCCGCGGCCGAGTAGTGCAGGAACAGGTCTGGCGTGAACCCGCCGCCGCGGACCAGGAACTTCACGCCGTTGATCGCGTACTGCCGCACGCCGGACGGCGCCTCTGCCGACTTGCCGACCAGGCTGGAGGTCACCGTGCGGATGCCGAACGTCTCGTGGGTGCTGTTGCCCGCGGTGCCGCCCTGGGTGATCGACGTGTCCAAGGTGTACAGCGGCTGCGCGCCCATCTGATAGGGCCACCAGATCTTGGGATTCGAGATCGTGACCGGCGCGAACGAGACCGTCGTGGTGGTGTTGGCCTTCACGGTCACCGACTGCGCGACCGTGATCGGCGAGCCGGCACCGGTTGGCGGCGTGATGGTGGCGGTCACCGTGCCGGTCTGGCTGCTGCCGGAGTTGTTGGTGACGTCGGCCTTCGCGGTCAGCGACGAGCTGCTCAGGTCGGCCGCGTCGCTCTGGTTGACGTGCGCGTTGCCGACCGACAGCGCGCCGCCGACCTGGAGCTGCACCGGGAACTGGATGCCGGTGTTGTTGTCCGGCGGGATCTGGTTCCAGTCCACGTCGTCCACGGTCAGCATCTTGGTCGGGTCGTTCGGGAACACCTCGATGGCCAGCGAGTTGGTGCCGGCCTTGAGCGTGCTCGTCACGTTGAAGGTGAACTTCGTGTATGCGCCGGTGACCGTGCTGTTGGTGGCGAGTTCCTTGCCGTCCAGCCAGACGTTGGCCTTGCCGACGACGCCGTTGACGATCAGCGACGCGGCCTGGCCGCTGGTCAGGTTCGCGGTGAAGTCCGTGCGGAACCACCACGGATTCTTGAACTGGGCGATGGTCTCGGCGCCGACCTTGGTCATCTGGCCGAAGCAGTTCTTCATGTTCTCGCCGAAGAAGACGTTCGGGCAGCCGCCGTTCTGCAGCAGCGCCTCGACCTCGGTGCCGGGCGCGCCCGCGTCGTCCGGGGTGACCGAGAGCCACTTGCCGGTGCTGAACCCGGGTGTGGAGATGGCCGCGCCGCCCTGGGTGGCGGTGGCGCTGGTGACCACCTTCCAGCCACCGGTGCCCAGCACGCTCATGCCCCTGGCGTGACTTGCCAGTATCGGGTGGGGCCCCGGGCTCGACGCCAACGCGGCCGACGAGCCCAATGCCGTGAACAGGATCAGCGCGGCGCCGGATGCCAGGCCCACGCCCAAGGATCGCCTCATGCTCGACACTTCCCGTCTACCGACGTGGTGCCATGACGGCTAATTTGTATGCCTGTCTTACATACTTAGTCAAGGGGCCGCCCAGGGGTTGACGTTGACGTGCTCATGCCTCGATCTGGGCCAGCACGATGTCCCGTGCCGCGTCCAGCCCGGACGCGAGCCCGCCGAGCACCACGCTCTCCCGGCCCACCGCGGACACCTGGATCGGCGGCGGGGCCAGCGCCAGCAGTTCGACCAGGCGTTGTTGGGTCGGTTCGAGCAGCACGTCCACGTTGCTGCCCACGCCGCCACCCAGCACGATCAGCCCCGGATCCAACACCGCGATGATCGCGGCCAGCGCCCTGGCCAGGTGGTCGGCCTCGGTGCCGACCGCGCGGATCGCGGCGCTGTCCCCGGTGCGGGCCGCGTCGAACACCTGCTCCACCGAGTCCACCGACATGCCGCAGCCGCGCGCGATGGCCACGATGCCCTGCGCGGACGCGACCGTCTCCAGGATGCCGTGCTGGCGGGTGGCGGCCGAGCCGCGCACCCGCGCGCCCTCCGGCCCCTCGTCGCCGACCGGCAGGAACGAGATCTCACCGGCCCGCCCGTGCGAACCCCGGTACAGCCGTCCGTCGATCACCACGCCCATGCCGATACCGGTGCCGACCGACACGAACACGAAGTTGCGCACCGACGTGCCGAGGCCGTAGGCCTGCTCGGCCACGGTCGCCAGGTTGACATCGTTGTCGATGGAAAAGCGTTCGCCCAGCTTGCCGCGCAGCGCCTCCACCGAACCGGGCCGGTCCAGCCCCGGCAGGTTCGGCGCGGCCGAGATCCGGCCGGACTCCGGCTCGTACACGCCGGGAATGCCGAGCACGGTGTGCGTGATGTCGTCGAACGTCAGCCCCGCCTTGGCCGGCACCGACTGGGCGAACTCCCCCACCTGCCGGATCAGCGAGCCCGCGGTGCGGTTCTTCACCCGTTCCTCATGCCGCACCGCGACCCGGCCGGACAGGTCCGCGACGGCCGCCCGGATCCACGACGCGCCGACGTCGATGGCCAGCGCCCAGCCGGCCTCCGGCCGGATCTCGTAGAGCCGGGGTGCCCGGCCGACCTGGCCGACCCGGTGGCCGACGTGCCGGACGAGGCCTGCTCGTTCCAGGCCGCCCAGGGCAAGACCGATGGTGGGCTTGGACAATCCGGTCGCGCTGACCAACTGGGACGCGGAGACCGGACCGAGCTGCCGGGTCTGCTCGTAGACGGCCCGCTCGTTCATGATGCGGACCACGGCGGTGGTGTTCGCCACGACCCCACCGTCCGGCGATGTTCCCCGCACGGAGTGCTCCTTCCCGGCCCGGCCATCCGATCATGTCGATTATCGCGCCGGCCGGCCGCGCGTCCGCGATATTGCGGCCGCTGCGGCTCGGCGTTGTCGACAATTCACTGCCGGACCGTCCAGTGTGCCAGCCGGTAGCCAGCATGGTGAGCAGTACCACATCGGGCGTTTCACAGCCCGTTACCAGCATGAACTCGGGCTCACCCGGGTACGGCGGTGGGTCGGGGCAACGCTTCGGTGTCACCGGGCGTCTTCAGAGCGTGAACGGGCAGCGGTGGCACGGCGACCTGGTGGCCGACGAGGCGACAGCTCGATTGCCGATGCCCGTGCGGATCGCGCCCGTCCGGCGGCACCATCCGTTCGCCCGGCCGGTGCGCCGGCTGTTCCTGCTGGCCCTGGCCGCGTGCCTGGTGATCGCCTGCGTGTCCGTCGTCGGCTACCTGACCGCGCCCGGCACCGACCCCACCGCCGCCCGCGTCGCCGAATGGGCCCGCGACCACGGTATGGGCGATCTCGTCACGTACCTGGAAAAGCAGCAGTACGAACAGAACCAGCCCAAGGTCGGCGGCGCGCCCGTCGGCGGCATCCCGCATCCGGCCGGCGCGGTGCCCACCGTCCCCAAACCCGTCGGCGGCCTGCCCGCACCCGCCGCCCTGCCACCGCTCGCCGGCGCCAGGGCGCTGCCCGGCGAAGGCCAGTGGCAGACCGTGGTCACCACGCCGCAGGGCCAACCCGCGGTCCGCGTCGCCAGCGTCCGCCCCGACACCACGCACACCTCCTACCTGGCCGGCGTGCTGTGGCTCGACCCCACCTTCGTCCGCGGCCAACTCCGGCCCGGCACCAACGATCCCGGCGGCACCTGGCAGGCCGCCACCTCACTCACCGCCGCGGAACAACAGACCGTCGCCGCCGCGTTCAACGCCGGCTTCCGCCTGCCCCGCGACGCGAGCCACGGCGGCTACTACAGCGAAGGCCGCACCGCCGTCCCCCTCCAGAACGGCGCCGCCAGCCTCGTCCTGCACACCAACGGCACCGCCACCGTCGGCTCGTGGAACGGCGAAGTCAGCCTGACACCGGACGTGGCCAGCGTCCGCCAGAACCTGGCCATGCTGGTGGACAACGGGGCGGTCAACCCCACCTGCGCCACCGGCAGCCAGGCCCAGTGGGGCTTCACCATCGGCGCGGCCGCCTACATCGACCGATCGGCCTTCGGCGTCACCGCCACCGGCGCCGAGGTCTACGTCGGCGGCTCGGCCCTCTCGGTCTGCACCCTGGGCCGGATTCTGCAGGACGCGGGCGTCGTGCGCGGCATGGAACTGGACATCAACCCCGACTGGATCACCGGTGTCTACTTCCACACGAATCCCATTGCCGGCTTCCACCTGTACCCCACCCAGCACCCGGCCACCACCCACTACCTGTCCCCGTCCAGCCGGGACTGGTACGCGTGGTTCCTACGAGGCTAGGTAGGCGTCCGGGTCGGCGATGATCGCCTGGACGGGCGCGGCGCCCGCGCCGCGCACCGCGGCCGCGCTGCCCAGTGTGGAACTGATGATCTCCACCGGCGACCAGCCCGCGCTGACCACCCGCCGGGACAGTTCGGCGCCGATGGACTCGCGCAGCCACGGCGCCAGTTCGGCGTAGCTGCCGCCGAGCACGACGCAGGGCAGATCGACCACGTTGACCACGCCGGCGAGCGCGATCCCGAGCCACCGGCCCGCGTCCCGCACGGCACCCAGCGCGACCGGATCGCCGACGGTCAGCCGCTCGATCAGTTCGGCCAGGGTCTCCGACGGCGACCGGTCGCCGGGACCGGCCCACAGACCGGCCGCGCGCATGATCGGGTCCAGCCCGGCCAGCACTTCCAGGCAGCCACGGGAGCCGCACGCGCACTCCGGTCCGGCCGGATCGACCGTGAGGTGCCCGATCTCGCCGCCGAACCCGCGCACCCCGCGAAACGGCCGCCCGTCCACCACGAGGCCGGCGCCGATGCCGATCTCGCCGGACACCAGGATGAAGTCGCGCGGCACGTTGCCCAGTTCCGCGGCGGCGGCCAGGTCCGCCTCGTTGCCGACCAGTACCGGCAGTTCCGGCCGGTCCAGCCGGGCGCGCACGGCGGCCACGATGTCCAGGTCCCGCCAGCCCAGGTTCGGCGCGACGCGCAGCAGCCCGGTGTTGGCCTCGATCAGGCCGGGCACCGCGATGCCGATGCCGCCGATCGGCACGGTCGCGTCCCGCAGCACGCTGTTGATCGCCCTGACGACGGCGGCCAGCACCCGGGCCGCGGGACGGGTCCGGTTGTCGCCGGGCCGGACCCGGTGGTCGTGCGCGTGGCCGGTCAGGTCGACCAGGCAGGTGGCCAGGTAGTCCACGCCGATCTCGACGCCGAGCCCGTGCGGGCCGGTGGCCGAGAGCGCGAGCCCGGTGCTGCGCCTGCCCCGCCCGGCCCGGACCACCAACCCGGTCTCGGCCACCAGATCAGCCGCGATCAACCGGTCGACCAGGCTGGATACGGTAGCCTTGGCCAAGCCGGTGTGCGCGGCGATGGCCGCGCGCGAGATGCCGGGCGAGTCCAGCACGGTCCGCAGCACCAGTGCCGAGTTGTGGCGCCGCAGGGTGTGCTGGCCGGCGGGCGACGGGTCGGTCATTCTTTCTACCTTAATAGTTTAGAGCCTTTCCGAACTTCTTGACGCGCCGCGCATCCGTGTATATGTTCAGTCATTGAACTATTAATGTCGAGGAGGTACCGTGGCCGGCGAACCGACCCGTGATGATCACTTCAGCTTCGGGTTGTGGACCGTCGGCTGGCGCGCCGCCGATCCGTTCGGCGACCCGACCAGGGCCGCGCTCGACCCGGTCGAGAGCGTGCACCGGCTGGCCGAACTGGGCGCATGGGGCATCACGTTCCACGACGACGACCTGTTCCCGTTCGGCAGCGACGACACCACCCGCGACCGGGCGATCGCCCGCTTCCGCACCGCGCTGGCCGAGACGGGCCTCGTGGTGCCGATGGCCACCACGAACCTGTTCCACCACCCGGTGTTCCGCGACGGCGCGTTCACCAGCAACGACCGCGCGGTCCGCCGTTTCGCGCTGCGCAAGGTGCTCCGCAACATCGACCTGGCCGCATCTCTCGGCGCCACGACCTACGTCATGTGGGGCGGCCGGGAGGGCTCGGAGAGCGACGCGGCCAAGGACGTCCGGGCCGCGCTGGACCGCTACCGCGAGGCCGTGGACATGCTCGCCCAGTACGTCGTCGACCAGGGCTACCCGATCCGCTTCGCGCTGGAGCCCAAGCCGAACGAGCCACGCGGCGACATCCTGCTGCCCACGGTCGGTCACGCGCTGGCGTTCATCAGCACGCTGGAGCACCACGAGATGGTCGGCGTGAACCCGGAGGTCGGCCACGAGCAGATGGCGGGCCTGAACTTCGTGCATGCCATCAGCCAGGCGCTGTGGCAGCGCAAGCTGTTCCACATCGACCTGAACGGCCAGCGCGGCCCCAAGTTCGACCAGGACCTGGTGTTCGGCCACGGCGACCTGCTCAACGCGTTCTTCCTGGTGGACCTGCTGGAGAACGGCGGCTACGACGGCCC
>DASXXM010000618.1:0-5962 GCA_036503065.1 Pseudonocardiaceae bacterium | reverse complement strand
GCCTGGCTACCTGACCAAATCCATGCCGCCAAGCGGGTGATCTGCGGTTACCGCGCTGCTGGTCAGCGAAAATCTTTCGGCTGGGTACCGCCGAACGTGCTACCCTCGGCAAGCGGCACGGCTCCTGCGGGGCCGTGTTTTTGCCGTTCCGGGCCCACAGTTCGGAACAGCCAGCCCGTAAGCCTCGGGCTTGGATTCAGACGAGGAGTTGATGACCGTGAGCGACACCCAGGTGACCTGGTTGACCCAGGAGGCCTACGACCGGCTCAAGCAGGAACTTGATGAGCTGATCGCCAATCGCCCGGTCATGGCGGCGGAAATCAATGCGCGCCGCGAGGAAGGCGACCTTAAGGAGAACGGCGGCTACATGGCCGCCCGTGAGGAACAGGGCAAGCAGGAGGCCCGGATCCGCCAACTCCAGGAGTTGTTGCGCGCGGCCAAGGTCGGCGAGGCCCCCACCACGAACGGGGTGGCCGCGCCGGGCATGGTGCTGACCGTCCGGTACGACGGCGACAACGAGACAGAGGAGTTCCTGTTGGCGACCCGCGAGGAAGGCGCGCACGGGTCGCTCGAGGTGTACTCGCCGAGTTCGCCGCTGGGCCAGGCACTACTGGGCGCCAAGGACGGCGAGAAGCGGCAGTACGTCCTGCCCAACGGCAACACCATGAAGGTGACCCTGATCAGAGCCGTGCCCTACCACGACTGACCGATCAGCCGTTCCGCTTGTCCACAGCTCCGTTGGTTGTCCACAGGTGACCGCCAACCGCCGATGAGACCGCCCAAAAGCGACTAAACTGGATTTCGGGGGGCGCCCCGAAGGAAGGGTTGGTCGTTTTTTGGGGTGGCGGCGGATTTGCGCGGTGGCGGGCTGTGGGCAGGCGGATTTGGTCTGGCCGAATCGCGGTGTGGTGTGAATTGGCTTGAGAGCTGGCCGGGTTGAAGCCGGTGGGTTGTTGAATGTGGCAGCCTGACTGGGTCTGAAGGTGCGGGACGGGCCGGATCAGCAGGTGCGCGGCGTCAGGTCAGGGCTGTCCCGGGATCAGGCGTTCCAGTAGTGGGCGGACGCGCATCGGGATCGGGGTGGACAGGGCGATCGACGACGCCAGGTGGTGTACGCCTGCCACGTCCACCACCTCGTCGATCACGCGCTGGAGGTCCGCGTTCGACCTGGCGACCATGCGGACCAGCAGATCACCCTGGCCGGTGGTCGCGTGGACTTCGCAAACCTCCGGGATGGCGGTCAGCCGTTCGGACACTTCGGCTCGGAAGCCCTGGGCTATCTCGACCACGGCGAACGCGGTCAGGCCGTAGCCCATCGCGGCCAGGTCGAGCGCGGGCGGAAAGCCGCCGAGAACACCCTTGGCCACCAGCTTGTCCAGTCTGGCCTGCACCGTGCCGCGCGCGACGGCAAGGCGACGGGAGCATTCCAGGACATTCAGGCGCGGCTCGTCGGTCAGCAACAGCAGCAGGCGGGCGTCCAGTTCGTCCAGCGGGTCGGTTGGTTCCGGTTCGGTCATCGCCGTGCTCCGTGACGGGGTGGGCAGGCTGTCCATTGTGGCGAGGCGAACCCAACGTTTACTGTGCAGTCTGCGCAGTTATCAGCGCATCCCTTGCTCATTCTGCATGGCAGATCCATCCTTGGCTACCTACGGAGCACAATCTGAGGAGGATGCCGTGACCGAGACGCTGCACGGTCCGGCCGGTATGGACGAGGTGAGCTTCGACCAGCTCAGGCAGCTCGTCGGGCTGGTCGACTACGACGAGACCTCGGATCCGTTCCCGGTTCGGGCGATGGACGCGGTGGTCTTCGTGGTCGGCAACGCCACGCAGACGGCCTGGTACTACCAGCAGGCGTTCGGTATGCGGCTGGTGGCCTACTCCGGGCCGGAGACGGGCGATCGCGACCACAAGTCGTTCGTGTTGGCCTCGGGGTCCGCGCGGTTCGTGATCAACGGCGCCGTCCGGCCGGACAGCGACATGGCCGACCACCACCGGCGGCACGGCGACGGCGTTGTCGACCTCGCGATCGAGGTCACCGACGTGGACCGGTGCGTTCGGCACGCCCGCACGCAGGGCGCGACGATTCTGGCCGAGCCGCACGACGTGTCCGACGAGCACGGCACCGTGCGCATGGCGGCGATCGCCACCTATGGCGAGACCCGCCACACGCTGGTCGACCGGACCGACTACACCGGGCCTTACCTGCCGGGCTACGAGGCCCGCGCCGGCGAACACCCCCTGGTGGACGGCAGGCCAAAGCGCATGTTCCAGGCGATCGACCACTGCGTCGGCAATGTCGAGCTGGGCAGGATGGACCAGTGGGTGGACTGGTACCACCGGGTGATGGGCTTCGTGAACATGGCCGAGTTCGTCGGCGACGACATCGCCACCGAGTACTCCGCGCTGATGAGCAAAGTCGTCGCCTGCGGCAACCACCGGGTGAAATTTCCACTCAACGAACCGGCGATCAGCAAGCGCAAGTCGCAGATAGACGAATACCTCGAGTTCTACGCGGGCGCCGGTGTGCAGCACATCGCGTTGGCCACCAACGACATCCTGGGCACGGTCGACCGGATGACCGCGGCGGGCGTCGAGTTCCTGGCGACTCCCGCGTCGTACTACACGGATCCCGAGCTGCGCGAACGGATCGGCACCGTCCGGGTGCCCATCGAGGAACTGTCCCGGCGGGGCATCCTGGTGGACCGCGACGAGGACGGCTACCTGCTGCAGATCTTCACCCGACCGATCGGCGACCGGCCGACGGTGTTCTACGAGCTGATCGAGCGGCACGGTTCGCTCGGTTTCGGCAAGGGCAACTTCAAGGCGCTGTTCGAGGCGATCGAGCGCGAACAGGAGCGACGCGGAAACCTTTGAGGAAACCGAACGCACAGCACAATCTCAGGTTTCCATGACCGCACGCGAGCACGGCAGCCCGTTCCTACGAAAGGACTAAGGCCCGACCCGGGCAGGCGACGAGTGCGGCCCGGGAAGGGTAGCCTCATGCTGAGCGGTCCGTATCCGGGCGGATGCGGCACGTCCGCGAATCCGCGGTCTGCGCAGTCTGCCCGGTCGCTGGCGGATCCCACCAGTCGTTGGTGTTCGTTTCGGGAGGTCGCATGGCGCACGTGGCTCGCGCCGCTGGAGTGCTCCCCCTGCTTGCCGCCGTGGTCGCCGCGGCCGCCCTCGGCGGCGCCGCCGTGTTCACCGTCAGCCAGGCCGCCTGCCCGGACCCGGGCCACTTCGTGCGGCAGGGCGTCAGCGCCAGACTGGTCGGTGGCTGCGTGGACAAGGCGGACCTGCCCGAGGCCAACACGAACACCGGGCCGGCCGCGGGTGCGGCCGGCCAGGCCCGTCCGTAGCACCATCCAGCGGTTCAGTCCAGGGCGATGCGCAGGTCCTCGACCAGGTCGTCGGCGTCCTCGATGCCGACCGACAGCCGGATCAGGTCGCTGGGCACCTCGAGAGCCGAGTCGGCGACGCTGGCGTGCGTCATCCGGCCGGGGTGCTCGATCAGCGACTCGACCCCGCCCAGTGACTCGGCCAGCGTGAACAGCCGCGTCCGCCGGCACACGTCCAATGCGGCCGCTTCGCCGCCGGCCACGGTGAACGACACCATGCCGCCGAAGCGCCGCATCTGCTTGGCCGCGACCTCGTGGCCGGGGTGGTCGGCCAGGCCCGGGTAGTACACGCGGGTCACCTTCGGGTGCCGGGTGAGGAACTCGACCACCCGCTCGGCGTTGTCGCTGTGCTGCTCCATCCGGATCGCCAGCGTCTTGAGGCCGCGCAGGGTCAGCCACGCGTCGAACGGGCCGGGTACCCCGCCGCCGGCGTTCTGCAGGAACGCGATCTGCTCGGCGAGTTCGGCCTCCGAGGTGACCAGTGCGCCGCCGACGACGTCGGAGTGGCCGCCGACGTACTTGGTGGTGGAGTGCAGCACGACGTCCGCGCCCAGTTCCAGCGGCTGCTGGAGGTAGGGCGACGCGAACGTGTTGTCCACCAGCAGCCGGGCACCCGCGTCGTGCGCGACGCTCGACAGGGCGGCGATGTCCGCGATGTTGAGCATCGGGTTGGTGGGTGTCTCGCACCACACCACCTTGGTGTTGGGCCGGCATGCCGCGCGGACGGCGTCCACATCGGACAGTGCGACGGGCGTGTGCTCGATGCCCCAGAGTCGCAACACCTTGTCCACCAGACGGAACGTGCCACCGTACGCGTCGTCGGGGATGACGATGTGGTCACCCGGGCGGCACACGGCCCGCAGGAACACGTCGGTGGCAGCCATACCGGAGGCGAACGCGCGGGCGAACCGGCCGTTCTCCAGCGCGGCAAGGCACTCCTCCAGCGCGGTGCGGGTCGGGTTGCCGGTACGCGAGTACTCGTAACCGGAACGCAGGCCGCCGACGCCGTCCTGGGCGTACGTGGACGTGGCGTGGATGGGCACGATCACCGAGCCGGTGGCCGGATCCGGGTCCTGGCCGGCGTGAATCGCCCTGGTGGCGAACCCGGTCCTGGGCCGGCCGGCCGAAGAAGCCCCGGTCGAGGAAGCCCCAGTCGAGGCAGCACTGTCCGAGTTGGAACTGTCCGTCATACGACAATGCTACGGCCCCCGCCGGAAGCGGGGGCCGTAGTGGTCACCACTGCGGTGGTGGCTGCTGCTGCGGTGGTTGGCCGTAGCCGCCGGGCTGCTGCTGTTGGAAACCGCCCGACGGCGGACCCTGCTGCGGGAAGCCCCCGGTGCCGGGCTGTTGGTACTGGCCGGGCTGCGGTTGCGGCTGTTGGTACTGGCCGGGTTGCTGGTACTGGCCCGGCTGTGGCTGTTGGTACTGGCCGGGTTGCGCGCCGTAGGGCTGCTGGCCGTAGGGCTGTTGCTGGGCGTACGGGTTGGGGGGCTGACCGAAGCCGCCGACCTGGCCGTAACCCGCCTGCGCCACGGGCCCGCCCGGCAGGCCGAGGTACGCCCTGGTCTGCGGGAAGAACGCCAACGCACCGATGCCGGCGACCACGACACCGGCGATCAGGTCGTACACGATCCGGCCGAGGGACGTGTACTGGGCCATGAAGATGATCGAGAACAGCAGCAGCAACGCGCCACCACCGATGATCGCGAGCTTCCCGATCTCGTTCTTCAGGAAGATCAGCACCGTGCCCGCCACACCGGCGACGCCGCCGACGATCAGCACGATGAAGTAGATGAGCGCGGCGGTCGGCAGCGAAACACTTTGCGCGAGCTGGCTGCACGCGCTCGCCTCCGCGCCGGTCAGCCCGGCACACGGGTCGGGGGCGCTGGTGGCGTCCGACCACACCGTGATCGTCAGGATGGCGGCGATCAGCGACATCACCGCGGCGACACCGAGCACGACCATGCTGATGACCTTGTTGGTGTCCATCGGCGTCGCGACACCGCCGGGTGCGTAGCCGGGGTAGGCGGACTGCTGGCCGTAGCCGGGTTGCTGGCCGTAAACCGGCTGGCCGTACCCGGACTGCTGCCCTGGGGCCGGGTAGCCGGGCGCCTGCTGCGGGTAACCCGGCTGCTGCTGTGGATAACCCGGCTGTTGGCCGTAGCCGGGCATCGGCGGCTGCTGTTGGGCGCCCGGGTTCCAGCCCGGTTGCTGCGGGGCGCCGGGCGCGGGTGGTTGCACGCCGGCAGCATACTGGCCGTAGTTGGGATTTTGCTGTCCCGGCGCGACCACCTGGGTGGCCTCGGGGAACGGGTTGGGCGGGCCTGCGGACTGTCCGGGGCGCACCACCTGGGTGGCTTCCGGGGTGTTGCCCTGCCCCGGCTGCACGGCCTGGGTCGGACCCGAGTCGGCCAGGGCCGGATTGTCGCCCTGCGGGGTATGGCCGCCACCCTGACCAGGGGAGAACTCGGGCGGCTGTGGAGAACTCATCGGGTTTCCAACTCCCTAGGCTGGTGCGTCGGTGCGATACCGGCATACGGATGGTCACCAACGCTAGTCCATCG
>DASXXM010000617.1:0-8632 GCA_036503065.1 Pseudonocardiaceae bacterium | reverse complement strand
GACCGAACCAGGCCGCGATCGCTTCTGGCCACGTACTTCAGAACAAGGGTCATGAGCGCAGCTCGATCACCGTCTTGCCAATGCGGATCGGGACACCGAGCGGGACTCGGAGGGGAGCCGTGACCTTCGCCCGGTCAAGGTAGGTACCGTTGGTGGAGCCTAGATCCTCCACGTACCAGTCGGTGCCCCGGAGGGCCACCCGCGCGTGCCGGGTCGACGCGTAGTCGTCGTCGAGCACCAAAGTGGAGTCGTCGGCGCGGCCGATCAGGATCGGCCTGCCGTCCAGCGAGATCCGGGTACCGGCCAGCGCGCCGTGCGTCACCACCAGCTGCCGTGCCGCCTTGCCCCGACTCTTCTTGCCCTGGCCACGCCGGAATCCGGGCACGGCGACCCGCAGCCCGGACGCGGCATAGAGATCCGAGCGGACCACCCGGAGCACGGCCAGCACGAACAACCAGAGCAGGGCGAGAAACCCTGCTCTGGTCAGTTGCAACACCAGCACTGGCACCTGTTGTGTCCGCTCCGCTCACCGACTCGTGTCGACCCGGCAAACCCGGCCGTGCCCATGGTGGGCACGGCCGACGGTCAACCAGGTTGGCTGTTCAGCCCTGGCTGCGGAACACCAGCGACGAGTGACCGATGCGGATCACGTCGCCGTCCGCGAGTTGCCAAGTCTGCACCGGCTGGCCGTTCACCGTTGTGCCGTTTGTCGAACCGAGATCAGCGAGCATGGCACTCTGCGAATCCCAGGTGATTTCCAGGTGCCGGCGCGACACGCCCGTGTCCGGCAGCCGGAAGTCGGCGTCCTGGCCCCGGCCGACGACGTTGCCGCCCTGCTTGAGCTGGTAGTTCCGGTTGGAACCGTCGTCGAGCTGCAGGCTCGCGGCGAGCTGGCGCTGCGGCGTCTGCACGGCGGGCGGCGCATAACCCTGCGCTGCCTCCTGCGGATAACCACCCTGCTGGGGGTATCCGCCCTGCGGAGGGTAGCCGCCTTGTTGCTGGCCGTAGCCGGGGTCGTAGCCACCCTGCTGCGGGTAGCCGCCCTGCTCGTAGCCGCCGCCGTAGTGCTGGCCGCCCTGCTGCTGCCCGTAGTTGGGATCGCCGCCGTACTGCTGCTGGCCGTAGCCCGGCTGCTGCTCGTAGCCGCCGCCGTACTGCTGGCCGCCCTGCTGCTGCCCGTAGTTGGGGTCGCCGCCGTACTGCTGCTGGCCCTGCTGGCCGTAGCCCTGTTCGTAGCCGCCGCCGTACTGGCCTTGTCCGTAGTTGGGGTCGGCGCCGTACTGGCCTTGCGCATAGCCTTGGTGGCCGTAGGGATCACCTTCGGGTTGCTGGCCGTAACCGGGGGGCTGGCTGCTCATTGCTCGGTCTCCTGCGTTGCGAGGTGGTGCTGACCGTCGGCGAACGTCGGGGTCGACGGACGAGCGGGTTCGGAACTGTCCGGTGTGCAGCGCGTCGGAACGCTCTAGGGAGACTACGACGTCACCGTACGTTTCCCACCTGTGCTCCGCGAGATAGTCCGCCACGCAGTCCGCGAACAGCGCCGTGATCCGCTGTTCGTCCTGCTCAGCGCCTGCGAGACGGTCATGATCGGCAGGCCCCAACAGCACCTGGTAGCTGTTCGGGGCCAGTAACCGTCCGCCAGCAAGCTCGCGGACGTTCGACTCACTTTCGCGCTGCAACGCCTGTGCCACCTCCTGCGGCACGACGCTGCCACCGAACACGCGCGCGAAGCTGTTCCCGACCATGCCTTCGAGACGGCGCTCGAAGCGCTGCACGAGGCCCACGGCTGCCATCCCTTCTCGCGACTGATCCTGATACCGATCGTATCGGTGCCCGTCCACCCCGACACGGGTCACTTCAAACCCGCCCGTCACCACGTGCTACGCTCTGCCGCGTCACTTCGGGCGAGTGGCGGAATGGCAGACGCGCACGGTTCAGGTCCGTGTGTCCGAAAGGACGTGGGGGTTCAACTCCCCCCTCGCCCACCGGCCGAGGCTGATCAGTGTTCGCGGAGAGCGCGAACCCGGTCGGCCTCCGTGCTTTTCTGGGGGCCAAGCCCCCAGGCCCCCGGCCGGCGGGGCTTCGCCCCCCGGCCCCCCCGCGTGTTGCGCGTTACGTTGCGTTGTGTGCCGCGTGTTGCGCTGTGCTCGCAGATCTTGGGTTCGGTCTGGGTCAGTCGCTGTGTAGTTGTTGTTCTTGGGCTTACCTTGTTTGGACGTTTGAGGGGCACGCTGGTTGTTGGTGGTGCTTGTCACGTCCTGGGCTCTTGAAATTTTAGTGTAAACGAATTGTGAATTGTGCTGGTTCTTGGCTGGGTCGGGTCGGTTGTGCTTTGGGGCTGTTCGGCCATTTGGCGCAGGGCTTGACGGCTGGTTGGTCCCCGGTGCTTGGGTGGGGTTCGTTGGGTGGTTGCGGTCTGTGACTGAATTGCTGGTGTTGTTCGTGGCGTGTTGGGTGCCGCTCACCCGTTTGGCCGCACTGTTGGGCTGAAGTCTGGCGAGCGGTCATCGACCGGTTACCGATGGGGCTCGGCCGTCGATCGCAGGCGACTCGTTGAGTTCGTAGCGGGGTGGTCGGTTCCTGGTACGAAATTCCTAGGCGTCAGATCGCACTGTGTCCTGATCCGCTGATCCGGACACGGCTCGATACCAGACGGTTACAGGGAGGCGAACCTTCGTGAGCGGCACCCCAGGGCGCGCGGCGATCGACGAGCAGGTCACCAACGCACGCCCGACACGGCTGCTGCCGTCCGTCGAGCTACCGGCCTCGGTGGAGGAGTTGGCCGCGGGGGCCGCGGCGCGACTTGGCTGGCACGGCACGGTGCTGCCGCCGATGACGCTGTTGGGCCGGCGTGTTGTCGTGGTCGCCGAACTGCTGACCGACGCGCACGCCGAGCGGATCTGCCTTGCCTGCCCCCCGGTTCCCGACCGGGCCACCGTCGCCACCTGGGTCTGGCCGGAACTGGCCGACCGGGTGCCCGCGCCCGCCGTGCGGATTGTCGGCGTGCTCGCGGTGGCCCGCCACTGGCGGACCGGGCTGGTGTCCACAGTGCCCTTCGCCCGCTACGCGGAGACCGCGATCGTGCTGCCCTGGTGGGCCGCGACCACGCATGACTACCTGGTCAACTGCCTGCCAAGGGCCCGGCGGCACGGCGTCGGCGTACTCACCGCCGACCCGGAGGGTGTCACCGACATCGACCTGCCCGGTGCCACCGAGTGCACCGCGGTCGACCTGGACGCCACCGGCCGCTGGCTCAACGAGGCCGTCTACGAGCGCCTTTCCACGACCGTTGCCTGAGTCCCGGGGCCGGCGGCGTCAGTTGATCGCGGTGGGAGTCTGATCTCGTGCGGGTGGTCATTGCCGGTGGGCATGGGAAGATCGCGTTGCGGCTGGCTCGGTTGTTGAGCGAGCGCGGTGATCTGCCGGTTGGGTTGATTCGCCAGGTCGCGCAGGCTGCCGATCTTGCCGCGGTCGGCGCGGATGCCGTGGTCTGCGACCTCGAACAGGTGAGCGTCGACGAGTTGGCCGGGCACGTGGCCGGCGCCGACGCGGTGGTCTTCGCTGCCGGCGCCGGGCCGGGCAGCGGGGTCGCTCGTAAGGACACTGTGGACCGTGCCGCCGCGGAGTTGTTGGCGCGGGCGGCTTTGCAGGCCGGTGTGCGGCGATACGTGTTGATCAGCGCGATGGGGCTCGAGCTGGCCGACGATCCGGGTGTCGATCCGGTGTTCGCCGCTTATCTCGTCGCCAAGAAGGCCGCCGAGGACGCCGTTCGGATCTTCGGGTTGGACTGGACCATTCTGCGGCCGGGGCGGCTGACCGATGATCCGGGGACCGGGCTCGTCCGGTTGGGCGAGCCGCCGGTGCATGCGGGTTCGGTGCCGCGCGATGACGTCGCCGCCGTGTTGGCCGAGTTGTTGGTACGGCCGGGGAGTGTCGGGCGGACGCTGGAGTTGGTGTCCGGCGCGGATCCGGTCACCGAGGCCGTGTGGCTGACTGCCGGCGACTAGTGCTGGTCAGCTTGTTGCGTGCCGTTCGTCGTACCGCTCAGCGCACCGGGCCGAACACCCGTGCGGTATAGGGGTTGGCGAACCGGCCTGCCGGGTCCACTTCGGCGCGGACGCGGCGGAAGTCGTCGAACCGCGGGTACAGCGTGGCGAGGCGCGCGGCGGTCAGGGTGTGCAGCTTGCCCCAGTGTGGGCGGCCGTCGACCGTGCGCGTGATCGACTCGAACAGGTCGAAGTACTGCCGGTACGGCATGCCGAGGTACTGGTGGATCGCGATGTACGCCGAATCGCGGCCCTGCGCGGTGGAGAGCCAGATGTCGTCCTGGGCGGCCACCCGGATTTCCAGCGGGAACATCACCGGGTCGGCCAGTTTCGGGATCTCGCGGCGCAGTTCGGCCAGCACGTCGGCCAGTGATTCGCGGGGAATCGCGTATTCGGATTCGACGAAGCGCACCTGGCGACTGCTCACGAACACCCGGTGCGAACGGTCGGAATAGGTGCGGGCGGACAGTACCGAGTCGACGGTTCTGTGCAGCGGCCGGACCAGTCGCGGAATTGCCCGGCCGAGCCGGCACATCCCGGCCAACGCGATGTTCTCCACGAGTTCGTACTCCACGAACTGACGCATGCGGGAGAGCGGCTCCGGTCGGGTGCCGGCCGGTAGCCGATCATTTCTTTTGACCAGAGCGTTTCGGCCGTACGGGAACCAGTGGAACTCCAGGTGGTCGTGCTGGTCGACCTGCTCGTCGAACCGGGCGAGCAGGTCGTCCAGGGGTTCCGGTCGTTCGTCGGCGGCCAGTACGAACGCCGGCTCGCAACGCAGCGTCACCGTGCTGAGCACGCCGAGGGCGCCCAGGCTGACGCGGGCGGCGGCGAACAGGTCCGGTCGTTCGGTCGGCGAGCAGGACACCGGCGAGCCGTCGGCCAGCACCAGTTCCAGCGCGGCGATCTGCGTGGCCATGCCGCCGTAGCGGGCGCCGGTGCCGTGGGTGCCGGTGGACAGCGCGCCCGCGATCGTCTGCTTGTCGATGTCACCGAGGTTGGTCAGGGCGAGACCGAGCTGGTCGAGGCTTCGGTTCAGGTCTCGCAGCGTCGTGCCGGAACGGACGGTGACCAGCCCGGTGGCCACGTCCGCGGTCACGATCCCGGTCCAGCCGGACAGATCGACGGCAACGCCGTCGGTGGCCGCGGCGTCGGTGAAGGAGTGGCCACTGCCCAGCGCGCGGACCGTCACCCCGTCCCGTTCCGCGTCCTTCACGACGCCGACGAGCTGGGTGGGGTCGGTCGGGCGGCACCAGCGGGCCGGGGTCGCCGTCGCGGTGCCGGCCCAGTTCCGCCAGCCGCCGTCGCGTCCGGACACGTGTACCTCCCTGTAGCCGTGCGGTTGAACTTATGTGAAGGGTATTCGCATTTCAAGGTGGGATCGCTTAGTGTTCAGATGTGCCGTACACCTCCGACCTGGGCAGGTACAACGAGGCGACCAGAGATCTCGACCCGCCCGTGGCCATCATCGATCTGGCCGCGTTCGACCACAACGCCGCCGATCTGGTGCGCCGTGCCGCCGGTCGGCCCATCCGGGTGGCCAGCAAGTCGCTGCGCTGTCGCTACCTGATCGAGCGGGTGCTGGCGCTGCCCGGCTACGCGGGTGTGCTGTCCTACTCGTTGGCCGAGGCCATGTGGCTGTGCGCCGCCGGCACCGCAACCGACTTCGTCGTGGCCTATCCGACCGTGGACCGCGCGGCACTGCGCTCCCTTGCCGCGGACGAGACCGCCCGGCGCACCATCACGATCATGGTCGACTCGGTCGAGCACCTCGACCTGATCGACACGGTCCTCGGCCCCGGCCATCCGGCCATCCGGGTCTGCCTGGAACTGGACGTGTCCTGGCGGCCGCTGGGCACCACGGCCACGGTGCACATCGGCACCCGACGCTCACCGCTGCACACCCCGGCCCAGGCAGGCGCGTTCGCCAAGGCGGTACTCGGCAGGCCGGGTTTCCAGCTCGCCGGGGTGATGGCCTACGAGGGCCAGATCGCCGGCCTTGGCGACAACCCGCCCGGCCGGCCGTTGCGGGGCGCGACCCTACGGTGGATCCAGCGGCAGTCCGTGGCCGAACTGACCGAGCGCCGGACCGCGGCCGTCGCCGCGATCAGCGCGCTCGCGCCGCTGGAGTTCGTCAACGGCGGCGGCACCGGCAGCCTGGAACTGACCGCGAGCGACCCGTCGGTGACGGAGTTGGCCGCAGGCTCCGGCCTGGTCGGCCCGACGCTGTTCGACGCGTACCGCCGCTTCCGGCCCGAGCCGGCACTGTTGTTCGCGTTGCCGGTGGTGCATCGGCCGGCCCGCAACACCGCGACGCTCTTCGCGGGCGGCTACGTGGCTTCCGGCACCGGCACGCCGGACCGGCTGCCCCGACCCTACCTGCCGACCGGCCTGAAACTGCTGGGCACCGAGGGCGCGGGCGAGGTGCAGACCCCCGTCGTCGGCCGCGCGGCCCACCGGTTGCGACTGGGTGACCGGGTGTGGCTGCGGCACGCCAAGGCGGGCGAACTGGCCGAACGGTTCACCGACTACCACGTGGTGCAGGGCGACCAGGTGGTCGCGACCGTGCCCACCTACCGCGGCGAGGGCCGCACCTTCGGCTAGTCCAGGTGCCCGGCCAGGTAGCCGCGCACCACCCGTTTCGCCTCGGCGATCATCACGTCCTCGTGGAACAGCTTGCGGCGGAACGCCAGGTCGAGGATGCCGTCCGCGATCTCCACCGCCACCGAGATCGGCAGCCGCAGGTCGGCAATGGACAGTGCGAACCGGTCGGCGAGCAGCATGGCGAGCCGGTCGGCGATCACCGTGTTGTTGTCCCGCTGGTCGTCCATCAGCCGCAGGTCCACCACGTCACCGAAGCGGATCTGGGTGAACCCCGGCACATGCCGGTACATCTGCACGTACGCGTCGAACACCAGGTCGACCCCGTCCCACCAGTGCTCGAGGGTGGCCAGCGCCAGGCGCTCCGCGATCAGTTCCATGAAGCGGTCCAGGTTGCGCGTGGTCAGCGCCTGCACCACGGCCCGCTTGTCCGGGAAGAACTGGTACAGCGAGCCGACCGCGACGCCGGCGCGCTCGGCGATCAGCGTCGTGGTCACGCCGTCGTAGCCGACCTCGTCGATCAACAGGGCGCAGGCCTCCAGCATCCGCTCCACGCGCGCTGCGCTGCGTTGCTGGACCGGCCGGCGGCGAAGGTGAGTCGGGTTGGCGGACACGTGTCTCCCTCTTGGCGCATTCTGCAAGCCATTTTGCCTGGATCTCCGGCCGCGCACTTCCCTGTTGCCGAAGTGGTACGTACTATCCGAATATATTTCACATTGTCTGGAGCCCCGGGGGAGTCCGTGACTGATCTTCGTCTGTCAACGTTCCCTACGGGGTTTTTGTGGGGCGTGTCCACTTCCGCGTACCAGATCGAGGGAGCCATTGCCGCTGATGGGCGGGGCCGATCCGTATGGGACACGTTCTGTGACACCCCCGGCAAGATCGCCGATGGCACCAGTGGCGAAGTCGCCTGTGATCACTATCACCGTTATCCGCAGGACGTCGCCCTGCTGCGCGAACTGGGCGTGGACGCGTACCGGTTCTCCGTCGCCTGGCCGAGAATCCAGCCCGACGGCACCGGCAGGGCCAACCCGGCCGGCCTGGCCTTCTACGACCGCCTGATCGACGAACTGCTGGCGGCCGGCGTCGCCCCGGTCTGCACCCTGTACCACTGGGACACCCCGCAACCCATCGAAGACGCGGGCGGCTGGCTGGCCAGGGACACCGCACTGCGCTTCGCCGAATACGCGGCGATCGTCGGCGCCCGTTTCGCCGACCGGGTGCGCATGTGGGTGCCCCTGAACGAGCCCTCGGTCCACACCCTCTACGGCTACGCCGTCGGTGAATACGCCCCCGGCCGGACCCTCCTGTTCGACGCCATCCCGGCCGCGCACCACCAGAATCTCGCCCACGGCCTGGCCGTCGCGGCGCTGCGGGCCGCGGGCGCGACGAAGATCGGCACCGCCAACTACCACTCACCGATCTGGCGCGCAGGCGAGTCCGAACCGGACCGGGCGGCGGCGGAGGTCCTGGACGCCCTGATCAACTGGCTGTTCGCCGATCCGGTCCTGCTGGGCACGTACCCGACACAGATGCATGAGCACCTACCGCCGACCTTCGCCGACGACCTGGCGGAGATCGCGGTCCCACTCGACTTCTACGGCGTCAACTACTACGAGCCCCAACGAGCGGCGGCCCCGTCACCGGGCAACCCGCTCCCGTTCGACCTGACCCCGATCGAGGGCTACCCGTTCACCACGAACGGTCAGGCAGTGGTCCCGGCCGGCCTACCCGAGTTCTTGATCACACTGAGAGACCGAGTCGGCGAACGGCTCCCCCCGATCTACATCACCGAGAACGGCTGCAGCGGCGCGGACACAGTGGACGCCGACGGACGCGTACCCGACCAACACCGAATCAACTACTTGTCGGAGCACCTGGCAGCCCTGGCGACGGCGATGGCCGCCGGCGTGGACGTACGCGGCTACTTCGTCTGGTCCCTGTTGGACAACTTTGAGTGGTCGAAGGGATACGAGCCACGGTTC
>DASXXM010000616.1:0-4054 GCA_036503065.1 Pseudonocardiaceae bacterium | reverse complement strand
CAAGGAGGCCGAGTACTTCAGTTTGTACGAGGTGTCCAGTTCGGGTAGTTCGATCTTCGGGACGTTGCTGTTCGGGTTGGCGTTGCAGAACTTCGGCAGCTACCGGGTGGCGATCGTGTCGTTGATGGTGTTCTTCGTGGTGGGTCTGGTGTTGTTGGTGCGGGTGGACGTGGCCGGGGCGGTCGCGGCGGCCGGGAACGAGTTGCCGGCGAGCCTGGGTGGCCGGCGGGGCGAGCCGGCGGGTGTGATGTGAGTGGGAGGGGTTTGGGGGCCACGACGGGCGGGTACTGCCCTTACCGTGCTGTACCCATCCAGACGGTCGTACCTGTGTCATTCCGCCGATGGAGTGATGTATGTCATCGACGGGTGATAACGCGTCATGTCGTGGCCGCGATTCCCTCTCTTAGGAGGAAGACTTCGTTGACGAGTGAAGCTCATCACTGAGCGCAACCGGTTGGGCGGGTCGGGAATTGTGGAGCCGTCTTGTTCGTTGCGCACAGTGAGGTAAACCTGGGCCCTCGCCCTGAGCCGAGCGAAAGGACACCGCCATGGCCGACCGCGTACTGCGTGGTAGCCGGCTCGGAGCAGTCAGCTACGAGACCGACCGCAACCATGACCTGGCACCGCGTCGGGGTACCCGCTATGCGTGCCCGAAGGGGCACGACTTCGAGGTGCCCTTCTCCGACGATGCCGAGATCCCGTCGACCTGGGAGTGCCGGCTGCACGGCTCGGTGTCGAAACTGATCGACGGGTCCGAGCCGGAGCAGAAGAAGGCGAAGGCGCCGCGCACGCACTGGGACATGCTGCTGGAGCGGCGGTCGATCCCGGAGCTGGAGGAACTGCTGTCCGAGCGGCTCGAGGAGCTGCGCGGCCGACGCAGCCGCACCGCCTGATACCGACCACCACACGCCTCCCGCGTTGGTGGGTGGGCCGCCCGGTCTTCACGGACCGGGCGGCCCACCTGTGTGTCAGCGTCGTTGGGGGGCGCCGGGCAGCAGGCCGCGGACCTGCTCGACGCGGTGTTTCAGACCCCACTGGGTGACGCGCAGCAGTGCTTCGCGGACGATGTTGCCGCTCATCTTCGACGTGCCGATCGCCCGTTCGGTGAACGTGATCGGCACCTCGACGATCGTGAATCCGGCGCGGACGGTGCGCCACGTCAGGTCGACCTGGAAGCAGTAGCCGTGTGACGCGACGTCGTCCAGGGCCAGTTTCTCCAGCACCCGCCGCCGGTAGGCGCGGTAGCCTGCGGTGATGTCGTTGATCCGCACACCCAGGGCGAGTTTGGAGTAGATGTTTCCGCCGCGGGACAGCACCTCGCGGCTGCGTGGCCAGTTCACGACACGACCGCCGGGCACGTAGCGTGACCCGATGACGAGGTCGGCGTCGGTGAGGGCGTCCAGCAGCCGCGGCAGGTCCTCCGGGGCGTGGGAGCCGTCGGCGTCCATCTCGACGAGCACCTGGTAGTCGCGGGCCATGCCCCAGCGGAACCCGGCGATGTAGGCGGCGCCGAGACCGGCCTTCTCGGTGCGGTGCAGCACGTGCACCCGGTCGTCGCCCGCGGCGAGCTTGTCGGCCAGTTCCCCGGTGCCGTCCGGGCTGCCGTCGTCCACGACCAGCACGTCCACCGCGGGCAGCGCGGCGTGCAGCCGCCGCAGGATCGGCCCGAGGTTGTCCCGTTCGTTGTAGGTGGGGACCACCACCAGCACCGGCTGTAGTTCTCCGTCGGCGCTGCTCCCGCCACTCCCCTGCACCATCGTGTCCTCCCCGCCCCGTCAGTTGGGGCGTCTCCTGTGGCGTACCCGCACGGTGACGCCGAATGCCAACCCGAGCAGCCCGGCCGCGACGAGTACCCACTCGGGCCAGCCACCGAGTCGATCCGCCAGGGTAGTCGTCGACCGCAGCGGCACCGTCGCCACCAGCGCCGCCGGGGTGAACAAACCAGTCTCCCGGGTGATGTGCCCGTCGGGTTCGATGATCGCGCTGACCCCGCTGGTGGCGGCCACGACGACGGCTCGGCCGTGTTCCACGGCCCGTTCCTGGTCCATCGCGAGCTGCTGGTACGTCATTTCCGACAGGCCGAACGTGGCGTTGTTCGTGGGCACCGCCAACAGGGTGGCGCCGGTGACCGACGCGCGGACGACACCGTCGAACGCGACCTCGTAGCAGGTGTCGATGCCGACCTTCGCCGGCCCCATGCCGAACACGACGGGTTTCGTGCCGGCCACGAAGTTCCCGGCCTTCGCGACGTCGGGGCTGAAGTGCGCGAAGAACGACCGCCACGGCATGGTTTCCCCGAACGGCTGCAGCTGCCGTTTCACGTACTGCGCGACGGGCCCGGCGCCGGGTTCCCACAGGATCGCGGTGTTCTTCGGGCCCGGTGCCTGTGAGGACACGACGGCGCCGACGGAGATGGGGGCGTTGATGGCGGTGGCGGCCCGGGAGATCTCGGCGTAGGCGTCGGCGTTGACGTAGGGGTCGATGTCGGAGGAGTTCTCCGGCCAGATCACCAGTTGCGGCTGCTGCACGGTGCCGGCGGCGACCTGCGCGGCCAGGTGCTCGGTTTCCCGGACGTGGTCGTCGAGGACGGCGCGGCGCTGCGCGTTGAAGTCCAGACCCAGCCGCGGCACGTTGCCCTGGATCGCGGCGACCGTGGCGGTGCCCGCGTTCGCGTCGGTACCCACCAGTGGCCACGCCGCGGCGCTCGCCGCGATGGGCAGCACGATCGCGAGGCCGGCGCCGACGAACGCGCCCGGTGTACGGGCGCGCACGACGATGGTGGCCAGGCCGAAACCGGTGAGGGTGACGGCGAAACCGACCAGCGGCGTCCCGCCCACCGCGGCCAGCGACACGTAGATCCCGTCGGGTTGGCCGAACGCGACCTTCCCCCACGGCAGGCCACCGAACGGCACCCGCGCCCGCAGCGCCTCGTCCGCCACCCACAGCAGCGCCGCCCACACCGGCGCGGCACGCAGCGTGGACACCGTGGCGATCGCCGCGCCACCCAACGCCATCATGAGCGCTTCGAACGCACTCAACGGCCACCACGCCACGACACCCACGTACAGCCCGGTCCAGTGCAGCAGCGGCACCAGGAAACCCAGGCCGTAGAGGAAGCCGTAGCCGAACCCGGCGCGTGCCCGCCGCCCGTACACGGCCAGCCCGAGCAGGCAGAACGCGACCGGCGCGAGCCACCACAGCGGCCGCGGCGGGAAACTCAGGTACCACAGCACCCCGCCCACGACGCTCGCCGCGACACGCAGCGCGGTGTCCCGACCGGGTAGCCGCCGGGACACCGCGGTGGTGTCGGGTTCGGTCACGGTCGGTGCTGCCACCGGACAAGCGTACGGGGAGGTGGTGTGCGTTCGGCGTACGTACCCTTGGGGTGTGGCTGGCGACCGGCCGGGGGTGCTGCGGTGGGTGGGCTACGCCTACGGCCTGCGCCTCCCGACCCGGTACGCCCAGTGGGTGTTGCGTGACCTGACCGGCCGGTGGTGGTTTGTGCGGCACGTGCTGCGCGCGTTGGTGCAGTGCGTGCCGGCGTTGCTGTTGCTGCTGTTCCCGGCGTCGCCGTCGATCCTGGCGATGATGCTGGGGATCGTGGTGTTCGGTGCCCTGTTCTACGGGATGGCGTTCTCATCGGAGATCCGCGACCACCGCCTCTACCAGCACGGCTACGTCCCGGACCTGGTCCTGCACCACGACGATGACGACGAGTGAGCATCACGCCGGGACGACGACGGTGCCTTCGGCGGTGGTGACCACGAGCGGCGGGTCCAGCACTCGGGACGCGGACGGTCCGCGTTCGGGGGCGGCGCGGCACACCACCCGCGCCTCGAACGTTACGCGGCGTGACCGGTTGCCGATTCGGGTGAGGGTGGCGGTGGCCTCGATGACGTCCCCGGCCTGCACAGGTGCCAGGAACGCCACCGTGTCGTAGCCGGCGAACAGGCCCTCGTCGCCGTCGGTGCGGATGCACAGTTCCGTGGCGACGTCCCCGAACAGGCCGAGGCCGTAGGCGCCGTCGACGAGGTTCCCGCCGTAGTGGGCGTGC
>DASXXM010000615.1:0-6993 GCA_036503065.1 Pseudonocardiaceae bacterium | reverse complement strand
CCACGATCATCGACCCGAACGACCGCACCACCGCGGTGATCTTCGCCGACGGCGCGGGCGCGGTGGTCTTGCGGGCGGGCCGGTCGGGTCGGCGAGCCCGGCGAGCCCGCGCGGTCGGCGAGTTCGGTCGGCTGGCGAGTTCGGTCGGCTGGCGAGTTCGGTGCGGTCGGTCCGTGCGTCCTTGGCAGCGACGGCAGCAACGCGGACCTGATCCAGATCCCGGCCGGGGAGCGCGGCAGCGGTCCACAGGAGAGGCGGATCGCTACTTCACGGCGTTCGCTGGACGGGTCTGCCTGCGCGCTCGGCGAAGTCGCGGCCGGGCGCGCAGGCGGCATTCACGTCGGCGCTTCAGCGCTTTCCGTGTAGCAGCGTGACGAGCTTTGCCACCAGTTTGTCTGTTTTCTCCAAGCGGGAGAACGTGGTCAGCTGGAGCGGCGCCCGGAACCGTGGCCGTGCGATGGCCTTGGACCGGGCGAACTCGCGCAGGCCGTCCGGGCCGTGGATGCGGCCGAACCCGGACTGCCCGACCCCGCCGAACGGGAGGCTCGGGATGCCGGCGAAGCTGATCACCGAGTTCACCGCGACCATGCCCGATCGCAGGCGCTTGGCCAGTTCCACGCCCCGGCTGCGGGAGAACACCGTGTTGCCGAGGCCGTAACGAGTGGCGTTGGCCTTGGCCACGGCGTCGTCCATGTCGCGGACCTTGGCGATCGTGATGGTCGGGCCGAACGTCTCGTCGGTGACCGCCTTCGAGTCCTCCGGTACGTCGACCAGGACCGTCGGCTGTACGAACCGGTCGCCGACCGAGTCGATGCCGCCGAGCAGGGCCTTGCCACCCTTGGCCAGCGCGTCCGTGATGTGCTCGCGGATGACGTTCAGCTGCCCCGGCATGGTGATCGGGCCCAGCTTGGCGCCCGGGTCCGAGCCGGCGCGCAGGTCCGACGCCTTCTCGAGGACCTTCGCCACGAACTCGTCGTGCACCTTCTCGTGTACGTACACCCGCTCGACGCCGACGCATGTCTGGCCCGCGTTGAACATGCCGCCCCAGACCGCCGCGTCGGCTGCCTCGTCCAGGTTCGCGTCGGCGTCGACCAGCAGGGCGTCCTTGCCGCCGCCCTCGATCACCACGGGGGTCAGTGTTTCCGCGCACGCCGCCATCACGCGCTTGCCGGTGGCGGCCGAGCCGGTGAACGCGATCTTGTCGACACCCGACCGGCACAGCGCCGCGCCGGTCTCGCCGAATCCGGTGATCAACTGGAGCACCGGCTGCTCCGGCACGACGTCCGCAAACGACTGCACCAGCCACGCGCCCACACCGGGGCTGTACTCGCTCGGCTTGAACACCACCGCGTTCCCCGCCGCCAACGCGTACGCGATCGAGCCCATCGGGGTGAACACCGGGTAGTTCCACGGGCCGATCACGCCGACCACCCCGAGCGGCTCGTACTCCACGGTTGCCACGTAGTTCGCCATCAGCAGGCCGGGGGAGCGCTTCTGCGGCCCGAGTACCTTGCCGGCGTGCTTGCCCGCCCAGGCGATGTGTTCGATGGCCAGCACGATCTCCAACTGCCCATCGCTGTGCGGTTTGCCCGTTTCCGTGTAGACGACATCCGCCAGTTGGGCCATCCGCCGGGTGAACACGCCTGCCCAGCGCCGCATCCGCTCGGCCCGGCCAGCGAAGCCCAGGCCCGACCACCACTCGGCGGCGATTCGGGCTCGGTCCACGGCGGCCTCGACGTCCGCCGCGCTGTGGATCGGGTGGCTGGCCACGACGTCACCGGTGCTCGGGTTCAACGAGTCGAACGTCGGCGCCTGCGCAGCGGAACCGTTCGTGCCGACGTCGACCTGGGATGTGGTCACAGTGCCTCCTTGAGTCGCACCGACCATCATTACCCAAGGGTCACGTCCTGGCCATACCCGTCGGTAGCTTGACGTGGAGCGCGCTCCAGGATGTTTGCTGTACCCAGCGGAAAGACAAGGAGAAGAACATGCTGGACGGGAAAGTAGCGCTGGTGACGGGTGCGTCGTCGGGCATCGGGGCGGCTACCGCCGAGGCGCTGGCGGGTGCCGGTGCGGCCGTGGTGCTGGCGGCCCGGCGCACCGACCGGCTGGCCGACCTGGCCGCGCGGCTGTCCGACAAGGGCGCGACGGTGCTGTCCGTCGCACTGGACGTGACCGACGAACGGGCCTGCCAGGAGGCCGTCGCGCGGACCGTGGACGAACTCGGTGGGCTTGACATCCTGGTGAACAACGCCGGCGTGATGCTCCTGGGTGGCATCAACAACGCGGACACCACCGACTGGACCCGCATGGTCAACACGAACCTGCTCGGTTCGATGTACATGGTGCATTCATCGCTGCCACACCTGTTGGCGCGCAAGGGTTCTGTCGTGCAGATCTCGTCGGTCGCGGGCCGGGTCGCGCGGGCCGGCGGCGGTGGCTACTCGGCCACCAAGTTCGGGATCGGCGCGTTCTGCGAGTCCCTCCGCCAGGAGGTCACCACGCAGGGCGTGCGCGTGGTGCTGATCGAGCCGGGCGTCGTGGACACCGAACTACGCGAGCACATCACCGACCAGCAGGCCGCGGCCGCGCTGGCCGAACGGATCAAGGACAACCGGAACCTGCAGTCCGACGACATCGCGGCGGCCGTGCTCTACGCCGTGACCCAGCCCGACCACGTCGCGATCAACGAGATCCTGGTCCGGCCAACCGACCAGGGCTGGTAGCTCAGCCGGCTGGCACGGCAGGCGGCGAGTTATCCACAGTCACTCGATGGAGAAGCGCGGATCGGCCGCACATGGCGGTACGTTTGAACTGGGTCGCGGTTCCCCTGGGAGGGCGGGGTTTGTGTGGGGGGTGCTAGCGGAGTTTATGGAAAATCGCAATTTCGCGGCATCGAAGGTCAGCAACGCGTTGGCAGCCAAGGGCATCGCGGTCCTGTCACGACGGGAACAGGGTGCCGGGCGGGTTGGGTGAGCCGACCGCGAACTGGTCCGTGACCGGCTTCGCGCCGCCCGTGAACCGCTCCAGCGACGCGCCGTGCAGCACCCGGCCGGGGAACGGGTCGGACGCGGTGCGCCGCACGTAACCGTCCACCGGCAGCGGGAGCCTGCTGGCCGCCAGCACCACGTTGCCGAACCGCTTGCCGGCCAACACCGTTGGGTCGGCGAGCAGCGCCACCCGGTCGAACACCGACCGCAGGGTCGCGACCTGGGACCGGGTGAAGTCGAGGCCGCCGCCGTCGGCCAGGTTCACCGCGACGGTGCCGGCCAGGCGCAGGGCATGCGCGGCCAGCCGGGCGAACTGGACCGACGCGCAGCTGGCCGGCATCCGTCCGGCCGCGAACACGTCGACCACGACTAGGTCGAACGCCAGTGGCGGCTGCCGGGCCAACACATCGCGGGCGTCGCCGGTGCGCAGGCGGACCCGGGCCGTCCGGTCCAGCGGCAGTTCGCGGCGTACCAGGTCCAGCAGCGCGCCGTCGATCTCCACCACCTGCTGGCCGGACCCGGGCCGGGTGGCCGCGACGTACCGGGGGAGGGTCAGCGCGCCACCGCCCAGGTGCAGCACCCGCAACGGGCCTGCCGGCGCCAGGTCCACCACGTGGGCCAGCCTGCGGACGTACTCGAACACGATGTGGGCCGGGTCGTCCAGGTCTACATGGGACTGTGGGGTGCCGTCGAGCAGCAATGTTCGGCCGCTGGGGCGGTCGGGATCCGTTACCAGTTCGGCGATTCCGGTGTCCACAGGGTACCGGAGCCGACCGGCGGTGCGACGCCGCGCCACTAGCCGAAGTACCGGCGCAGTTCGGCCGCGACCGCCTCCGGCGCGTCCAGGTCCGGTGCGTTGTGCGTCAGCCTGGGCAGGATCGCCGGTCGGGCGTGCGGCATGACGTCGGCCAGCGTGGCGACCACGTCCCGCAGGTATGCCGGCCCTCGGCCGCCCGCCAGCAGCAGCGTGTCGGTGTCGATGCCGGCGAACTTCGTGCCGTCGGAGTCGAGGCCGGTGGCCGTGGCGACCTCGGCGGGCACGGTCGGCAGCAGTTCCGTCATGTCCGCCAGCAGGACGCCGCGGGTGGCCACCTGCACCATCGCCCGCCGCAGGCGTACCGGCACGTGGTCGAGCGGGCCTGCCAGTTCCAGTCCGCTGATGACGCTGAACAGGCCGTCCACCGTGCGGCCCTCGGCCACCGCCAGCTCCAGTTCGGGCAACCATTCGTTGCTGATCGCGCCGCCCAGGCTCACCGCGGGTTCGTAGACGGCCAGCCGGGTGACCGGCGTGTCGGGCCTGCGCAGCATGGTCTCCAGCGCGACGACGCCGCCGTAGCTGTGCCCGAACACCAGGTTCGCGTTCGCGTGCGCCAGCACCGCGACCAGGTCGTCGCACTCGCGGTCGATGCCGTATGCCGCGCCCTGCGGTCCGCTGCCGCCCCGGCCGCGCCGGTCCATCGTGTAGACGGTGAAGTCGTCGGCCAGTGCCGCGGCCAGGGCCTTGTAGTGGCGGGCGGCGCGCAGGCTGCCGTGGACGACCACGAGTGCCGGTCCACGGCCGGTGACGTCGGACGCGATCGCGGTGCCGTCGGCCGACCGCACCACGACCGTCTCGACCACCCCGCTCGTCACCGGCCCAGGGTAGCCGCGCCGGAGTTCAGACCGCCTCGATCACGCCGAGCGCGGCCAGCAACCCCGTTCGCAGCGCGCCGAACTCCTGGGTGTCCAGCCTGCGCGGTCGGGGCAGGTCGATGACGGTGTCGTTGCCGAGCCTGCCATCCGTGCCCAGCACCACGATCCGGTCGGCCAGCACGATCGCCTCGTCCACGTCGTGTGTCACGAGCAGCACCGCGGGCCGGTGCCGCGCGCACAGGGTGCGTAGCAGGTCATGCATCCTGATCCGGGTCAGCGCGTCGAGCGCGCCGAACGGCTCGTCCAGCAGCAGCAGGTCCGGCTCCCGGACCAACGCCCTGGCCAGCGCCACCCGCTGGGCCTCGCCGCCGGACAGGGTGACCGGCCAGGCGCGCTCGTGCCCGGTCAGCTCCACCTCGGCCAGCGCCCGCCTGCCCGACTCGCGGGACCGGGCGCGGGGCAGGCCGAGCAGCACGTTGCCCAGTACCCGCAGCCACGGCTGTAACCGTGGGTCCTGGAACACCACGGCCCTGGACCGGGGCACCAGCACCGAACCCTGGTAGTCCGGGTCGAGCCCGGCGACGGCCCGCAGCAGGGTGCTCTTGCCGGAGCCGCTGCGGCCCAGCAGGGCCACGAACTCGCCCCGGCCGATCGCCAGGTCGACGCCTGCCAGCACCTGGTGGTCGCCGTAGGCCCGCCGCACGTCGGTGACGCGCACCGCGTCGGTCATCGTCATGCTCCCTGGAATCCGTTGCGCCACACCAGCAATCGTCGTTCCAGCAGGCGCACGACGCCGTCGGACGCCAGGCCGAGCAGGCCGTAGATGAGCAGGCCGAGCACGATGATGTCGGTGCGGTACCAGCTCTGGGCCTGGTTCATCAGGTAGCCGATGCCGCTGGTCGCGTTGAGCTGTTCCGCGATCACCAGCACCAGCCAGCTCGCGGTCAGCGCGAACCGAAGGCCGACCAGGAAACCCGGCACCGCGCCGGGCAGGATCACGTAGCGGATCAGGCCGGCCCGGCCGAGCCCGAAGGCCCGGCCGGACTCGACCAACCGGTTGTCAACGCCGCGAATCGCGGCATAGGTGTTGACGTAGACCGGAAACAGCGTGCCGAACGCGACCAGCGCCACCTTCGGCAGCTCGCCGACACCGAACCAGATGATCACCAGCGGCAGCAGGCCGAGCACGGGCAGCCCACGCAGGATCTGCATGCTGGAGTCCAGCAGGTCGTCGCCGAGGTGGAACAGGCCGGCTCCGACCGCCAGCAGCACGCCCGCGGTCACCCCGACGGCAAGGCCCTCGCCGGCCCGGACGAGCGACGCCAGCAGATTGGTGCCCAGCTCACCGGTGCTCGCCAGTTGCCACCCCGCCCGCACCACGGCGCTGGGCGGGGCGAGCACCTGGGCGGACGCCACGCCGAGCGAGCCGAGGAGCTGCCAGATCGCCAGCAGGAGCACCGGACCGCCCAGCCGACGCGCCCACCGCTGCAGCGGCACCCACCGGCGCCGCCGACTGCTCAGCGCGGCCGCCTCGACCAGCTCGAGTTGCCCGGTGTCGGGTGGCGCCGCGATCTCGGTTGTCGACATGGCCGTCCTTCCCCGTGGTCGCCGGTCCCTAGTCCACGACGACCTGGTGCTCGTCGGTGAACGGCCGGCCCGCCACCAGTTCCGACTCGCGGCCGTCCGGGCCCTTCGGCACGTCGCCGATCAGCGTGATGCGGTGCAGGGTGCGCCGCAGGTCCAGGTGCTCGATGTCCCGTGGCGCCAGGTGCGACGTGGCACGGTTGTCCCAGAACGCCACGCTGCCCGGCTCCCAGCGGAACCGCACGGTGTACTCGGGGCGGGTGATCTCGGCGTACAACAGCTCCAGGATGGCCCTGCTCTCGGTGGGCGACACGTCCACGATGTGGCTGGTGAAGCCGGGGTTCACGAACAGCCCGCGCTCGCCGGTCACCGGGTGCACCCGGACCACGGGGTGGATCGCGACCAGCAGGTTGTCGTTGATCCGCTTGGCATAGCCGGAGTTGCTGTCCGCAGGCTTGCTCGAGCCGCCGTACCTGTGCTCGGCCCGCAGAGTGTCTACAAAGGACTTCACCGGGTCGGAGAGTCCTTCGTACGCGGCCACCAGGTTGGTCCACTGGGTGTCGCCGCCGATCTCCGGCACCACCTCGGCGCGCAGGATCGACGCGGCGGGCGGGTTCACCGCAGCCGTGACGTCGGTGTGCCAGCCGTTGAAGTAGCTGTACTGGCGGCGGACCTCCTTGCGGAAGTCCTTGCCGTAGCGCTCCTCGTAGCGGCGCGGGTCGATGGTGAAGATCTGCGGGAACGCCTCCGGCGGGGCCTCGTCGTGCGGGTGCGCGTAGGTGAGCTG
>DASXXM010000614.1:0-1520 GCA_036503065.1 Pseudonocardiaceae bacterium | reverse complement strand
TTTGCTATAGCATATGATTTATATGCTATAGCCACCCGAATGGGTTGTTCTGGCTCGATTCGGTGGTGAAGCTCACGTGAGAGTGGGGCTGTGGCGTGACACTATCTCGGCATGTTACCGACGCGTAGCGTGCTGGTGCGCGGCGGTCGATCGCATCGGAGGTAGTGGCCGTGGCGCGCGAGTTCTCCACGATCGGGATCGTTGGTCTGGGCACCATGGGTGCGGGCATTGCCGAGGTGGTGGCCCGCCGGGGCCTGCGGGTGGTCGCCGTCGAGTTGGACGACGCGGGCCTGGCACGCGGCCGTGGCCACCTGGCGCACTCCACCGACCGGGCCGTCGCAGGCGGCAAGCTCACTTCTCGTGAGCGCAAGGCGTTGCTGGCCCGAATCGGCTACCACACCGATCTCGCCGCGCTGGCCGACTGCGACCTCGTGGTCGAGGCCATCCCGGAGCACCTGGAACACAAGGCCGCCGTCCTCGTCGAACTCGACCGGGTGCTGCGGCCGGAAGCTGTCATCGCCTCCAACACGTCGTCCCTGTCGGTCACCGAACTCGGCGTCCGCACCGGGCGGCCGGGCCGGGTTGTCGGGCTGCACTTCTTCAACCCGGCCCCGATCCTGAAGCTGGTCGAAGTCGTCCGGACCGTGGTCACCGAGCCGGACGTGATCGAGGACGTGGTCGGCTTCGTCCGCCTACTGGGCAAGGAGCCGGTGGTGATCGGCGACCGGGCCGGCTTCATCGCCAACGCCCTGCTCTTCGGCTACCTCAACCACGCGGTCGAGATGTACGAGCAGCGCTACGCCAGCCGCGAGGACCTCGACGCCGCCATGCGCTACGGCTGCGGCTACCCGATGGGCCCGTTGCAACTGCTCGACCTGATCGGCCTCGACACGGCGTACGAAATCCTGGACACCATGTACCACCAGTCGCGCAATCGCTTGCACGCACCGGCTCCGCTGCTCAAGCAGATGATCACGGCCGGGCTGCTCGGCCGCAAGACCGGCCGCGGCTTCTACACCTACGATGCGCCCGACTCGCCGGTCGTCGTGCCCACCCCGGTGGCAACCGATGACCGGCCCGCAGGCCGTGACATCCAACGGGTCGGCGTGCTCGGCACCGGCACGATGGCCACCGGCATCGCCGAGGTGTTCGCCAGGAGCGGGTTCGACGTGGTGCTGCGGGCTCGTGGCCTGGACAAGGCACGCACCGCGATCGAGCGCATCGGCAAGTCGCTCGATCGGGTGGTGGCCAAGGGTCGCCTCTCCCAGGCTGACCGGGATGCCGCGCTGGGGCGGGTCACCCCGGCCGTGGAGTTCGAGGCACTGGCCGACTGTGATCTGCTGGTCGAAGCCGTGGCCGAGGATCTCGCGGTGAAGACAGCGGTGTTCGGTGCGTTGGACGAGGTGTGCAAGCCGGGCGCGGTGCTCGCCACCACGACGTCGTCGCTCCCGGTGATCGAGTGTGCCGCGGCTACTTCCCGGCCGGGTGATGTGGTTGGTCTGCACTTCTTCAATCCGGCG
>DASXXM010000613.1:0-4267 GCA_036503065.1 Pseudonocardiaceae bacterium | reverse complement strand
CTTCCCGTGGCTGTGGCACCACCACCATCACTGCCACTGAGTCGGAGGGATTGCACGGACGAGAGTAGACGGGCGGAAACGCAGCGGGCGTCCCGGCTTCTGCCGGGGCGCCCGCCGCATTTCTCAATTCAGTTCGGCCGCGTACGGCGGCTGGGCGCCGACCCGGCCGACCGTCACGGCGGCGGCCCTGGCGGCGAAGCCGAGCGCGTCCGACCACGCCGGACGGTCCAGTGTGGCCAGATCCCGCGCGCCACGCACGGCATTGCGGTGCAGCCAGGCCAACAGCGCGCCGTGCACGGTGTCGCCGGCACCGATGGTGTCCACGACCCTGGCCCCGGCCGCGGGCACGTCGACCCGATCGGCATCGGTCAGCACGGTCAGGCCGGCACCACCCCTGGTCAGCACGACGGCGGTGACACCGGCCGCCAGCCACTGCCGCAGCACCGGCTCGATGTCCGACGTGTCGGCCAGCCACTCGGCGTCCTCCACGCTCACCTTGAGCACGCCGATGTCCGGCAGCCAGCGGGCGAACCGGGCGCGGTACGCGGCCGGGTCCGGGATCAGGCCTGCGCGGATGTTCGGGTCGAGCACGGTGAGCAGGCCGCGCGCCGACTCCCGGCGCAGCACCGCCTCGTAGGCGCTCGCGCCCGGCTCGAGGATCAGCGACAGCGTGCCCAGCGAGAGCGTGGTGACCTCGTCCGGCAGCGGGCCGGGATCGGCCACCATGCGGTCCGCGGTGCCCTGGACGTGGAAGGTGTAGCGGGCCGAGCCGTCGCCGTCGAGCGTGACAACGGCCAGGGTGGTCGGTTCCGGCCCGCGCTGCACCAGGTCCACCCGGACGTCCGAGTCGACCAGCCGGTCGACGATCGCGTCACCGAAGCCGTCCGTGGACACCCGGGACAGGAACGCCACGGGCACGCCGAGCCGCCCGGCCGCCACCGCCGTGTTGTACGGGCCGCCGCCGAGCCGGGGCAGCAGCGGGCCCAGTTCGCCGCGCACCGTGGACGGCGCCGGCACCAGGTCGACCAGCGCCTCACCACCGACAACGATCAAGTCCCACCTCGCCGAATCGGAGTCGACCCGGACATTCCACGATGCCGAATCACTCGCGAGGACGCTACACAGGCGGTCGGGCCGTCGTATCGTAGGACGTCCGACTGTATGGAGGTGCGCCAATGCCGGTCGACCGTCTGCTGCCCACCTCTGAGGCGGAGGAACTGCTGAAACTGGTGCACGAGCTCGCGACGGACGAACTCGCGCCACTGGCCGCGGCGCACGAGGAAGCGGGACGCTTCCCCAGGGAACAGTTCCGGCTGCTCGGCCGTTGCGGGCTGCTCTCGCTGCCCTATCCCGAACAGTGGGGCGGCGGCGCGCAGCCGTACGAGGTGTACCTCCAGGTGCTCGAGGAGCTCGGCGCGGTCTGGCTGACGGTGGCCGTCGGGCTCTCCGTGCACACCATGTCGTGCTACCCGTTGGCCACCTTCGGCACGGCGGCACAGCGCGACCGCTGGCTGCCCGGCATGCTGGCCGGCGACCTGCTCGGCGCCTACGCGCTGTCGGAGCCGAACGCGGGCTCCGACGCGGCGGCGCTCAACACGAGGGCGGTCCCGGACGGCGACGACTACCTGGTGACCGGCACCAAGGCGTGGATCACGCACGGTGGGGTCGCCGACTTCTACACGATCATGGTGCGCACGGCCGCCGACCGCACACACGGCATCTCGTGTCTCCTCGCGGACGCCGACACGCCCGGCCTGGCTGCCGGAAAGCCGGAACGGAAGATGGGCATGACCGGCTCTGTCACCGCGCAACTGCGGCTGGACGCGGCCCGAATCGCGGCCGCGCGGCGGATCGGCGCGGAGGGCGACGGCCTGAAGATCGCGCTGGACGCGCTCAACTCCGGCCGGCTGGGCATCGCGGCGTGCGCCGTCGGCCTCGCCCAGGGCGCGCTCACCGAGGCGCTGCGGTATGCCAGGCAGCGCACCCAGTTCGGCCGGCCGATCATCGAGTTCCAGGGGCTGGAGTTCCTGCTGGCCGACATGGCTGCCGGGGTGGAGTCGGCCCGTGCCACGTATCTGGACGCGGCGCGGCGGCGGGATCGTGGGCTGCCGTTCCGGCGGCAGGCGTGCATCGCCAAACTGGTCGCCACCGACATGGCGATGAAGGTCACCACGGACGCGGTGCAGGTGCTCGGCGGCGCCGGTTACACCAGGGACTTCCCGGTCGAGCGGTACATGCGGGAGGCCAAGGTGCCGCAGATCTTCGAGGGCACCAACCAGATCCAGCGGATGGTCATCGCGCGGGAACTGCGGGCGATCTGAGCCACAATGACATTGGCTCGCTCCGCTCGCGGGCCCAGCCGCTGTTACGTGGTGTCTTCCCTGCGCTCCACTCCGCGCCGGGCAGACACCACGGCGGCCGGACCATGAATTCGGACTCGCTGCGCTCGCGGTCTAGTCTAATGGTGCGGTGATCAGTCATCGTGTCATCGACGTGCGCGGTCTGCGCATGCACATCGCGGAAGCGGGCACCGGCCCGCTTGTCGTGCTCCTGCACGGATTCCCGGAGTCCTGGTACTCGTGGCGCCACCAGCTCGTCGCGCTGGCCGAGGCCGGCTACCACGCGGTCGCGCCGGACCAGCGCGGCTACGGCGGCACGGACGCGCCCGCCGAGATCGACCAGTACACCGTGCTGCACCTGGCGGGCGACGTGATCGGATTGGTGGACGCGCTCGGCGAAACCACCGCCGTCGTGGTCGGCCACGACTGGGGCGGGCCGGTGGCCTGGCACACCGCTCAGTTCCGGCCCGACGTGGTGCGCGGCGTCGCCGTGCTGAGCGTGCCGTTCCGGCCGCGCGGCAGCAGGCCACCGGTGGCCGCCCTGCGTGCCCTGATCGGCGAGGGCCACTACATGGTCTACTTCCAGCAGCCCGGTGTCGCCGACGCCGAGCTGAACGCCGACCCCCGCCGGACCCTGCGCATGCTGCTGTACTCCGCGTCCGGCGACGCGCCGCAGCGGCCGCCGATCGTGCCGCCCGGCGGCGGTTTCCTGGACTTCCTGCAGGACCCGGCGGTGTTGCCGGCGTGGCTGACCGAGGACGACCTGAACACGTTCGTCAGTGACTACGCCAAGACCGGATTCACCGGCGGGCTGAACTGGTACCGCAACCTGGACCGGAACTGGGAACTCACCGCCGCGTGGCACCGTGCGCCGGTCACCCCGCCCGCGCTGTACCTGGCAGGCGAGCTGGACCTGGTGGCGAACGCGCCGGGCACCCGGGAGTACCTGCCGGCCATGGTCGAGCATGTGCCCAACCTGCGTCCCATCCGGCTGCTGCCCGGCTGCGGCCACTGGACCCAGCAGGAGCGGCCGGCCGAGGTGAACGCCGCACTGCTGGATTTCCTCGCGTCCCTGTAGGCCCGTCACATTTCGGCGCCCTGACGCGTCGTAGTGCTGAGGACCGAGACCGAAGGAGACGTCACGATGGAAGCGCGCATGAAGAACGCCGCCGCGGTACTGCCGGGCGCGATGGAGGCCATCCAGAGCCTGCTCAGGGCAACGAGCAAGGGCGGGGTGCCGCAGCGCACGCTTGAACTGGTGCACCTGCGGGCCAGCCAGATCAACGGCTGCTCGGTGTGTGTCTACGGCGGCAACCACTCGGCGAAGAAGGCGGGCGAGACGGACGAACGCCTGTGGGCGGTGGCCGCGTGGCGGGAAGCGCCGTTCTACACCGATGCGGAGCGGGCCGCGCTCGCCCTTGCCGAGGCCATGACCCGGTTGGCCGACCGGCCGGACGCGGTGCCGGACGACGTCTGGGACTCGGTCACCGATCACTACGACGAGTCGCAGCTCGCGGCCCTGATCCTGATGATCGCGACGACGAACCTGTTCAACCGCCTCAACGCGACCATCCGGGAACCGGCAGGCGCGACCTGGTCCTGAACGTGACATTGGCGCGCTCCGCGCGCGAGGCGCTGGCCGCCTTTATGCGGCCAGCGCCACAACCAAGGCTCACGCTATAGCAAATACGCTGTAGCACTACCATCGCTCAGTCAACCTGGCGCTATAGCAAACATGCTGCAGCAGAATCACGACTCAGGTGCTGTCCACGCTATAGCAAATATGCTGTTGCAAATATGCTGTTGCAAATATGCTGTAGCATCACTGTTGCTCAGCCAAAGCCGGCGCGGTGGTAGATGCGCTGTATCACGTCCTCGGCTGCCGCCTTGATGGTCCGCGCTCCCACCCGGTCCTACGGCTGTGCTTC
>DASXXM010000612.1:0-8751 GCA_036503065.1 Pseudonocardiaceae bacterium | reverse complement strand
GGAGCGCTATCCAACCGGTCTGCGGGCTGTGGACGAGGACCAGATCGTGTGTATCCACGGGTCCTCCGGCACGGGTGGGCGACCGAAACTCGTGCCCTACACCGCGGCCGATATTGACGTCTGGGCTCAGGTGATGGCTCGGGCGCTGGGCGGCGCCGGGGCCACCCGACGGAGTCTTGTGCACAACGCCTATGGCTACGGACTGTTCACTGGCGGGCTTGGCGTGCACCACGGGGCAATTCGGCTCGGGGCTACCGTGTTGCCGATCTCCGGGGGGATGACCGACCGGCAGGTTCGACTGATCGCTGACCTCGGGCCTGACATCCTGACCTGCACGCCGTCCTACGCCATCCATCTCGGTGAGGCCCTGCGCGCCGCCGGTGTCGAGTCCACGCTGAGGGCCGGGGTCTTCGGGGCCGAGCCGTGGACCGACAGCATGCGTGGCCAGATCGAGCAACTGCTCGGCATCCGTGCGCTCGACATCTACGGGTTGTCCGAGATCATCGGGCCGGGTGTGGCCTGCGAGTCGTTGGATTCCGGCGGACTGTTGAACGTCGCCGAGGATCACTTCTACGTCGAGGCCGTCGACGAAACCGGTGCGCCGGTGCCCGACGGCACGCCGGGCGAGTTGGTGTTCAGCACGTTGACGAAGACCGGGATGCCACTGCTTCGCTACCGGTCCGGCGACATCGCCGCGTTGGCCGCGCCGGTACCCGGGTCGCCGCGGACGTTGCGTCGGATGACCAAGGTGCTCGGGCGGGTGGACGACATGCTGATCATTCGGGGTGTCAACGTGTTCCCGACCGAGATCGAGGCCGTGTTGCTCGCCGACCCGCGTGTCAGCCCGCACTACCTGCTGGTCGAGGATCGGCGGGTGGCTGCTCGGCCGGAGTTGTGGATCGCTGTGGAGTCTACTTCGGATGGTGGCAGCGGCGGTGACGTGCTGCGCCGGGATCTGGAGCACGCACTGCGGGAACGGCTGGCGGTGGGCTGCGTTGTGCGGGTTGTGCCGACCGGCAGTGTGCCGCGCACCGAGACGGGCAAAGCGAAGCGGCTCGCCCGGTGGACCGAGGGCGAGCCGCCGCTGGCGGGTCTCACATAGGCCACATCAGCTCTTCGGGGTGACGCCGCTCACCAGTTCGGACAACCAATTCGTGTCGCTCTGCCAGTTGATCGTCTTGTTGTTCGCAACAATGGTCGGGGTACCGAAACCCTTCGTGCCGTCCGAACCGGTCTGGAACAGTGCCTGGTTCTTCTGCGCGTTGGCCAGGTTTGTCTGGATCTGACTGTTGTACGTCTTGTTGCTGACCAGACTGTCGAACTCGGTTCCGCTCACGCCGAGCCGATTGGCCAGGCTGTCCAGCTGCGCCTGCGTCCAGCCGGCGCCGTTCTCCTGTGGCTGCTTCTGGAACAGGCTGTAGTGGTAGTCGATGAACTTGTCCGGCGCGACGGTGGCGACGGCGAGCGCGGTGTTGGCGGCCATGAGCGAGTAGCCGGCCGGGTTCGAACTGTTGTCGAGCAGATTGATCATGTGGTAGCGGACCTTGATGGTGCCTGCCGCCAACTGCCGCTCCATGCTGGTGAAGTTCGCCGCCTCGAAATTGCCGCAGATCGGGCACATGAGGTCCTCGTAGGCGTCGATCGTCACCTTGGCGGTTGGCTGGCCGACCAGCACGGTCGCGTTGACCCGGTCGAGCGACGTCGGGTAACTGCTCGAGCCCTGAACCGTCTGCGCGGGGATGACGGTCTGCGCGGCCACCGTCTTCTGGTGCTGTTGGTAGAGCACCGCGGCCACCACGGCACCCGCGAGCACGACCACGACCACTATGGCGATGATCACTTTGGTCAGGTCCCGATTGCCGCCGCGGGCGGCGGACACCGCCCGGGCCGCCGCCTGTGACTGGCGCTGCTTCTGCTTGCGGTTGCGATTGTTCCGTTGGGCGCCGCCCACGATCATGCACTCCCTACCACTGACGATGCTGAATTGCCGGGTTCATCCGGCTGGCGCCGTGCCAGCAACCTGTCGACGGCGAACATGGTGCGCGGACGCACCGTCAGCCAGACCGCCAGGATGACGAAGCCGGTGTCTCGCAGGATTTCCTGCGGATACTGTGTCTGACCTGCGGCGACCTGCCCACCACCGCCGAAGCAGCCGCAGTCGATGGTCAGTCCGCGAGCCCAGGACTGCGCAACGCCCGCGATGTACACGAGCAGCAGCAGCCCGGACAGCACGCCCATCAGCCGGGTACCGATCCCCACCAGCACCAACAGCCCGAACGCCAACTCCAGGAACGGCAGCACGGCCGCGACCGGGCTCACCAGACCGCTGGGCAGCACCCGATAGGCCCCGACCGCGGCATAGGTCTGGTTCGGGTCCACGGCCTTGACGCTCCCCGAAATCAGCCACACCGCGGCGAGACCGAGCCGACACAGGGTGCCGATCGCATCGAGCACCCGAGATGGGAGTCGCGCCACGGCGACGAGACTACCGATTGACTCTGAGTACCGGCTGAGACCTGTTGTCACCGGTCAGACGAGTGACACCCACAGGAGTCAGGACAGGCAGCCCTTCGCAAGGCTGTCCTGAGTCCATCATGGACCTGGTCGGACCCTTACCCTCGAATGGTGACGGAAATGGAGAAGACCGGTAGCGCCGAAGTCGGCCACACCCACGCGGACGTGTCCGGCGGCTGGCTGCGCCCTGCCGTGTTCGGCGCGATGGACGGTCTGGTCACCAACATCGCGCTGGTCGCGGGCGTGGGCGGTGCGGGAGCCCCGGGCCACGTGATCGTGCTGTCCGGGACCGCGGGCCTGGTCGCCGGGGCCTTCTCGATGGCGTTGGGCGAATACACCTCGGTCGGCACGCAGAACAACGCGGTCGAGGCGGAGGCCGCCATCGAACGGGACGAACTGGAGCGCAACCCGGAGGCGGAGCAGGCCGAACTGGTCCAGATGTACCGCGAGATGGGCCTGACCGAGTCGACGGCGGAACTGGTCGCCGAGGAGATCCACGCCAACCCGGAGATGGCCATCCGGGTGCACCTCACCCAGGAACTCGGCCTTGACCCGGACGAGCAGCCGTCACCGGTGGTAGCCGCGGTGTCGTCGTTCCTGTGCTTCTCGCTCGGCGCGGTGTTTCCGCTGTTGCCGTTCCTGTTCGGCCTCCAGTCGCTCTGGCTGGGCCTCGGCATCGGCGGCGGCGGACTGTTCCTGGCCGGCGCGATCGTGGCGAGGTTCACCCGGATGTCGTGGTGGCGCAGTGGCCTGCGGCAACTGCTGTTCGGCGCGATCGCGACCGCGGCGACCTACGGCATCGGCTCACTCATCGGGGTGACAACCGGCTGAGTGGTGCACCAAAACTGGGCAAACGGCGTAATTCTGGAATACAAGTAACGCCGTGCTCGGTCAGTACGTAAAACAGACGTGCACGGGTCCCAGCCACCGGGGGACTGTGGCCGAGTGCACGCCGACCACCGGAGCACACCATGACCAGCACACGGCAGAGTCGCGGCACCGACCGGACCGAGCGGATGTTCGCGATCGCCATCGCAGTCAAGGGCATCGACGGCGCGCTGCAGTTCCTGGGCGCGTTGCTGCTCATGGTGATCCCGCCGACGCTGATCACCGGCGTCGCCAACATGATCATCACGAGGGATCTGCTCGGCGACCCGAACGGCACCCTGTCCACCCACCTGGCCGAGGCGGCCAACCACTTCGCCAACGGCAGCAGCCGCTGGTTCGCCATCATCTACCTGCTCGCGCACGGCGTGATCAAGCTGATACTGGTGTGGGCGCTGGTCAAACGGGTGATGTGGATGTTCCCGGTGTCCGTCGTCGTGCTCGCCGGGTTCGTGGTCTACGAGGTGTGGCGTGCGGTGCACACTCACTCGATCGCGCTACCGATCTTCGCCGCGATCGACGTGGTGATCATCACATTGGTGATCCGCGAGTACCGGAAACTGCGCCGGGAGCATACCGCCGCCGAATAGCGAAACCACTGGTCAGTCGTCCGGTTCGGCGATGCCGTGGTCGACCAGCACCGCGGCGACCTCCTCGCTGGGCGGCTTGCTGTCGATCCATGCGTCGTGGGAGGCCGAGCCTGCCGCCAACAGCGCCCGCACCGCGGCCGCCCAATCCGCGTCGATCGCGGACCGCGGCCGTTCGCCACTGCCCACGGTCGCCCAGGCCAGCGGCGTCGAGCCCCACCGGCCGTCCGGTGCGTTGACGTCGGCGCCACGGGCCAGCAGCAACTCGATCATGGTCGTTCGGCCTGCGTAGGCGGCGGCGTGCAACGCGGTGGCGCCATCGTCGCGCAGCGCACCGACGGGGAAGCCGACTTCCAGCATCAGCCGGACCGCAGCCGTGCTGCCGTACTCGGCCGCGTCCGCGAGCGCACCGAGATCCGGCTCGGCCAGGCGACCCGGCAGGTCGGGCGACACGGCCAGCAGTTGTCGGATGGCGGCCCGGTCGCCCCGGTGGCAGGCGCCGAGAAACCGGTCGACCTCGGTGGTGTCGTCCCGGGCGTGGTATTTGCGCAGCAGGCGTGCGACGTCGAGGTTGCCACGTCGGGTCGCCCGCCGGATGGGTGACCGGTGATCCTCGCCGAGCGCGTTCGGGTCCGCCCCGGCGGCCAGCAGCTGTTCGACGACGTCAACCCCGCAGTCGACCACGGCCAGCGGCAGCGGGTTGAGAGACCGGTCGGCCAGGTGCCCGTCGCGCGCCACGAGACCCGGGCGACCCGGGTCTCCCCCGGCCTCGATCATCAGCCGGACGCCCTCTGCGTTGCCCGGCGCGATGGCGGCCGCGAACGCGTTCGTGCCGGTCACTGTGGCGCCGTGACCGAGCAGTATCCGTAGGCAGGCGCGGTCGGCGTGCTGGGCCGCGTGGTAGAGCGACTCGTCGTCGTTCGGATTGGCGCCGTAGCGCAGCAGCAACGACGTGACCGCCGGGTTGTTGGCGATGCCGGCCGCGCCGTAGAGCGCGGAGCGGTAGCCGTGGCGCGATGGCAGCCCGTTGTTACTGTTCGCGCTGGCACCGGTGTCCAGCAGCAGCCACACCACCTGCAGGATGCCCTCGGCCCGCGCGGTGTCAACGCGGTGCCAGCAGGAATGGCAGGCGTACAGCAACGGCGGCCAGCCTCGCCGGTCGTCGAGCCGGATCGCGCTGGTCGGATCCGCGGTCAGCAGCTCCCGTACCTGAGCGACGTCACCGAGCACGGCCGCGGTACTGATGTCGTACGCCGCGATCCGGCGGTCGCCGGCGAGCAGACGACCGGCGAGCCGGCTTCGGCCGTCGACGCTCGCGGCGAGGAAGTCGTTCACCAGCGCGGCAAGGTCCGGCGTGCCCTGGCGGCCCAGCGCGGTCTTGAGCCTCGACCAACTGGCGAATCCGTACTCACGGGCGATGACCAACTGCGCCAACGACAACGTGACCTCAGCCGACGAACCGACCTGGGCGGCGACCCGGTTGCGCGCCGCCGCCTCCCCGGCCTGCGCGGCATCGCGCAATTCCTTGGCACGCCGACGTAACTGGTCAAGATCGGGCCGACCGGGTAGCGAACGAGACATAGCGTCTCCCTCCGACGCCCGCGGTCCGCGACTCGGGCTGAGGAAGAGGCCGGCAACGGTACCAACGTGCGGAGGTGGACTCAGTCCTACCCGCGAACCCGGCGGCACCCTCCAGCACCACAACCAGTCTACGGCGTCACCCGACTGATCCGGGCCGCCCTCAGCACTTGGCTGCCGTTGCGCCGTCAGCCCAGACCTTTGCGCCCCACGAGATGGAAGGGGCGACTGAGCTGGCGGTAGGGGTCGCGTCTGCTGGCTTCGAGTTCGACCGCGGCCATCGCCGCCACCTGCTTGGAATCGTTGGGGTCCAACTCGGCTCCACTGAAATCGAGCCAGTCGGTGAACAGCCATACCCCGTACCAGCGCAGTGGTGCCACGCCCTGGCCCTGCATGAGTTCGCTGAGGTGCTCCACCGTGTCGGCTCGGGTCGGCACTCCCAGCACCCCAACCTCGCCCGTAGCGTCAAATGCCGCCAGGGCATCGTCCCACCGCCGTTCCAGGGCTGGGCGTACCGCCATCGCCTTGGCGTTGCCGGCCATGATCGAGACCACGCCACCGGCAGCCGCGCACCGGCACAACTGGTTGACCAACGGCTCCGGTTGCTCGAGGTACCCGAGCACGCCATGGCACAACACAGCAGCGAACCGTCGCCCATTCACCGCCTCGACGGCGTTCTCACCGTCGGCCCGCAAGAACGTCACCCGCCGCCGGGCCGCACCAGACAGCCGCTGGAGTCGCTGGCGTGCCTTGTCCAGCATCGCCGGTGACGGATCAAGCAGCGTCACCTCATAACCGGCTTGGGCCAGCGGAAACGATTGATGGCCAGCACCGCCACCAACATCCAACACCGTGGCCGGTGGCTCGGGCAGATGCTCGAGCAACTGCTGGTGCATCACATACGTGCGCACGCGCCCCTTCACCGAGGCATAAGCCTCATCGGCAAAGAGATCGGCCAAACCGGCCCAGATGTCATCGCCCACAACACCAAGATATCCAGACGCTCGGGCGGTTGCGCTCTGGTACGATAGCCGACCCGGCAAGCGCGTTCGGGAACAGGTCGACTGAGGCCATATGCCTGACGCAACCGGCACTGGTCAACCACCAAGCCGGCCACAATGCCAGCGCAACGAGCTCGCACCGTGGGGGTCTGGGGGGTCGCCCCCCAGAAGACACGACGGCCGACCCGGCGAAGACGCAAGCGTCGAGCAGGGTCGGCCGGAGGACGTGGAGGTGCCGGGAATCGAACCCGGGTCCTCTGTCGCCTTATCAGGGCTTCTCCGTGCGCAGTTCACTATGCCTCTACTTGACCCCACCGATCACGTGAACTAGCCGGTGTGACGGGCCCAGCCGCTGTGAGTTTCCCGATCAGCATCCGCGGCCGGTGCTGGCGGTGAGCCTCCTAGCTGATGCCGGCTGACCGGGACGGAGGCACTCCCGGGCCGACACAATCGCACTCGCTCAGGCAGCGAGAACGAATTGGCGCTGACTATTAGTCTTGGCGCTTATTGGTTTGCGATGACGCTTGAGGTGGTCTCTCGCCTGCACCTGCACGCTTCCCCTGACTCAACGTCCAGAGTCGAAACCGTTCACCCCCCTGTTTGGTGGCCTACCCCGCCAGTATATCGGCCCGACGCCAGTCCAACACCTGGTTAGCCTGCCGCCGAGCCGACGGCGATCACAACGACCCGGTCACCCAGCCATCGAACGGGTGATCAGTCGATGGAAGGTAGGGACAGCCCCACCCAAGATCCACCAGCCAGCCCGATGGTCTCCCACTCGTCCACCCTGCATTCTGATCTCGCGGCACCAACCGGCGCCGCCCACGACAGCCACAACCGTAAGGAGGACGCGGTGACCGAACACACTACCGACCCGACACGGACCGCCGGCTTCGAGCGGTTCCGGATCGGTCGGCCACGACTGCGCGGTGCATTCGCCTACCTGTCCCTGTCGGTACCGATCGGACTGGTCGGCAGCCTGCCGCTGCTCCTGTTGACGCTGGCCGGCGTGGTGTCGTCGGTGATCTGGGTCGGCCTGCCGATTCTCATGGCCGTGACCGCGGGTTGGCGCGGCGTGGCCCGCATGGAACGCGGCTGGATGCGGGTCACGTTAGGTATCGACATCCCGTCGCCCTACCGGCCACTGCCGGTGGGATCACGGTTCCGGCGATGGCGGGCGAAGCTGGCCGATCCGGCGACCTGGCGGGACATCAGCTACGTCCTCCTGCGTGCACCACTGTGCGTTGTCGAGTTCGTACTGGTCGTAGCGCTGTGGGTGTACCCGATCGCGGTGCTGCTGCTGCCGGTCTACGGACCACTGTTGCCGCTGGCCGACGCCATCAACGTGCCCAACCTGCGTGGCCAGATGGTCGCGGTCCACACCGTGGGCCAGTCGCTGCCCTATGCCGGCATCGGACTCATCCTGTTGGTGCTGGCCGTCCTGGTAACGCCATGGGTCGTGCGGTTCCAGGCGGCGGTGGCCAAGGCGCTGCTCGGACCGACGGCCGCGGCCCGGCTCGCGGCCCGAGCCGAGCACCTGCAGGCCAGCCGGGCCCGGGGCGTGGACGCGGCCGAGGCCGAACGCAGGCGCATCGAACGCGACCTGCACGACGGCGCACAGCAGCGCCTGGTCGCGGTGGCCATAACGCTGGGCAGGGCCAAGAACAAACTGGACAACGACCCGGAGTCGGCCCGAGCGCTGATCGACGAGGCGCACGCGGACGCCAAGCAGGCCGTGGCCGAACTGCGTGACCTGGCCAGGGGCATCTACCCGGCGGTGCTGGGCGATCGCGGCCTGGACGCGGCGCTGTCCGCGCTGGCGGCGCGCAGCCCAGTACCGGTTGCCGTCGACGTGGACGTCTCACCGAGACCGCCGGCCGCGGTGGAAAGCGCGGCGTACTTCATCGTCGCCGAGTCGTTGACGAACCTGGCCAAACACTCTGCTGCCGACTCCGCACAGGTGTCGGTGCGCCGCAGAGGCGACTCGGTGACCGTGCGGGTGACCGACGACGGACACGGCGGCGCCGAGGTTCGGCTCGGCGGGGGTCTTGCCGGGCTTGCCGATCGTGCCGCCGGGCGGCCCGACCGTGGTGACGGCGGAGTTGCCGTGCGAGTGGTGATCGCGGAGGACTCGGTGCTGCTGCGGGCCGGCATCGGTCGCCTGCTGGCCGACGAGGGCATCACAG
>DASXXM010000611.1:0-5506 GCA_036503065.1 Pseudonocardiaceae bacterium | reverse complement strand
ATCCGCGTCACCCGTTGCAGTTAACCCTCAGGGACACCGTGGCCGAACTGGCCGGCGAGCCGGTCGGCGCCACCGGGGTGGACGGCTGTGGCGCGCCGCTGTTCGGCATCAGCCTGACCGGGTTGGCCATGGCGTTCCGGCAACTGGCGAGCGCGCCGGACGACAGCGTCGAACACAGCGTCGGTACGGCCATGCGCACCTATCCGGAATGGGTCGGCGGGACCGGCAGCGAGGTTGCCCGGCTGATGCGGGCGCTGCCGGGCGCGGTGGCGAAGGACGGCGCGGAGGGCGTGTACGCGATCGGCCTGCCCGACGGTCGGGCGGTGGCGCTGAAGATCGCGGACGGGGCTGCCAGGGCCCGGTCGGTGGTCATGGTGGCCGCGTTGCGCCGGCTCGGCGTGACAGCGGACAGCCTCGCCGAACTCGCCGAAGCCCCGGTACTGGGCCACGGCGAGCCGGTCGGCGCGATCCGGCCGGACGGCGAACTGGCCAAGGCGCAATGATCCGTCACAGCCCGGTGATCCGTCACAGCCCGGTAACCGCGGTGGCTCGTGCGCAAGGTGGCCTACGGCTACCGTGTAGGTGTGACCGCTCGTCAGGATGACGACGACTCCGATCCGATCGGCGACGAGCTGATCGGACTGGACCCCGACGACCCGGAGACGCGCGCCTTCGCCGAGCATCTCCGGCGGATGCAGGCGCCGACGAACTCGTTCACGGTCGAGGGCTACCTGCGTGGTGTCGGCGAGTTCGCGAACTCGGCGAACCGGGCGAACGGGCATCGACGGCTCATGGCCGTCATCCTGGTCAGCCTGCTCCTGCTCGGCGTGATCTGGGCCGCATGGCAGACCGTCGTCGAAGTCTTCGCTACCTTCGGTTGACGGTTACCGTGGAGGTATGAAACCGGTAGTCGGCGCCACGCCGAAAGTGGTCAAGTCGGAACGGGAATGGCGCGACGAGCTGTCCAAGCAGGAGTACTCGGTGCTCCGCGAAGCCGCCACCGAGCGGCCGTTCACCGGGGAGTACACCGACACCAAGACGATCGGTGTCTACCAGTGCCGCGCGTGCGGCGCGGAACTCTTCCGCAGTGACACCAAGTTCGACTCGCACTGCGGCTGGCCGTCGTTCTGGTCGCCGCTGGCAGGCGACAGCGTGATCCTGCGCGAGGACCGCGGTTTCGGCGGCGTGCGTACCGAGGTGCTGTGTGCCACCTGCCACAGCCATCTCGGCCACGTGTTCGAGGGCGAGGGCTACGGCACACCCACCGACCAGCGGTTCTGCATCAACTCGATCTCGCTGACGCTGGTGCCCGACGACGCGGCCAAGTAGTCCAGTTGTCCACAGGTCGGCGTAACTCGCTGGAGCCCCGCCCCAAGATCAACTAGGATTAGCACAAGGGGATCCCCTTCGAGGGGACCCCTACGTGAGTTCGTCACCACTTCGTTCGCCTTGCCCACCACCGAAAAGTAGAGTGACGGGGTGCGACGGACGGGCGTGGCGGTGTTGCTGGCCGGTCTGCTGGTCACAGCGGGCTGCGCCACGTCCATCGCGGGGTCGGCGGTGCCGGCGGCCGGCCGGGTCGGGGCCGCCGCCGCGTGTTCCGGCGGCACCGTGATCCAGCCGACGGGCGCGCCCTACTGCTACCTGCTGCCGGCCGGGTTCACCGACACCACGGGCAAACTGTCGTTGCAGTACCAGAGCGCCAATCCGAGCAGCTACGTCAGCGCGGTGGCCGTCGCGCCGTACGACACGATCATCGTGGCGGTCTACCCGCTTCGGCTGGACAGCGACTCGCTCAGCGAGCCGGCGCTGTCCGACCTGATCAACAGCGCGTTGTCGAACAGCGCGGCGGCCGGGATCAAGGTCGTCGGTCAGCCCGCGATCACGTCGGTGGACGGCGCGCGGGCGGTGCGGCTGACGGTCAGCAAGACCGACGGCCAGTTCACGTCGACGCTCTACTTCGCCTTTCGCGGCTACACCGAGGTCGAACTCGACTGCCAGTGGGCGCAGCAACAACCCGCGATCGACAGGGGCTGTGCCGGCATCCGGAACTCGATCCAGATCGTCGACCCGCCGCGGTGAGCGCTACGGCAGGTTCTTGACCAGTTCAGCGGCCGGCAGGCGGGTGCCGGTGTAGAAGGGGACCTCCAGGCGCACGTGCCGGCGGGTCTCACTGGACCGCAGGTGACGCATCAGGTCCACGATCCGGTGAAGTTCGTCCGCTTCGAAGGCCAGCATCCACTCGTAGTCACCGAGTGCGAACGACGACACCGTGTTGGCGCGCACGTCCGGGTAGTCGCGGGCGAGGCGGCCGTGCTCGGCCAGCAGCAGGCGGCGCTCCTCCTCGGGCAGCAGGTACCACTCGTAGGACCGCACGAACGGGTAGACGCAGACGAACCGGCGGGGCTCCTCGTCGGCCAGGAACGCCGGGACGTGGCTGCGGTTGAACTCGGCGGGCCGGTGCAACGCCGCCTGACTCCAGACGGGGGTGGCGACCCGGCCCAGCGCGGTCTGCCGGAACCCGTTGAACGCGGCCTGTAGCTGCTCGATCTCCTCGGCGTGCCACCAGATCATGAAGTCGGCGTCGGCACGCAGCCCTGCCACGTCGTACACACCCCGCACCAGCACGTCCTTCGCGGCGAGGCCGTCCAGGTAGCCCTGTGCCTCCGCGGCGGCCGGGCCACGGTCGTCGGGCAGGCGACCTGCCGCGACCTGGAACACCGACCACATGGTGTAGCGGATCGTGCTGTTGAGCTCGTTGTAGTTCAGACGGGCCATGCCACCATGATTCCACCGCACGGCGATGATCGCCCCGCTGGTTCATGCTGGATGTCGGAGGTGTCGATGTACGTTATGTCACGGGAGCAGTGGTGGGAGTTCGCGTCCGCCGGATCGCGAACCGGAAAAATCGCCGTGGTTCGGGCGAACGGCGCACCGCACGTGGTGCCGATCTGGTTCGTCCTGGACTCCGACGGCGAGCACGACTATCTGGTCTTCACCGTGCCGGGCAACAGTCTCAAGGGCCGGATCCTGCGGCGCGAACCGCGGTTCAGCCTGTGCGTCGACGACGAGAAGCCACCGTTCTCGTTCGTGACGATCAACGGCGAGGCCACCATCTCGGAGGACCTGGACGAGATGCTGGTCTGGTCGACGAGGCTGGCCGGCCGCTACATGGGCGCCGAGGCGGCCGACGCGTTCGGCAAGCGCAACGCCGTGCCGGGTGAGCTGCTGGTCCGGGGCCGGATCACCAAGGTCATCGCACAGGGCGCGATTGCCGACTGAACTCGACGATCCGCCGTGCGGCCCGGTCCGCGCAGGCGATGCACGCGGGCACGCCGACACCCTGTAGTGCCGCGCCCGCGACGGCCAGACCTGGCAGTTCCGCCACGGCCGCATCGATCGTGTCGACCAGGTCCAGGTGCCCGACGCCGTACTGCGGCAGCCCGCCGCCCCACCGGGTGACCACGCTGTCCAGCGGTGCCGCGGTGACACCGGTGAGTTCGGCCAGGTCGGCGCGGACGGCGGCGACCAGGTCGGCATCGTCCCGGTGCAGCACGTCGGCCTCGCCGAACCGGCCGACCGAGCCACGCACCAGCAGGTGACCGAGGCCGGCCAGATGTGTCCACTTGCGACTGGAGAACGTGAACCCCTTGGCGGTGAACAGGGTTCCGTCGGCATGCCGCTCGCCGGAGGCCAGCAGCACACCGGACGAGTCGGGTAGCGGCGCGTCGGCCGGCAGCGCCAGCGCGACCACGGCCATCGACGCCAGTTCGATCCTGCCGTAGGCCGCCGACGCGGCGGGCGCGATGTCCGCGAGCAGGCGACGGGCCGACGGCGCCGGGACGGCCAGGATCACGGCGTCGGCGTCGACGAACTCCGGGCGGGGCACCGGGCCGAGTTCCAGCCGCCAGCCCGCAGGCGTGCGGTGCAGGACCCGGACGGGCAGGCCGCGCCGGACGACCGCGCCGGACGCCGTGGCGAGCCGCTCGGCCAGCGTGCCGAGTCCGCCGCTCATGGTGCCGAACACGGCGGCTCGGGTGCCGTTCCGGTCGGCCGTGGGAACCAGGGCGGCGGCCGCGGCCAGCACCGAGCCGGCACCGGCGTCCAGTTTCGCGGCCAGCGCCGGCATGGTGGCCCGCAGGCCGAGGCTGCCGGCCCGGCCTGCGTAGACGCCGCCGAGCAACGGGTCGACCAGCCGATCGGACACTTCGGCGCCCAGCCGGGCCGTGATCAGGTCGCCGACGGCGACGTCCGCGCCGTCCAGGCGCAGCGGCGGCAGGTCGGCTTCGGCCGCCACCTGCCGCAGGCCGTCCGCGGACAGCACCTCCGCCACGGCGGCGGCGCTGATCGGGACACCGACGACCGTGCCGGGCGGCAACGGCCTGGTCCGGCCGCCGGCCCGGATGCCGGCGCGCGCCGGGGTGGGGTGGACCAGTTCGGCGGTGCGGTCCAGTTCGGCGATCAGCGCGGTCAGTTCGGGGCGGCGGCTCAGGAACGCTTCGGCACCCACGTCGTAGCGGTGGCCGGCCAGGTCGACCGTGCGGAGTTTGCCGCCGACCCGGTCGGACAGCTCGAGCACCGTGATCTCGACGTCCGGGCCCAGTTCGCGGCGCAGGCGGTGCGCGGCGGCCAGTCCGCTGATCCCGCCGCCCACCACCGCCACCCGCATCGAACTCACTCCCCCGTCAGGTTGTGCACCAGCTCGGTGACCCTGGTCAGCACCGTGGGGTCGGTCTCGGGCAGGACGCCGTGGCCGAGGTTGAATACGTGCCCACCGGCCGCGCGACCGTCGTCGAGGACACGGCGCACCTCCGACTCGACCACCGACCAGTCGGCGAGCAGCAGCGCCGGATCCAGGTTGCCCTGCACGACCGGCGCGGGCCCGTCCGGCACGGCGCACGTCAGGCGCTCCACGGCCACGTCCAGCGGCACCCGCCAGTCGACGCCGACCACGTCCGCGCCCGCCGCCCGCATGGCACCGAGCAGCTCGCCGGTGCCGACGCCGAAGTGGATACGCGGCACGCCGGCATCAGCCAGCCCGCCGAGCACCTTGGCCGAATGCGGCAGCACGAACCGCCGGTAGTCCCGCTCGGACAGCGCGCCGGCCCACGAGTCGAACAGCTGTACCGCGTCGACGCCGGCGGCGACCTGCGCCAGCAGGAACGTCAACGTCAGGTCGGCGATGCGGTCCAGCAGGGCGTGCCAGGTGTCCGGATCGCCGTGCATGAGGGCCTTGGTACGGAGGTACTCGCGGCTGGGTCCGCCCTCGACCAGGTACGAGGCGAGGGTGAACGGCGCACCGGCGAAGCCGATCAACGGGGTGTCACCCAGCTCGGTGATCAACAAACGGATCGTGTCCGCCACCGGCGCCACCTGGTCGGGGTGCAGGACCGGCATCGCGGCCACGTCGGCGGCCGTGCGCACCGGCTTGCCCAGCACCGGCCCGGTCCCCGGCACGATGTCCACGTCGACCCCGGCCGCGTACAGCGGCACGACGATGTCGCTG
>DASXXM010000610.1:0-4124 GCA_036503065.1 Pseudonocardiaceae bacterium | reverse complement strand
GTGCGTTAACTCAAATGGCCGCAGTGTCCAACAATTGTCCAGGCCCGGTGCCAGGTTCGTGGGAATCCGGCACCGGGCCCGGCCGGGTCAGCACTTCGTCTGGGTGTAGAAGAACTGCTGGTTGCTGTCCATGTTGGCCTGGGTGATGGACACCAGATCGGTCGGAATGGTCGCCGTCACCGGCTTGCCGTTGATGGCGTTGACCACCTGGTCGACGCCGTCCTTGCCGATCGTGCCCGGTTCCTGGGCGATCAGTGCCTGGAACTGGCCGCTGCGCAGGTCCGTCACCTCGTTCGGGCTCGCGTCGAATCCGACCAGTTGGATCTGGCCTGCCTTGTGCGCGTTCCCGAGGCCCGTGGCCGCGCCCTGGCCGGTGTTCAGGTTCGTGGCGAAGATGCCCACCAGGTCCGGTGTCGACGCGATTGTCGCTGTGACTTTTTGCGCGGCCACCGCTGGATCGTTGTTGGTGAACACGGTGGTCAGCAGCTTGAGGTTCGGGTATTTGGCCGTGATCTCAGCGGCGAAACCCGTCGCTCGCTGATCCGTTGTGGACGTTCCGGCCTTCGTGTCCAGTGCCAGCACCGAACCGGTCTTGCCGCTGACCAGTTTGCCGAGCGTGTCGGCGGCCAGCGTGCCGCCCTGGGTGTTGTCCGACGAGATCGACGACAGCGCGATCGACGAGTCCTTCAGGGACGTGTCCACTTCGACGACCTTCGTGCCGGCGTTCTTCAACTGTTGCATCGGGCCCGCGGACGCGGTGTCGCTGTCCGGCACGATCAGCGCGCCGGCCGGCTTGTCGTTGACCTCCGCCGTGATGATCGGGTTCTGCAGACCGGCGTCGAACGCGGACGGTGCCTTGAAGTCCAACGTGTAGCCCAGCTTCGTGGCCTCGGCCTTCGCGCCACACTCCATTGTGTAGTAGAAGGGCTCGTTGTCCACCCCGGCCACCAGCGCCAGATGCTTGTTCGTGGGAGCGCTGCCCGAACCGCCGGACGAGCCGCCCACCGTGCCGCTGCCACACCCGGCCAATACCACCGCCGCCCCGACGACGGCGACCACTGCGACCTTCATCAGCAATACCTCCGCACCTCGTTGTGAATCGGAAGAAGTCCTAGCGATCGCGGCTGCTCCTGCGTCGCTGGTCGAACCAGACCACCGCGACCAGTACCGCGCCGACCGCGATCAACTGCCAGAAGTCCTGGACGTGAATGATGTCGAAACCCTTTTTCAGTACTGCCGGGATGAACACGCCGATCACGGTGCCGAACATGGTGCCCAGGCCGCCGAACAGGCTCGTGCCGCCGATCACCACCGCCGAGATCGCGTCCAGGTTGTCGGTGGTGTGGCCACTGATGTTCGTCGTGCCGAAGTAGGCCAACGACATGAACCCGGACACGCCGGCCAGCAGGCCGGTCAACGTGTAGACCAGCACCAGATGCCTGGTCACGCCGATGCCGGCCCGCCGTGCCGCCTCGCCGTTGGAGCCGATGGCGAACGTGTGGCGGCCGAACCTGGTCGTGTGCAGCAGCCACGCGCCTGCCAGGGTGATCACCGCCGCGATCAGGACCATGTTGGGCACGATCCCGAACGACGTGCCGTAGCCCAGCGTGGTGTTCAGGATCTTGGGCACGGTCTCGATGTCCGAACCGTTGTTCAACAGGTCGGCCGCGCCCAGCGCCGCGCCGAACGAGCCGAGCGTGACCACCAGCGGCGGAATGCGCGCCTTGGCGATCAGCAGTCCGTTGAGCAGGCCCCACGCCGTGCCGGACACGACGGCGACGAGCAGCCCGACCATGATCGGACCCCAGCCCTCGTTGGTCGGATCTCCGTTGACCCCCAACGCGTTCAGGGTCTTGCCGGCCATCATGCTGGCGAAGATCAGGACCGAACCGACGGACAGGTCGATGCCTGCGGTGATGATCACGAACGTCATGCCGACCGACAGGATCAGCAACACCGACGTCTCGATCAGCGTGGTCTGCGCGTTGAACAGGGTCGGGAACGCGCGCGGCGCCAGCACGCTGAACACGACGCACAGCACCACGAGCACCAGCGCGATCCAGAACACGTTGGCGCCGACCAACTTCTGCCGCCACGTCCGCTGGTCGGGCGGCAGGTCGGTGGTGACGTCGGGGGCGGTGGCGGTACTCACGCGTCCTCCTGGGACAGGGCACCGGTCATGGCGCCGACCAGGTGTTCGAGCGTTGCCTCAGCGGCCGTGAACCGGGCCACCCGCACGCCCTGTCGCAGCACCTCGATCCGGTCCGCGACGGCCAGCACCTCCGGCATGTTGTGGCTGATCAGCACCACGGACACACCGGTGTCCCTGACCCGCTTGATCACGTCGAGCACCCGCTCGCGCTGCACGACACCCAGCGCCGCGGTCGGCTCGTCCATGAACACGACCTTGCTGGCCCACACCACCGACCTGGCCACGGCCACGCTCTGCCGCTGCCCGCCGGACAGCGCGCCGATCGGCACCTCGACGCTCTGCAACTGCACCCCCAGCCGCGCGAACTCGTCCACGGCACGCCGCCGCATCGCCGCCTTGTCCAGCATGCCGAGCCTGCCGAGCAGGCCGCCGCGCCGCAGTTCCCGGCCGAGGAACAGGTTGGCTGCCGGGTCGAGATCCGGCGCGACCGCGAGGTCCTGGTACACGGTCTCGATGCCGTGCGCGCGGGCCGCGGTCGGCGAGTCGAGCGTGACCACCTTGCCGTCCAACAGGATCTGGCCCGCGTCCGGACGTTCCACGCCGGACAGGCACTTCACCAGGGTGGACTTGCCGGCGCCGTTGTCGCCGATGAGCGCGACCACCTCGCCCGCGTGCGCCGCGAACGACGCGCCGCGCAGCGCCTCGACCGAGCCGTACCGCTTGACCAGGTCGCGGGCTTCCAGGATCGGTTCGATCATGACGAACCGCCTGCGGGTGGCCGGCAGCGCACCACCATCACCTCGCCCTCCACAGTGGACGCACCGGCGACGTGCGGCACCACGAGCGTCCGACCTTGGCGCAGTTCCACCGTGCCACCCCGCTCGGTGTGCAGGCGGCCGCTGCCGGCCAACACCACCAACACCGCGAACGACGCCTCCAGATCGACCGGCCCCTGAATCCGCTGGGCACGGAAGAAACCGTCCGCGCCATCGCCGAAGAGGTCGACCACGGGCGCGGCCGCGCCGCCGGTGTGCCGGACCAGCGACTCCCACCGGCCATCCCCCCACCCGGCGCGGTCGACGCAGTCCAGCGCCACGTCGAAGCCGACGCCGAGATGCCCGGCCGACTCGTCGGCGAGGAAACCGTCCCACTCCAGGGTGACCGACAGGTCGGTCGGCTGTTGCAGCTCGACGATGAACACCCCGCCTGCGATCGCGTGCGGCAGGCCCGCCGGGATGAACACCGTGTCACCGGGTGCCACCGTGGTCGAGTTCAGCGCGCCGAGCAGCGCGTCGTGGTCCTGCGCCCGCACCCAGCCCGCCAGTTCACCACGGTCGACGTCGTCCCTGAATCCGATGTGCACCCTGGGGTCCGCGCCGCTGGTGCCGATCACCACCCACGCCTCGGTCTTGCCGAAGTGCGAGCCGAAATGGCGCTGCGCGAAGGAGTTCGACGGATGGCAGTGCACCGGCAGCCGCTGCCCCGCGTCCAGCAGCTTGACCAGGATCGCGGTACTGGTGCCGAAATGTGCCAGATGCGAGGCGCCGAGCCACGCCTCGGGTGCCGCCGCGACGGCGTCGCGCAGCAGTCGGCCGTCGGGCAGCGTCGACAGTCCGTCGGTGGGCTGGCCGAACCGGGTCGTGGTGGACGCGACCCAGTCCTCCGGCCCGAACTCCGATGTGGGTGGCACGCCGCGCAACGCCGCGATGGCCGCGCCACCCCGGTAGAACTGGCGCGGCTGGTTGGGCGGCAGCACCGTCGGCCGCGCTTCGTGCAGCGCGGGGTCGACGGCGGGCGTCGCGGACGGACCAGAAGGGTTCACGGGCGCTTCTCTCCAGATCCTCGGGCGATCAGGTGCACGGGCAGCGTGACGCGGTGCGGTGGCGAGTTGTCCCCGGCCAGCCGGGCGAACAGCAGGTCGGCGGCTGCCCGGCCGAGTGCGGTGGTGTCGTGCGCGATCACGCTGACCGGC
>DASXXM010000609.1:0-5875 GCA_036503065.1 Pseudonocardiaceae bacterium | reverse complement strand
CGCGTTCCTCTATGTCGACGGGACCGAGTGGGCGCCGGTGCGACTGTTGGCGGAGAACAGCTACGTCATCGTCGGCGTTACCCTCCTGCTGATCTACGCGGGGCCGGACGTGTGCCGGCTGCTCAACCGTCCAGCGCTTCGATCGTGGCGATCGACGGCGCCTCGACGCGTCGCAAGCCCGCCGCCACCTCCTCCATGTCCCGCAGCAGACGCACCGCGTTCTCCCAGGTGAGCTTGGCGAGGTCCACTTCGGACCAACCACGGCCGAGCAGTTCCGCGATCAGGTTGGGATAGCCGGCCACGTCCAGCAGGCCGTCCGGCGTGTACGTGACCCCGTCGAAGTCGCCGCCGATGCCGAGGTGGTCGATGCCGGCGACCTCGCGCATGTGGTCCAGGTGGTCGGCCACGGTAGCCACGGTCGCGATCGGCCGAGGGTGTGCCTTCGTGTACTCCTGTTGCACCGCCGTTGCTTCCGGGGTGCTGTCGCGCGGGTGGAAGCCGTGCGACCGCATGGTCGCCTCCGCGCCCGCGCTCCACTCGGCGGCCGCGGGCAGCACGAACTGCGGCACGAACGTCGCCATGGCCACGCCGCCGTTGGCCGGCAGTTGGGCCAGCACGTCGTCCGGGATGTTGCGCGGATGGTCGCAGACCGCGCGCGACGACGAGTGCGAGAAGATCACCGGCGACCGGGTGACGCGCAGCGCGTCCCGCATGGTGTCCGCGGACACGTGCGACAGGTCGACCAGCATGCCGACCCGGTTCATCTCGCGCACGACCTCCTCGCCGAACCGGGTCAGGCCGTTCGCGACCGGTTTGTCGGTGGCCGAGTCGGCCCACGGCGTGTTGTCGTTGTGGGTGAGCGTCAGGTACCGGACGCCGAGCGTGTGCAGCGCCCGCAACGTGGCCAGCGAACACGCGATGGAGTGGCCGCCCTCGGCACCCATCAGCGACGCGATCCGCCCGTCGGCCCGCGCTGCCGTGACCTCCGCGGCCGTGTTGGCCAGGCGCAGCCGGTCCGGGTAGCGCGCGGCCAGCGTCCGCACGAGGTCGATCTGCTCCAGCGTCGCGGCCACCGCCGTGTCGCCGGCCATGCTGGCGGGTACGTACACCGACCAGAACTGCGCGCCGACACCGCCGGCCCGCAGCCGGTCGAGGTCCGTGTGCAGGTGGGCGCTCTGGTCGGTGGCGATGTCCCGCTGGTCGAGGTCGTAGCCGACCTGCCTGCGCAGCGCGTACGGCAGGTCGTTGTGCCCGTCCACCACGGGATGCTCGGCCAGCAGGGCGCGGGCTCGGCTCAGCAGCGCCGGATCCGCCTGGTAGGTCATGAAAACTCCCTTCGTCGGCGCCCACCACCGTATTACGGTGGTGGCGTGGACACGATCATCACGGAGGACGGCTGCCGCCTGTGGGCCGCGGCCACCGGCGACGGGCCGCCACTGATCCTGTGCCACGGTGGCCCTGGCCTGTGGGACATGTTCGCCGACCTCGTGCCGATGCTGTCCGACCGGCTGCGGGTGATTCGCTGGGACCAGCGTGGCAGTGGCCGGTCGGACCGTCGTGGTCCGTACTCGATGGCTCGCGCCGTTGCCGACCTGGATGCGGTGCGTCAGCACTTCGGGCTGGATCGGGTGGCGCTGTTGGGCCATTCGTGGGGAGCGCAGTTGGCCCTGCGTTACGCGTTGGACCATCCCGACCGGGTGAGCCGGCTCGTGTACGTGTCCGGCGTCGGTCTCGGCTGGGACTGGCACCCGCACTACAAACGTAACCTCGCGGCGCGTTGTGATCCGGCAACGCTGACGGGCGTGGACGGTCGCGAACTCGCGGTTCGCCAGTGGACGGCGGACTTCGCCGACGCGGGTCGGGCGCGCGGCTATGCGGAGCGGATGGCCACGCCCTGGTTCGACGTCAACTACGAGTGCCACGCCGCTCTGCGTGCCGAGGATCGCGAGAGCTGGCACGAGTCGGTGCTGATTCCCCGGTGCCAGGCCCTGCCGGTGCCGACGCTGATCGTGGACGGGGCACAGGACATCCGGCCGCGTTGGTCGGTGGACTCCCTGGCGAAGGCGCTGCCGGCGGCGACACGTGTCACGCTGCCGGACGCCGGTCACGTGCCCTGGCTGGAAACTCCGGACGAGTTCCGCTCGGTTCTGCTCGACTACCTGAGTTGATGGCTCAGGAAGGCGTCTTCCAGGATGTCAAGACCCTCGCGGATGAGGTCGTCGCCGATGGACAGCGGTGGCAGGAAACGCAGGACGTTGCCGTAGGTACCAGCGGTCAGGGTGACCAGTCCGGCTTTATGGCAGGCATTGTTCACGGCCGTGGTCAGTGCCGGGTTCGGTGTCTTTGCCTTGTCCGACACCAGTTCCATGGCCAGCATCGCACCCCGGCCCCGGATGTCGCCTATTTCCGGATACTTGCCGGCCAGCGTGCGCAGCCTTGGCAGGAACAGGGACTCGATCTGCCGAGCCCGGGAGCACAGATCCTCGGCCGCCATCGTTTCTATCGCGCCGAGTGCGGCCGCGCACGCCACCGGGTTGCCGCCGTACGTGCCGCCGAGGCCGCCCGGGTGCACGGCATCCATCAACTCGGCGCGGCCGGTCACGCCGGCCAGCGGCAGGCCGCCCGCGATGCCCTTGGCTGTGGTGATCAGGTCCGGCACCACGTTCTCGTGTTCGCAGGCGAACCAGTCGCCGGTCCGGCAGAAGCCGGTCTGGATCTCGTCGGCGATGAACAGGATATCGTTGGCGCGGCACCATTCCGCCATCCTGGCCAGGTAGCCTGCCGGCGGCACGATGAAGCCGCCTTCGCCCTGGATCGGTTCGATCAGGACCGCCGCGGTGTTCTCCTCGCCCACTTGAGTGTGCACTGTGGACACAAAGGTGTCGAACGCCTCGTCCGCACAGTTCTCGGTCGGCCAGCGGTACGGGTAGGCCATGGGCACTCGGTAGATCTCACCGGCGAACGGGCCGAATCGGTGCTTGTAGGGCATGTTCTTCGCGGTCAGGGACATCGCCAGGTTGGTTCGACCGTGATAGGCGTGGTCGAATGCCACGATCGCGGGTCGGCCGGTGGCCGATCTGGCCACCTTGATCGCGTTCTCCACCGCTTCGGCGCCGGAGTTGAACAGCGCGGAGCGCTTCTCGTGGTCGCCGGGGGTGCGCTGGTTGAGCGCTTCGGCCACCTGCACGTACTCGGCGTAGGGCGTGATCATGAAGCACGTGTGGGTGAAGTCGGCGACCTGTGCGCGCACCCGCTCGACGACCCTGGGTGCCGCGTTGCCGACCGTGGTCACCGCGATGCCGGAGCCGAAGTCGATCAGTGAGTTCCCGTCGACGTCCACCAGGATGCCGCCGCCGGCCCGCTCGACGTAGACCGGCAGGGCGACGCTGACTCCGGCCGACACGGCCGCGGCCCGGCGGGCGTCCAGCTCCATCGACTTCGGCCCGGGGATCGCCGTGGCCAGGTGCCTGCGCTGTTCGATCTCCACTATGAGCTCCACCGTAACGGTATCTATTGCGTAATCATTACACCTGTGGCATCATCAACCCATGTCAAACGACAACGGCACCGCGCCCGTCGTGTCACGTCACCGGCAGTACGGTCCGCCGCTGCTGATCCCGGGGATCGCGTTCGCCGTGCTCACCGTGGCTTCGGCGATACTCGGCGCCAGTGGCCCGCGACCTGCCAGCAGCCTGACCGACACCATCGCCTACGACCTCACCCACCACACGACCCTCATTGTCCTTGGCACGATCGTATTCGGCACGTCGATCCCGCTGGCCACCTGGACCGCCGTCACCTACCGCAGGCTGCGCCACCTCGGGATCACCGTGCCGGGCGCCACCATCGCGGTGGCGGGCGGCCTGCTGGCGTCGGCATCCCTTGCCGTCAGCGGCCTGGTCATCTGGACCGCCGCGCAGAGCGCCTCCGGCACCGAACCCGGCCTGGCTCGCGCCCTGACCGATCTCGCCTTCGCCACCGGCGGTGCCGGATTCGTCGTGCCGTTCGGGTTGCTGATCGCGGGCGTCGCCATCCCCGGGATGATGAACGGACTGATGCCGCGCTGGCTGGGCTGGGCCGGGCTCGTGGTGGCCGGCATCGCCGAACTGGCCACGCTGTCCCTGCTCACGTCCGCGCTGGACCCACTGCTGCCGATCGCCCGGTTCGGCGGCTTGATCTGGCTGCTCCTGACCAGCGTGCTGCTGCCACTGGAACGCCCTGATCGGTGACAGTGTCGGTACGTACCGTATACGTCGTTTCCTGATGTATTGCGCTTTGGACACGATCGACCCAATGGAGGAGTTCGGGCACTTATCGTGATTCGGCAGTCCACCAGCTTGGGGAGGCCGTGGGATGTTCACCTACGTCGTTCGCCGGATCCTGATTTCGATCCCGGTGCTCATTCTCGCGACCTTCCTGTGTTTCTCGTTGGTCACCGCGATGGGCGACCCGCTCGGCGACTGGAAGACCGCCCAGCCACGGATACCGACCGCGATCGCCAACGAGGAGCGGATCGTCGGCTACGACCAGCCGTTCCTCCAGCGCTACGGCCACTGGGCGGCCGCCTTCGTCCAGGGCGACTGGAACCGGAACGTGGTGCCCGGTGACAACAACCAGGCGGTCCGGCCCCAGGTCGTGGCCGCGTTGTGGACGACGACGAAACTGGTGGTGTTCGCCGAACTGCTGGCCATCGCGATCGGCCTGCTCATCGGCGTCGTCACCGCGGTTCGGCAGTATTCGATGTTGGACTATTCGGTGACCGGCATTGCCTTCGTGTTGTTCTCGATGCCCCTGTTCTGCATCGCGATCATGCTCAAGGCGGCCGCCATTCCGATGAACAACTGGCTGCAGGCCAGCGGTATGGGCCGGTGGATCACGACGTCCGGCAATCCACCGGGCGGCTATTCCGGGGTGTTCTGGCATCAGGTGTACCAGTTCACGGGCGTTTACCTCCTGCCGGTGCTGTGCCTGCTCGCCATCCAGTTCGCGCTCTACAGCCGGTTCCAGCGCGGTTCCATGCTCGACGTGCTGAACGCCGACTACGTGCGCACCGCAAGGGCCAAGGGCATCTCGCAGGGCCGGGTGATCTTCCGGCACGCGTTCCGCAACGCGCTGCTGCCGATAGTCACGCTGTCCGCGCTCAACATCGGCGCCAACTTCGGCGGCGCGATCATCACGGAGACGGTGTTCGGCTGGAACGGCATGGGCCGGCTGATCGTGGACGCGGTGAACCACGTCGAGCCGTGGATGGTGCTCGGCGCGATGGTGGTCACCGCGATCTTCATCGTCGCGTTCAACCTGATCGCCGATGTCCTGTACGGCTACCTGGACCCACGGATCCGGCTGTCCTAGAGGCTATCGTGCTGCCATGAGAGTGGTGGTCGTGTCCGACACGCACGCGCCCCGGCGCTGGCGATCGTGCCCGCCCGCGGTGGCGGCGCACCTGCGGGACGCGGACCTGATCCTGCACGCCGGTGACGTGTGCGTGCCGGGCGTGCTGGACGAACTGGCCGCGTTCGCGCCGGTACACGTGGTGTGCGGCAACAACGACGGCCCGGACGTCGTCGCGTGGGGCGCGCCGGAAACGCTGGAACTGGACATCGACGGGCTGCGCGTGGCCATGATCCACGACAGCGGGCAGAAGACCGGCCGCACCGCCCGCATGCGGCGCCGTTTCCCCACCGCCGACCTTGTCGTGTTCGGACACTCGCATATTCCGCTCGACCGGACCGGGGACGGGGTGCGAATCTTCAACCCTGGATCGCCAACCGACCGGCGTAGCCAGCCGCACGGCACGATCGGCCTGCTCGACATCACCGGCGGCGTGCTCACCGACGCACGCATCGTCACCGTCGACTGACCGACCGGCTACGCT
>DASXXM010000608.1:0-18193 GCA_036503065.1 Pseudonocardiaceae bacterium | reverse complement strand
GTCACCGCGCAGCCCAGCAACGCGGCCAGGTCCAGCGGAATGTCGGCAGGCAACGGGTAGCAGGCACCCGCGGGCACGACGGTGTGCTGCGCGAACGCGGCCGTGGACAGGCCAGGGTAGAGCGGCGCACCGCTGTCGTCCCAGCCGTACGGCTGGGACACCCGGTCGGCGGCGTGCTCGCAGAGGTGGGGCTCGCCGTGCCGGCAGTACCAGCACTCGCGGCAGGGCGGATTCCACAGCAGCAGCACGGGATCGCCGACGGCCAGCCCGGTCACGCCCGCCCCGAGTTCGGCGATCGTGCCGGACGCCTCGTGGCCCAGCACGGCCGGCAGCGGCTGGGTGAGCACCCCGGTGGCCAGCGACAGGTCCGAGTGGCACAGGCTGGCCGCGGCCACCCGCACCAGCACCTCACCGGGCCTCGGCGCGCGCAGCGTCACCGGCTCGACCCGCATCGGCACGCCGACCTCACGCAGCACGACCGCCGTGGTCGCGCGGGAGTCCGTCACTGGTTCGCCACCTCCACTAAACCGAACACCGTTAGGCTACCGGGTCGGGCCCGTGCCGCCCAGCCTGCCATCCAGCGCCGCGCGCTGGACCGTGGTCAACCGCTCCGCCCTCGCGACCACGGTGTACGCGCCGGTCTCGGTGCGGGACAACGCGACCGGGTCGGCCATGGCCGGCTGGCCTGCCGCACCACGCAACGCGTCCGCCAGCCGTTCCGGTGCCCAGCCCAACGCGGCCGCCAGTTCGTCGGACCGAAGCGGACGTCCCGCGTGCACCAATGCGGCCAGCACGGTCAGCGCGTCGCCCGCGATCGTCGCGGTGAAGCCGCTGACCATGTCGGCGGACAGCCGGTCGAAGAACTGGGCCAGATATTCCAGCCGGGCGCCCGCCGGTGTGGTCGGGTCGAAGACCGTCGCGCCCTGCCGGGTGACCGTCGCCCACCTCGCGTTCTTGCGGGCGCTCGCCGACCAGGCCCGCAGCCAGAAGTCGTCGTCGACCACGTATCGCTCGCGGCGGCGGGTGTCGCGTTCGCGGCGGATCAGGTCCAGCCCGGCCAGGTAGCCGACGGCCTTGGAGATCGAGGCGGCGCTCACCCGGAGCGAGCCGACCAGGTCGGCCGCTGTCATGCTGCCGCTGTCGGTGATGTACAGCCTGGCCAGCACCCGCGCCGCCATCCGCGACAGGCCCGTGTCGACGATCATGGCCGCGAACTCCGCCTCGAACGCCCGCACCACCGCGGGGTCGCGCCCGTACACGTCCACGTCGAGCGGCGCGGCTGGTTGTGGCGGCTTGCGGCGACGGGCGCGTTGCGCGGTCGCGCGGCCCGCTTCGTCGGCGTGGTAACCGTCGGGGCCGCTGTTGCGGGCCACCTCGCGGCTGACCGTCGACGTCGGACGGTCGAGCCGCCGGGCGATCTCGGCGTACTCGAGCCCCGCCGCCAGCCCGGCCGCGATCAGCTCACGGTCGGCACGGGTCAGTCTTCCGCCAGGCACGCCGACCAGTGTGCGTTCACGTCGAACTCATTGCAACGACAATTGCGTTCACCGTCACTACCATTGCAATAATTCTTTGAGAAACGGCTTTCTTCGTTGAACAAGTACGAAACGCAACGTAGCTTTCTGTCATGTCCGAAGAACAAGTCGTACAGCTGCCCACGGCGCGGCCCGCCGGATGTCCGTTCGATCCGCCCGAGGAGCTGGCCCGGCTGCGGACCGAGCGCCCACTGGCTCCGATGGCCTATCCCGATGGGCATGTCGGCTGGCTGGCCACCAGCTACGCACTCAACCGTGAGATCCTCGCCGACCTCAGATTCAGCTCACGGCAGGAACTCCTGCACTCCCCGATGCCCGGCGCCGGTGCGCTGGCCGGCCTGCTGCCGCCCGCGCCGCCCGGGATGTTCATCGGCGTCGACCCGCCGGAGCACACGCGCTACCGACGGCTGCTCACCGGCAAGTTCACCGTCCGGCGGATGCGCCTGCTGACCGAACGCATCGAGCGGCTCGCGGCCGCCCATCTGGACGCCATGGCCGAGCACGGCCCAACGGTCGACCTCGTGGCCGCGTACGCCCAACCCATCCCGGCGCAGCTGATCTGCGAGCTGCTCGGTGTCCCGTACGAGGACCGCGAGCACTTCCAGCAACACGCCATGACCATGAACCAGCGGGACACCGAACCGCGGGACCAGTACGAGGCCATGACGGCGATCCAGGGATATCTGCACGAACTGGTGGTGGCCAAGCGGAAGCAGCCCACCGACGACCTGCTCAGCGACCTGGCCACCGGCGACCTCACCGAAGAAGAACTGACCAACATCGGCACGCTCCTGCTGGCCGCCGGCCTGGACACGACCGCGAACATGATCGCGCTCGGCATGTACGCCCTGTTCCGCAATCCCGACCAACTGGCCGCCCTGCGCACCGACCCGACCATCGCCGAAGGTGCGGTCGAAGAACTGTTGCGCTACCTGAGCATCGCCCACACCAACGTGCGCACCGCGCTGGTGGACGTGGACATGGCAGGCCGGCTGGTCAGGAAGGGTGACTCGGTCACCCTGTCGATCCAGGCCGCGAACCGCGACCCGGACCGCTTCCCGAACCCGGACGTCCTCGATCTGAAGCGCCACGCCATCGGCCAGCTCACCCTGGGCCACGGCGTCCACCAGTGCCTCGGTCAGCAACTGGCCCGCGTGCAGCTGCGCGTCGCCATCCCCGCGGTGCTCGGGCGCTTCCCCACGCTGGCGCTCGCGATTCCGGCGGCGAACGTGCCGCTGCGCACGGACTACGACATCTACGGCGTGCACACGCTGCCCGTCACCTGGCAGATCTGACGGCTATCCGGGCTGCTCGTCCAGGAACTTGTCGAGGTGGCGCCAGGTGGTGTCGCGGGCGGCACGGCCGGTGAGCACGCCGAGATGGCCGCCGGGGCACAGCTCGAACCGGACGTCCTGCGCGTTCTCCAGCACGTCGACTAGCCGGTACACGGCGCGCCGCGGCGCGATGCCGTCGCCTTCGCCCGCGATCACCAGGGTCGGCACGGTGATCTCGGACAGCGAGATGATCCGGCCATCCACGGTGACCGTGCCGTCGGCCAGGTCGTTGGCGCGGAAGAAACGGTGGTAGAGCTGGCCGAACGTGCGGCCGGGGTAGGCGATCATGTGGTTGGTGAACCGGTCGACGGCCTCGATCTGGGCCAGGAACTCCGGGTCGTCCAGGTGCCGCAGGATCGCGATCGGCTTCGTGACGAACTTGTCGAACGCGGAAAGCTGATAGGCCAGCCGGACCAGTTGCCGGGGCGCGTTGCCGAACAGCCGGTACGCGGCCGTCAGCACAAGCCCGTTGGTCAGGTCGGCCAACGGGCGGATCGGGGCCACCAGCGGGATCGCGGTGAAGTCGATGGGGCTGGCGACCGCGGTGATGGACGCCACCGGCAGGTCCGCCCGGTCGGCCGTGGCGAGCAGCGCGAAGATCCCGCCGAGACACCAGCCGACCAGGTGCACCGGCCGCCCGCCCGCGTCGGCGCTGGCGGCCAGGATCGCCTTGGGCAGCACGTCGTCGATCCAGTGCTCGATGCCGAGGCCGCGGTCGGCGAACGCGATCGTGCCGTAGTCCAGCAGGTACGTGCGGCGACGCTCGGCCACCAGGTGCTCGGCGAGGCTACAGCCGCGCCGCAGGTCGAAGCACAGGGCGGGCGCGGCCAGCGGCGGCACGAGCAGCACCGGCGGCCCGTCGAACCGGCCGTCGTCCGGCTCACCGGGCTCGACGTCGTCGGGTGCCAGGCGGAACACCGACCGGCGCGGCCCGCCGTCGATCAGCGTTCTCGGCATCGGCCGCAGATCGGCCAGGCCGTCGCCGAAGACCTTTGCGGCGAGGTTCGCCGCGGCGGTTGCCAGGTTTGCCGGAGTCGGCAGCATGCCGAGAGTCTCCTCTCATGCCGGCCACGAACGGCCGCGAGCTACGGTAACCCAAGGTCGGTGCGCTTGACCGGCGTTCGCGGAGGTGAGAATGGACATGGCGGGACTGTCCCCGCTGACGTGGGGCACGGCCGTGGGCACCTGGCACCTCCGGCCGATCACCGACGTGGTCCTGTTGGTCACCGCCGGTCTCTACCTGCGGCGGGCACGGCACGGCTGGCCGATCGGTCGGACACTCTGCTTCCTCGGCGCGTTGGTCCTGCTCGCCGTCACGTTGCAGAGTTCGATCGACGTGTACGGCCACGAACTTTTCTGGATGCACATGATCGAGCACCTGCTGCTGATCATGTGCGTGCCGGTGCTGTTCGTGCTGGGCCAACCGATCCGGCTGCTCACCACCGAGACCACGGCCCTCCTGCGCGGCCGTGTGGTGTCCGTTCTCACGTTCCCGCCGCTCGCGCTGGCCGGGTACGCGGTGGTGCTGGTCGGCACCCACCTGACCGGGTTCATGCCGCTGATGCGCACCCACGAGTGGCTGCACGAACTGGAGATCGTGCTCTACCTGGGCAGCGGTTACCTGTTCTTCCTGCCACTGCTGGGCCACGAGCCGCTCCGACGACAGCTTTCGTATCCACTGCGGGTCTTCCTGCTGTTCCTCGGCATGACGGCGGACACGGTCGTCGGCGTCCTGCTGATGATGACGACCCGCGAGCCGTACCCCGGCGCCGTCCTGTCCGACATCCACACCGGCGGCGGGATCATGTGGGTGGTCGGCGACGGGCTGATGTTCGCCGTCACGGTGCTGGTCGTGGCGCAGTGGATGCGCGACACGGAACGGCAGAACGACACCGGCCAGTGGCTGGAGTCGGCCCGTCGGTCCACATTGGCCAACCTGGGTGTTGAAGCAGTGAACCAGAACACCGACGACGACATCGACGACGACGACGCGGCACTGGCCGCCTACAACCGGATGCTGGCCAAGCTCAGTCAGCGCGATCGGGGCGCTTCCTAGCCAGCAGGGCCACGATGCCCAACACGCCCGCCAGTGGGAACAGCACGAGGCCGGGCAGTTGGTAGCGCCACGAGAATTCGAACAGCGCCGCCGTGCCGAGCACCGTGATCGCCACCGCCGTGACGAGCAGTGTCGGCGCGGCCAGACCCGATCGGCGAGCGCGGCCGACACCGAACCCGCCGATCAGCCCGACCACCCCCAGCGCGGCCAGCAGCGGGCCCGGCGTGTAGACGTAGAGCTGGTACTCGGTGAGGAACTGGGCCAGCCCCGCGTTCACCGAGAGGCCCTGGCCGCCGAACTGCAGCGCCACCGCGTTGGTCTGGTCGAACGGGTTGGTCTTGGTGTCGGTGGGATCCATGGTGTACGCGGGGTAGAAGGGCACGAACTGCCACAGGGTCACCGGCGGGTCGCCGGGCAGTGCGACGTGGGTCGGCAGGAAGCCCTTGCCGAAGTCGGTCAGGATCGCGCCGAGCACGTCGAGCGGCTGCTTTTCCAACACCACAAGGGCGAACTGCCGGTCCAGGGTGTAGACGGTCTCGCCGGGCGGTATGTAGCCGGGCCAGTTCGGGTTGCCGTCCAGGTGCGCGTAGATGTTCGGACCGAGGCGCTGGCCCAGCGGTTCCTTGGGGCACAGCTGGGCGAGCACGCTGTTCAGGTTCAGTTTGGAACAGTCCGCCACGTTGGCGGTCCGCCCGTAGAGGGAGTTGCCCGACGACGTGCTCAGGCCCCAGTACCCGGCCTTGAGGTCGAAGTAACCCGCGTAGGCGACGACGACCACCCCGAACACGCCCACCAGCGCGCCGACCCGCGCCGCGATCTTTCGGTATCCATGTCTCCCCAGCCGCCACTGCCGGCCGACCAGCAGCGCGTAGATGACGGCCGGCACGATCAGCGCTATGGCCACCATCCGCACGGTCATGGCCAGCGCGAGCACCAGACCGGCCACGGCCGCCAGCGCGGGCCGCGGCACACCCCGGCCGACGAGCAGCCACACCAGCACCACCAACAGCACTTCCAGCCAGACGTCGGACAGGATGTTCTGCTCGATCTGGAGCTGAAAGCCGTCCAGCAGCACCGGCGCGGTGGCCAGCGCCGCCAGCCAGCGCCGGGCGCCACAGCGCAGCGCGGTCCGGTACAGCAGCAGCGCCATGCCGATACCCGCCAGGTGCTGCACGGCGCTCACCAGCGCGAGGCCGCCGATCGGCAGCAGCGGCTTCAACACGAACAGCGGATACCCGATCGGGTCGAGATACTGCGGGTTCAGCGGATCGACGTTGAAGAGGTAGTAGTACGAGTCGGTGTAGATCAACGCGGGCTGGTACGCCAGCCAGGTGATCACCCGCAGCGCGCCGCCGAGCACCAGCAGCGCCGTGAACAGCCAGTTCGTGGCCAGCAGGGTGTTGAGGCGCGCCCAGCGGCCGGCTCGCACGGCCGCGGCCGGCGGCGCCGGGTCGGCGGCGGCCTCGACCTGGTCAGACGTTGGAATCCGCATCTCGCCGATCATTCTGCCCGACCGTGCTGTGCGCGAACTAAGGCATCGGCAGACGAACCTGGGAAACGATTAAGCTTTGTTGCCACAGGTTTCATCCGAACGATACTGCCAAGTCGACTTATCGGACGGTTCGCGCATCGCGGCCGGACCGTCGAGACCGGCGTCGTTCCTGGTCAATCCGGGTGTAGATGGTGAGTCTGATAGCGGGCTGAAGATCATCGCGCCGACCCAAGGATCGCCCAAGAAAGTGCTACCGTCCCGCTTGGAACCGCCGGCAGAGACCGGCGGACGGCTGGAGTTCGCCTGGTTCTCCCGGTGGCAATCGTGCGAGATCGGCACGGCTGTCGCGGTTGTGCCCCTTGACTAGTCCGGAGGCTGCGGTGTCCTTCCGAATCGGTGATCGCGAGGTCGGGGCCGAGTACCCGCCGTTGGTGGTGGCGGAGATCGGCATCAACCACGAGGGTGATCCGGCGAAGGCACACCGGATGGTCGATGATGCCGCAAGTGCTGGTGTGGAGTGCGTGAAGTTCCAGACCCACGTCGTGGCGGACGAGATGATCCCCAACGACGTCGTGCCGGGCAACGCGGACGAACCGATCTACCAGATGATGAACCGCTGTGCCCTGTCCGAACAGGACGAACGCGATCTCAAGGCGCACGCCGAGGAACGCGGCATGATCTTCCTCTCCACGCCGTTCTCCCGCGCCGCGGCGGACCGGCTGGCCGCGTTGGACGTGGCCGCGTTCAAGATCGGCTCCGGTGAGTGCAACAACTACCCGCTGGTCCGGCACGTCGCCGGGTTCGGCAAGCCGGTGATCCTGTCCACCGGGATGAACGACGTGGCGTCGGTGCGACCCGCGGTGGCACTGTTACGCGCAGCCGGCGTCGGCTTCGCGGTACTGCACTGCACTTCCCTGTACCCGACACCGCCGGAACTCGTCCGGCTGGGCGCGCTGGCCGAACTGGGCGACAGTTTCCCGGACGCGGTGCTCGGCCTGTCCGACCACACCACGTCGATCTACCCCTGCCTCGGCGCCGTGGCACTGGGCGCGCGGGTGCTGGAACGGCACTTCACGTCCGACATGAGCTGGCCGGGACCGGACATCCCGGTGTCGTCCACACCGGACGAGTTCGCCCGACTGGTGGCCGGCTCGCGCCTGATCCACGCCGCGCTCGGCGGCCGCAAGGAGATCCTGGCCGACGAGAAGCCGACCATCGACTTCGCCTACGCCTGCGTGGTCACCACCGAGCCCATCCCGGCCGGTGCCCCGCTGACCACCACCAACACCTGGGTGAAGCGGCCGGGCACCGGCGAGATCAAGGCCGCCCACTACGACACGGTGTTGGGCCGGACCGCCGCCCGTGACCTGGCCCCGGACGTCCAGATCCGGTGGGGTGACCTTGTCGGCGCCTGAACCAACCGAGCTTGACCCGACCGGTGAACCGCGGGAGATCCTGTTCGTCACCGGCACCAGGGCGGATTTCGGGAAGCTGCGCGACATCATGATCGCGGCGCAGGACGGCCCGCACCTCGCCGCGCGCGTCGTGGTCACCGGCATGCACCTGTTGCGCCGCTACGGCTACACCGTGCACGAGATCGAAAGGGCCGGGCTGCGCAGGCTGCACCTCATTCCCAACCAGGTGGACGGCGAGCCCGCGGCGCTCGTGCTGGCCAACACCGTGGCCGCGCTGGCCCGGCTGGTGCACGAGGAGCGGCCGGACGCGATCGTCGTGCACGGGGATCGGGTGGAGGCGCTGGCAGGCGCGATCGTCGGCTCGCTGGCCAACGTCCGGGTGATCCACATCGAGGGCGGCGAACTGTCCGGCACGATCGACGACACCATCCGCCACTCCATCTCCAAGCACGCGCACATCCACCTGGTGGCCAACGACGACGCCAGGTCGCGACTGTGGCAACTCGGCGAGGAAGCGGACCGGATCTTCGTGGTCGGTAGCCCCGAGGTGGACGTGCTCACGTCGCCGGACGCGCCGAGCCTGGACCAGGTGCGGTCCCGCTACGACATCGGGTTCGACACGTTCGGCGTGCTGGCCATGCACCCGGTGACCACCGAACTGGACCTGACCGCGCCGCACGCGGCGGCCGTCGTCGACGCCGTGCTCGCCGACGGCGGCAACTGGGTGATCATCGACCCGAACAACGACGAGGGCTGCGACCTGATCCGCCAACAGCTCGACCGGCTGACCGGCGACCGGTTCGTCCGGCTGCCGTCCATGCGGTTCGAGTACTTCGTGTCGCTGATGCGCCATGCGGACGTGCTGTTGGGCAACTCGTCGTCCGGTGTCCGTGAGGCCCCGGTGCTCGGCACGCCGTCGGTGAACGTCGGCACCCGCCAGCGGCGCAGGTCCACCGCGGGCAGTGTGCGCAACGTGCCACCGGAACGGGACGCCGTCGTCGCGGCGCTGGCCGCGGCACGGGCGTCCGGCCGGCAGCCCAGCGACACCGGTTTCGGCAAACCCGGTGCCAGCAAGCACATCATGGCCCTGCTGGCCGGCGAGGAGATCTGGTCGATCCCGCTCTACAAGGAGTTCGTGGACCGCACCTGTGTGGAGGGCGACGACCTTGTCTGGTGACTACCGCGTCCAGCCAAGGTCCTCGGCGCTGCCCTCCGCGGCGGCCAGCTCATGTGGACTGTCCACATCGATCGATCGCGCCGCCGGTATCACCTGGCCGAGCACTTCCGGCACGAAGAACCTGTTTTGGGCGCGCAGGTCTCCCGCGCCGACCACGTACACGCCGCCGGTCGGCCGCAGCGCCGGGGCCAGCGACTGCCGGGGGGCCTCCAGGTCGGCCCAGTCGCGGACCGGCCGGAGCGTGCCGTCCACCAGGACGCAGGACTTCCACGGGTGGTGGTCCTGTGCCGCCACCTGGACCACCGAGCCGGTGGGCCGGTTTCCGTGCAGCCGCAGGCATTCCTCGACATCCGCCGCCGTCCGCAGCGGCGATGTCGGTTGGAGCAGCACGACGATCGTGTCGTCGGGCAGTTCCCGGTCGTCGATGGCGTGGCGTACCGCGTCGACCGTGCGACTGTCCGGTCCGGCCAGTGCCGCCGGGCGACGCACGAGTTCCGCGCCCGCGGCCACGGCGACCCGACCGATGTCCCCGTCATCGGTGCTGACCAGCACCCGGTCCGCGCTGGCCAACCCGACGCCGACCGCGACGGCCACCAGCGGGCGGCCGAGGAAGGCCGCCAGGTTCTTGCCGGGGAAGCCGACCGAGCCGCCGCGCGCCGGCACGACCGCGACCACCAGGGCGGGACGCACTGTCACGGCCACAGCATTCCGTACGGCGGTGTCCGATGTGTAGCCAGCAGGCGACCATGGCGCCGGAGACCACCGACGGCCTGCGCGACCTGCTGGTCAGCTACGCGCGGCGCGGCACGCCGATGTCCGTGGCGGTCGTCGGCAACGCCCCGATGCCACCCGACCCGGCCCGCGCCGCCGCCATCGACGACGCCGACCTGGTGGTCCGGATGACCAGCCTGGCGCTGGACCCGCCGGCCGGGCCGCGCACGCTGGGCCGGCGGTGCGACGTGGTCGTGCTGCACCGGGGACTGGTGGCCAGCCCGTACACGTTCGCCGACTACCAGAGCCGGCTGTACCTGCTGGTCGAGCCGGGCCGGCTGCACTGGGAGCCGCACACGCTGCCGTACTGGTGGCCCGCCGACCTGGGTTTCGTGCCGGTCCCGAACTGGCGGTACACCGTGCCGCTGCTGCACCTGCTCGGGTTGGACGCCGAGCAGGAGGTGTGGCCCACCACCGGCACGCTCATCACGTACGTGCTGACCGAACTGTTCCCCACCGCGTCGGTACTGTTGACCGGGATGTCCATAGTGGATGAACCGGACCAGGTCACGTTCCGCCACGCGTGGGGCGAACCGGTCGACGTCACCCCGGAACACCGGCTCTCGGCCGAAGCCGAACTGCTGCGCCGCTGGCACGCTTCAGGAAGGATTCAACTGCTGCCATGACCACCCCCCGCAGCAAGAACGCCCTACGCGTCCTCGCCAGGTGGACCGGTTCGCCGGTCTGGAGCCGGATCCGGCCCAGAGTCGACGCCATCGCCGCCGACCGCTCGGCCGAAGTGGCCAGAGTGCTGCGTGCCGAGCTGGCTGATCTGCGGGCGGAGTTGCAGTCCAACGTGACCGACCTGCTGTCGGCCGTGTCCGCCACCGACGAACGGATCAACCAGGTGGAGTGGACCCAGGAACGCCTCGGTCCGCAGCTGGCTGCGGTGGACGAGCGGCTCGCCGCCATCGAGCGGCCCGCGCCGGCCGTCGCCGACCAGTCCGAACAGGACGAAGCAAGGTCCCTGGTCGAGGAGGTTCGGTCCGAGCATGCCCGGGTGCGGGCCCGACTGTCCGCGGTGGCCAGTTACGAGCACCGGATCGCCACGCTGGAACAGACCCTCAGCACGCTGACCGGCAACTGACCCTTTCGCCCCGACCCACGTCGTAGCCGGATCGGGGCGGCCGCACCACGCTCAGCTCGTGGACGTCGGCTCCCAGTCCGGTCGCAACGGCATACCGGACCGGGAACCGTCCGGCCGAACGCCAAGAACCTGGTGCAGCTGAATGAAGTTCCGGTGGAAGCCCAGCCGGGACCCGGCCATGTAAAGCCGCCACACCCGAGCCGTCCCGTTGCCGACCTCCTGCACCGCCTTGTCCCAGTTGTCGTCCAGGTTGGCGCACCAGGCCGCCAGGGTCTTGGCGTAGTGCTCGCGCAGGTTCTCCTCGTGGCGGACCTCGAAACCCGTGTCGTGCATCAGGGACACGAGTTCCCCCGGGCTCTCCAGTTCGCCGTCCGGGAAGACGTACCGGTCGATGAACGCGCCGGTCCGCGCCTGCTGGTGGTTGTCCGGCCGGGTGATGCAGTGGTTGAGCAGGCGGCCACCGGGACGCAGTTTGCCGTACAGGAAACGGAAGTAGGCCGCCACGTTGGCCTGGCCGATGTGCTCGGTGAGGCCGATCGAGCTGATCGCGTCGAATTCCGTCTCGGCCACGTCCCGGTAGTCCAGGTGCCGGACCTCGGCCAGATCGGACAGGCCCGCTTCGGCGATCGCCCGCTGGGCCCATTCCGCCTGGTTGCGGGACAACGTCACGCCGAGCGCCCGCACGCCGTAGTGCCGGGCCGCGTGCATCACCATGCCGCCCCAGCCGCAGCCGACGTCCAGCAACCGCATCCCGGGCCGCAGCGCGATCTTGCGGGCCACCAGGTCGTGCTTGGTGAACTGGGCCTGTTCCAGGGTGGCGTTCTCGGTCGGGTAGACCGCGCACGTGTAGGCCATCGACGGGCCGAGTACCCACTCGTAGAACTCGTTGGACACGTCGTAGTGGTGCGAGATGGCCTTGCTGTCGCGCTGCTTGGAGTGCCGCCGACCGAGACCGAGCCGGTACAGGCCGCGTTGGCTGCGCCGTTCCTGCGGCGGCGGCGGGACCGGCCACCACAGGCGGGCGGCGGCGAGGCGCAGTACGACCTTCGCCCGCAGGTCGCCCGGCAACGGGGCCAGGCTGATCTTGGGCAGGCTGGCCAGCGCCGTGTACATGTCGCCGATCACGTCCAGCGTGCCGGACACGTAGGCCCTGGCCAGGCCCAGTTCGCCGGGCGCGGACGCCAGGTAGGACAGCGCGAGCGGCGACCGAACGTCAAACCGCACGGCCGAACTGGCCGAGCCCGCCCTGCTGCCGTCGTAGCCGGTGATCTCGATCGGGACGTCCGGACCGACCATCCTGGTAGCGACATCGGCCAAGCCCATGGCACCGCTCCTTCCGTTAGTGGCACCAAAGTAAACCAAACCGACTGGTCAACGACCCCGCACGCACTTGGCGTACAGGTCGGGCAGGCGCCCGTCCGGGTCGTACCGCTGCTTCAGCTGCCGGTACTCGTCGCCGTTGTACAGCCGCCAGAAGTCCTCCGGCGAGTAGAACGACGTCGAGTACAGCGACTTGTGGCCGCCCAGTTCGGCGACCTTGTCCTCGATCAGGCGGTTGTGCGTGCCGTCCGTCTCACCCGGCGCGAGCGCCACCGTCGACCAGAAACCGACGTTCACGTACAGCGTGCCGGGCTCCAGCGGGTACAGCGGCCACGCCGAGTCCGACCGCAGCCGCAGCGGGCACAGCCAGACCGGGCTGATGCCGATCTCGGCGTGGAAGAACGCCAGGAACTCGGCCAGCCGGTCGACCGGGATCTCGACGTCCTGGATGACGGGCTCCCGCGCGGGCAGCCCACGCAGCCGCAACAGCCGGTCGGAGAACTGGTGCCGCCGGTCCAGCGCGACGAGCTTCCGGTAGACGTCCGAGCGCAGGTAGCGCTGTGGCCACAGGCGCCGGACCAGCGGGTTCTGCACGCCAAACGCTTGCGAGCACCAGAACCAGTCGGTGTCCCAGCGCCACAGGTAGTCGCGCACGCTGAGGAAGTCCTCGGTCCGCTCGCCCACCGACTTGTAGAAGATCCGCTGCCCGGTGTAGTCGCTGCGGTAGGGCGCATCGTCGACGAAGTCGGCCAGCGTCAGGTAGTTGCGCTCGCCGGTGAACACCGTGCCGTCCACGAAGTCCACCGGTTGGCCGTCGAACGACCGGGACGCGCACACCGAAGCGATCGCGGCGGCGCACTCGGCGGCCGTGTCGAACCGGACGTGGCGCAGCCGGACGTACGGGCGGACACGTTCCAGTTCGATCCGCAGTCGCAGCGAGTAGCCGAGCGTGCCGTACGAATTGGGAAAACCGCGAAACAGTTCGGCGTGCTCGTTGTCGGCGCGCGCCACCACGATCCGGCCGTCGCCGGTGAGGATCTCGGCCTCGACCAACGACTCGTGCGGCAGGCCGTTGCGGAAGGAACTGGACTCGATGCCCAGCCCGGCGACCGCGCCGCCGAGGGTGATCGTTTTCAGTTGCGGCACAACGAAGGGCATCAGCCCGTGCGGCAGCGTGGCGTGCACGAGATTCTCATATGTGGTCATACCACCGACGTCGGCGGTACGTACGTCCGGATCGACGGAGAGCACCGCGCCGAACCGGCTCACGTCCAGGCCGGGAGCACCCGTCGGGTCGCGGAACCGGAACAGGTTCGACGTCGGTTTGGCCAGCCTCACCGGCGAGCCCGCCGGCAACGCGGAGTATTCTGCACGCAGCTTCGCAACGGCAACGTCGTGGCTGTTCAGGTCGGTTCCGTCGAGGTAGGCAGCACCCATGAGCACCGATGTTATTGGTCGGTCGCGTCCGGGTCACCCGGATGACCAACCCGCGGGCATGTGATCTTTGTGTCATCCGAAGATCTCGGTGTCGTCTCGGTCTGGTCACCCGAGCCCGAGCAGACAACGTTTTCGGCATAGAAGCGTCTTATGGGTAGAGGGCGGAACCGGGCGCGCCCGGCCAGTGACAGGTGAGGGGCAGATGCACTACGGCAACAGGACAGGCCGCCGACACCGTCGGGCGGCGGTCAGCGTCATCGGGTTGACGGTTGCGGCGGTCGTGCTGGCCGCCTGTTCGGCCACACCCGGTGCCACCGGGACCGCGAACACCGGCGGTGGCGCGGCGGCCCAACAGGCTGCCAGCGTGAAACCGGTGTCCATCGACATCCAGCCCGCTGCCGGTCAGGTGATGAATCCGGCCAACCCGGTCGTCGTGAAGGCCACCAACGGCACGCTCAGTGACGTCACGGTGACCAATACGGTGAAGGGCACCGTCGTCACCGGCGATTACTCGGCCGACAAGTCGACCTGGACGTCCAACGAGCACCTCGGCTACGGCTCGACGTACGCGGTCAACGCGACCGGCGCAGGCGGCGACCACAAGGCCGTCACGCAGAAGGCCACCCTGACCACGGTCACCGCAACGAAGACCAGCTTCCCCAGCCTGATACCGGCACCCACCTTCGTGCAGAACACCGGCGTCGGCGTCGGCCAGCCGATCACGGTCCAGTTCGACCACGCGGTGACCAACAAGAAGGCCGTCCAGGCCGCGCTGACCGTGACCACGGTGCCGTCCCAGCCCGGCGCCTGGTACTGGATCTCCAGCGAGCAGTTGGACTACCGCGCGCAGACCTACTGGCAGGCCGGCACCACGATCACGCTGACCGCCAGCGTCTACGGCGTAGACCTCGGCGGCGGCGTCTACGGCTCGACGGACCGCACGGCCACCTACAAGGTCCACGACGCCCTGATCGCCAAGGCGGACGGCAACACAGAGAAGATGCAGATCTTCGACAACGGCACCCTGATCAACACGCTGCCGATCAGCATGGGCAAGACCTCGACGCCCACCCACAACGGCCCGCACGTGATCTCGGAGAAGGCCCAGTCGGTGCAGATGAACTCCTGCACCTACGGCGTCTGCCCGCCGGACCCGCGCGCCTACAACGAGACCGAGTACTGGGACGAGCGCATCTCCAACAGCGGCGAGTACGTGCACGAGAACCCGGCCACGGTCGGCGCACAGGGCGCCGTGAACGTCTCGCACGGCTGTATCAACCTGAGTCTGGCCAGCGCGCAGTGGTTCTTCGGCAAGTTCGGCATCGGCGACGTGGTCGAGGTCACCAACTCCGGCGGCCCGATCCTGCCGATCTGGGACCGGTACGGCGACTGGGAGATCCCGTGGTCCACCTGGCAGGCCGGGAACGCCTGAGCACCACCGGCGGTCACGCACCCATCTCTGGGTGCGTGGCCGCCGCACCGGCACCGATCCACCAGTGCCACAACGCCAGCACCGCAGCTGGGGCCCTTCGGGTGCCGACGCCGGTCACGTTGTCGTAGCCCTAGCGGTGTGATGTATATCCTGGTCTACGAACCAGTGCTCGTTGCATACGGATGACTGCGGAGTGTCACACGCCTACGCGGGGACAGCGGTCGACTTGATCGCGCGCATCGTCGCGACCATCGCGACGATGTCGTCCTCCAGGAAGATTTCTTCCGGACCGCCGGGGGAAATCGTTCTGAACGGTGGCTCGTAGAGGGCCTCGACGTCAATGATGCCGTTGTGCGCGAGGTAGTCGATGAGCTCGTTGAGGAACCGAAGCTGGGCTGAGGTGAACGTCTTGCCTTCCTGAAACTTGCTGAACGCGGTTGCGGCGGCCTGCCGGTCGAGCCCGGTGAGCGATCGCAGGAACAGCCCGAGACCGCCGGAATTGGTCTTCGCATGGTCGATCTCTGCCTCCGTCCCGATGCCGGATTCGATGAAGACTCGCTCCAGTTCGTTGAGATCGGTCGCGGTGACCTGCCGATTGCGGCGGATCTTCTGGACGGCAAGGTGGTTCTCGTGGGCGCGGAGGTAGATGCGTATCTTCTGCTCGAATCGAGTGAAGCTGATGTCGATCTTGATGCCTGTCAGGGGCGCCGCTACCAGCTCGCCGAGCTCGTCCTCGAAGTCCGTGTAGACGAAACTGCGTTTGGTCTTCTCGATCAGTTTGACCAGGCCGCGTACACGGCGGCGCATGGCCTCCAGCATGGGCAGCGTGACGTCTTGCCACCACTCGTCACCCGCCAGTTCTTCGAGGAGTTCCTGCTGGACGCGAACAGCGGGGATGGTGAGTTGGTCAAGCAGAGCCGAGGCGGTCTCTTTGACCCGAGTCTGGAGTTGGGCGTATCCGGGCTCGGCATCGATCAGGGCAAGTTGGAGCCGCAACGCGAGCAGGTCGAAACGCTTCGCCTCTTCGCTGGCGTCGTTGTCGTGGAAGGCCGTTGGTAGGCCGGACAGGTGATCGACAACCTCTGCGTGAGCTTCGGGAGTGAGCTTGATCCAGCTATCGACGTCGCTGAAAGTATCAAGCTGCTCGCGGTGTGGACGGACCAGGAAGTTGTCCGGGTTCATGCCGGTGACTTCTCGGTGCAGGCGCTCGGCCAGGTCCCATCGCAAGCCAACATCGCTGGTCGTGCCGTCGGCGCCGTCCTCGGCCGTCGGCACTTCGTCCGGATGTTGTTCGTCGAGGGCCAGTAGGAGATCGGCGCGCCGCTGGAAGAGGCGTTGGCCGAGAGACGGAGCGAGCCGGCCTTCGACGGGCATCAGGTTCTGGTTGAAGAACTCGATGTTCTGACAAAGGTCGAAGACCAGGAAGCGGTCCTTGTCCCGGTTCGGGCCGTACAGGTCCGGTGACAGCCTGGTACCGCGGCCGATCATCTGCCAGAACTTGGTCTTGGACCGCACCAGTTTGAAGAAGACCAAGTTGACCACTTCGGGCACGTCGATGCCGGTGTCGAGCATGTCGACCGAGATGGCGATGTGCGGGTTCTTGTCGCGGTCGGCGAACTGGTCGATGAGGCTCTGTGCGTACTCCGTGCGGTAGGTGATGACCTGGGCGAACTCACCCCGATACTCCGGATAGCTCTCGTCGAACCGCTTGGCGATGAACTCGGCGTGCCTGTTGTTCGCTGCGAAGATGATCGTCTTGCCCAGACGGTCGCCACCGGCGACCTTCAGGCCGTTCGTCATCAGCGTCGACAGGGCCTTGTCGACCGTGTCGGCGTTGAACAAGTACTTGTTGAGCTCCTCGGACGTGATCTCATCGGGAACGTTGCCCTCGTCATCCCATTCCAACTCGTCCCAACGCTGCTTGTCCTCCTCGGACAGGTCTGCGTACCTGATGCCACCACGTTGGAACTTCAGCGGAACGTCGACAGCGTGCGGCGGCACGAGCCAGCCTTCCGCAACGGCATCATCGAGACTGTAGACATCGGTCGGGACGCCGTCTTCGAGGTGGAAACGCCGGTAGGTATTGCGGTCGATCTCGTCTTTGGGGGTCGCGGTCAGGCCGATAAGGAGCGCGTCGAAGTAGTCGAAGATCGCGCCGTACTTCTGGTAGATCGAGCGGTGCGCCTCATCGATGACGATCAGGTCGAAGTAGCCGGGGCCGAAGCGCCGCAACCCGCTCTCATCCACCTCGTTGATCATGTTCATCAACGTCGGGTAGGTCGACACAAAGACCCGTGCGGTGAGGTCCTTCTCCTCGACCAGGTTGACCACGGGCGCGCTCGGCAGATGCTGTTTGAAGGCATTCACAGCCTGCCTGACCAGAGCCTTTCGGTCTGCGAGGAACAGAATCCGTTTGGCCCAGTTGGCCCGCATCATCAGGTCTGTCAACGCGACCACCGTGCGGGTCTTGCCCGCACCGGTCGCCATGACCAGCAAAGCGTCACGCTGGGCGTCGTTCTCGAACGCCTCGGCGATACACCGGATCGCATGCGACTGGTAGTCGCGTCCGGCGATCTCCTCGTTGATCGGGAGCTTCGCCAAAGTCAGCCGGCTCGCCCGCCGTTGGATTAGCAAGCGCAGCTCATCCTTGGTGTAGAAGCCCTGGACCTCGCGCGGCGGATAGTTGAGGTTGTCCCAGAGGTAGGTGCGGTAGCCATTGGTGTAGAAGATGACGGGGCGCTGTCCGAACTTCTGTTCGAGGCAGTCGGCGTACAACTGGGCTTGGTACTTCCCCTGCTCCGGGTCACGGGTGGTTCGCTTGGCCTCGACCAGGGCGAGTGGCTTGCCGTCGTCGTCCCACAGGACGTAGTCGACCTGGCCCCTACCCGAGGGTGAGACCGACGCAGGCATCCCGATGACCGGGTACTCGCGATCCTGGGGTTGGTCGAGCGCCCATCCGGCCTCCTTCAGGAGAAGGTCGATGATCAGCGACCGAGTTTCGGCCTCGTTGTAATCGTGATCGTCGGGTCGCGACTCGTTGGCCGCCTTAGCTGCCTTGATCTGCGCGCGCAGCTCGGCGAGTTCAGCATCAAGATCCTCGTTCTTCCTCCGCTCGACAGCGAGTTCGGCGTCCTGAG
>DASXXM010000607.1:0-2511 GCA_036503065.1 Pseudonocardiaceae bacterium | reverse complement strand
GCGGTGATGGTCTGGCTCGCGTTCTCCAGCTTGCTGATCTTCGACCGAGCCCAGTTGAGACGTTCGGCGACGACATCCCCGGTGAGCCCGGTACGGCCCCGCCAGTCACTGAGCACCCGCCCGACGTAGCGCATGCGCATGGTCGAGTAGAAACGGTCGGTCATTGCCACCATCCCGGGATCTCACCCGATCGAGTAGAGTCTCGAACTTTTCGCGGTTCTGGCTGTCTGGTTGGAACGATGCGAGGCACTATTCGCACCAACACATCAATCCATGGCACTGCGCGTCACGGCACTGCCAGACGATCCGAACCGGAAGGAGGAGTCGGTGGCCATTCTGGACGGTCGAGACCTGTCCACCTGCCGCAGGTTCACCGGATACCTGGCCGACCGCAGTATATGCACGAGCTTGGTCGAATTGGACGAGACCCACCGGCGCCTGTGGATTCGGCTGGCATCCGTGTCCCGGTTCTCCGTGGCCCTCGACCGGAACGCCGCCGACCTGCTGATCGAGGCGCTGGACGGGGTCGGCACCTGCACGGTCCGGTGTGACCACGAGCACGGTCCGCGACTGCTCGGCGCGCAGCCCAGTCCGCAGCCGTGGCTCATCCCGCACAGCGACCGCCGGTTCAGCGCACCGCCCCACGGTGGTCCGATGCGGCTGTACCTGCATCTGGGCGAGGACGCCGACGACCGGATCGACGTGACGCTCACCAGGCCTGCCACGCTCGGCCTAGTGGACCACCTCCGGTCCTGTCACACGGCGATGGTCGGTTCCTGAGTTCGAGCGGGCGACTCGCATGGCGGGAGGGTTCCGAACTGTTCGGGGAGGTGTCAAGCCGGGCGGAAACGCGGTGCTCCAGGCGTCGGACTCAGACGTCGTTGGACGGCGTGGGTGCCATGCCGCGCGCCAACAACCGGCCTAGTCCAGCTTGGGTGGCTACCACGATCAACCTATCCAGGGGCCGCAGTTCGTCCGTCGGGGCGGGTGCCCAGTCCAGATCGTTACCATCGTGGTGCCGCAACGCGATCACCCGCGCCTGTCCCGGTTCGTTCGCTGACCCGATCGGGCGACCCGCCAGCGGCGCACTCGCGCTCACCGGCACCTCGGCGATCATCAGCACCGCGCGGCCGATGGACATCGTGCCGATCACCTGTCGCTCCATCATCGCGGCGGCGAACGCGGACGCCGCCAGCAGGGACACGCTGCGCGAGATGGCGAAGCCGAGGCTGCGCTCCACACGCGCGGCCAGGTCATCGTCGAACAGCCCGAGCACGACGCGCAGATCGCCGCGCAGCGCCCTGGCCTGCAGCGCGACCTCGAGGTTCACCACGTCGTTACTGGTCAACAGCAGGAGTGCCTTGGCTTTGGTCACCGAGGCCGAGCGGAGCGTGTCGTCCCTCGTCGCGTCGCCGAACACCACCGGCACGCCGAGGCGGCGCGCCACCCGCACGCCACGCGTGTCCTCGTCGATCTCCACACAGACCACCGAGATGCCCAGGTCGTGCAGCTGCCCGACGACCCTGATCCCGACGTCGCCAAGTCCGACCACGACGACGTGGTCGCTGAACTGGCTCGGATTGGTCAACCTGGCTCGGACCACACCGCCCACCACGGCCGCCGTGGCCACCGGGATCAGGGCCAGCCCGGAAATCGTGATCACGAGTTGGACCACCTTGTTGAACGGGCTGAGCGAGTTGTCGGGTACCGCGTCCCCGGCCGCGTCCAGCAGCGTCTGGTAGATCGCGCCGCCTATCCCGGCATGGCCGATCGTGGCCATCAGCACCATGCCGAGCAGGATCAGTCCGAAGAGCGTCAGTACGAGGCGCACCAGGTTGTCGCTGAGCAGCGACCGCAGCCGGCGGCCGGCCCGGTTGCGCCGGGGTCGGGCCAGCGGATCCGCCGCCGCACCGGTGGCCAGGGCCAGCACCAGGTCGACCCGCTCGTGGTCGGCGGGCAGTAGCCGGGTGGTGCCGCCGGACGTGTCGGCCACGCCGCAGACCACCCGTTCGGGCGACACGTCCGCCCGGTGTGCCAGGTACAGCGTGCGGCCGGACAGCCGGACGTGGCTCGGCGCGACCCGCCCAGCGCCGCGGCCACGAAGTGCGGCGCCGCCATCGCCGCGTCGGACAGCACGGCGCAGTCCGCGAACAGGGTGCGGATCCGGAAGCCGAGGCTCATGTTGAACATGCGGATCACCAGCCGCAGGTCGGGGTTGAGCTCGTGGGCACGCAGCGCGGCATGGGTGTTGCCGACGTCGTCCTGGCCGACCAGGGCGAGGGCGCGCGCGTCGACCACCCCGGCCGCCCGCAGCGCGGCGTCGTCCACGTTGGCCGCTTCGACCAGCGACACACCGAGTAGCTGACCGATGTTCGGGCCCTGGTTGCGGTTGCGGTTGGGCAGCACCACGGTCACATCGGCGCCGAACCGGTCGACCAGTTCGCGCACCAGCCGGTAGGCCAGCGGGTTGTCCCCGCAGACCACGAAGCGGCGGGGACGGAGCACCTTGCG
>DASXXM010000606.1:0-4000 GCA_036503065.1 Pseudonocardiaceae bacterium | reverse complement strand
TCCGTTACGCGACAACGGAGGAGACAGGACGATGAAGGCGGTTCGGCTGCACACCTATCATCAACGGCCCGTCATCGAGGACGTGCCGGAGCCGACGGCGAAGGACCCGTTCGATGTGGTGGTCCGCATCGGCGGTGCCGGCGTGTGCCGCACGGACCTGCACATCATCGAGGAACAGTGGGCCGAGAAGTCCGGCGTGACCCTGCCTTACACGATCGGCCACGAGAACGCGGGCTGGGTCCACGAGATCGGCCCCGCGGTGTCCAATGTGGCCGTTGGGGACACCGTGATCCTGCACCCGACACCGACCTGCGGCCTGTGCCACGCGTGCCGGGCAGGCGACGACATGCACTGTCTCAACGGGACGTTCCCCGGCATCAACACCGACGGCGGCATGGCCGAATACCTGCTGACGTCGGCACGGGCGTGCATCAAGCTGGCGCCGAGCACGGAGCCTGCCGACGTGGCCGCGCTCGCGGATGCCGGCATCACCGCGTACCACGCCGTGCGCAAGGCCGTGCCGCTGCTGTACCCGGGCACGGTGTGCGTCGTGAACGGCGCAGGCGGGTTGGGGCACATCGGCATCCAGTCGCTGGCCGCGCTGACCGCCACCACGATCGTCGTCGTCGACCGCAACCCGGACGCCCTCGACCTGGCCGCGAAACTCGGCGCCGACCACACCGTCCTGGCCGACGGCAAGCAGGTCGACGCCGTGCTGGACCTGACGGACGGCCAGGGGGCCGAGGTGGTCCTGGACTTCGTCGCCGAGCAGGGCGCGCAGCAGGACGCGTTCGCCATGACACGGCGGGGCGGCTCGCACTACGTGATCGGTTACGGCAGCAACATCGACATCCCGACGATCGACCTGATCTCCACCGAGCGCAACATCATCGGCAACCTGGTCGGCACCTACAACGACCTGGTCGAGCTGATGGTGCTGGCACAGGCCGGCAAGGTCACCCTGCACACCAGGAAGTACCCGCTGGACGCCGCACTCGACGCGCTGGCCGACCTGGACGCGGGCCGCGTCCGCGGCCGAGCCATTCTCACCCCCTAGACAGGAGCACGACGATGGCCAAGGAACTGCGCTTCGGCTCGGAAGCCCGCGACCTGCTGCTTGCCGGGGTCGACAAGCTCGCCGCCGCCGTCTCGTCGACGCTGGGCCCCAAGGGCCGCAACGTGATCATCGAGAAGATCACCGGCTCACCGGTGGTCACCAACGACGGCGTCACGATCGCCAAGGAGATCCACCTCAAGAACCAGTTCGAGAACATGGGCGCGCAACTGGTCAAGGAGGCGGCGATCAAGACCAACGACGTGGTGGGCGACGGCACCACCACGGCGACCGTGCTGGCGCAGGCCATCATCCGCGAGGGCATGGCCGTGATCAGCGAGGGCGGCAACCCGGTGCTGATCAAGCGCGGCATCGACCACGCCGTCGGCCTGCTCGTCCAGCACCTGGAGAAGGCCGCGCACCCGGTGGCGTCCGAACGCGACTTCGCCCGGGTGGCCGCGATCTCCGCCAACGACGACGACGAGGTCGGCGCGGTCATCGCGCGGGCACTGCACACCGTCGGCGAGAACGGCGTTGTCACCGTGGAGGAGTCGCCGCGCATCGGTATGAGCGCGGACTTCGTGGAGGGCTTCGAGTTCGACAACGGCTACCTGTCGCCCTACCTGGTCACCGACCCCGGTCGCCTGGAGGCCGTGGTCGACGACCCGTACATCCTGATGTGCAGCGAGAAGGTCACCAAGGTCCAGGAGCTGATGCCGGTACTGGACAAGATCATGCGCGCCCCGCGCCCGCTCGTCCTGATCGCCGAGACCGTCGAGGGCACTGCGCTGTCGATGCTGGTGCACAACCACATCAACGGCAATTTCCAGGCGGTGGCGATCCGGGCGCCCGGTTTTGGTGACCGCAGGCTGCACAAGCTGGAGGACCTCGCCGCGATCGTCGGCGGTTCGGTGCTGTCCCGGCAGTCCGGTTTCTCCATGGAGACCATGACGCTGGCACAGCTCGGTCGCGCCAGGCAGGTCCGCGTCACCGCGAACAGCACCACGATCGTGGGCGGCGCAGGCTCCCCGAGTGACGTGGAGTTCCGGGTGAACCAACTGCGTGCCGAACTGGAACGCGCCCAGTTCGGTGTCGACGAGGACGTGCTGACCGAGCGGATCGGCGCGCTCACCGGCAAGGTGGCGATGATCCGGGTCGGCGCCGCGACGCCGGCCGAGCTCAAGGAGCTCCAGCACCGGGTGGAGGACGCGCTGTCCGCGACGCGGGCGGCTATGGCAGAGGGCATCGTGGCCGGCGGGGGCGCGACCCTGCTGCACGCCGAGAAGGTGCTGGCCGACCACGGCCTGGAGGGTGACCTGGCGACCGGCGCCGACATCGTGCGGCGGTCATTGTCCGAACCCGCGTTCCTGATCGCCGCCAACGCGGGCTACAACGCCCGGGAAGTGTTGGTGCGTACCAGGGTGCTGGGCGACGACGAAGGATTCGACGCGCTGCACGAGCGCTACGGGAACATGATCGAGATGGGCATCATCGATCCGCTTCGGGTGTGCCGGGCGGCACTGCAGAACGGCGCGTCCGTTGCCGGACTGCTGCTCACCACGAACTCGCTGATCGCCGAGGAGCAGACGCCGTGGGGCGGCAGCGCCGCGCTGATGACCGAGTTCGGCCCGCTGGACGAGGGCCTGCACCAGCCGTCGCCCGACGCCAGCACGCCGCAGTCGCTCGGACTTGGTCCGTCGTCGGCCTGATTCCCCCGGACGTTCGCCGTGGAACGGAGGTGGTGGCGGTGCTCAAGCGCGATCCCGCGGTTCGCCCGCTGCCCGTGGTTTCACGGCGGCCGTCGCTCGCCCTGTTCGGCCCGGCGTTCGTCGCCGCGGTCGCGTACATCGACCCCGGCAACTTTGCCACCAACATCACGGCCGGTGCCAGGTTCGGCTACCCGCTGCTGTGGGTGATCGTCGTCGCCAACGGGATGGCCATGCTCGTGCAGTACCTGTCGGCCAAACTGGGCGTGGCGACCGGCCGGGACCTGGCCGAACTGTGCCGGGAACACTTCCCGCGCCCTGTCTCGCGCGGCCTGTGGGTGCAGGCCGAACTCGTTGCCATGGCAACGGATCTGGCCGAGTTCGTAGGCGCCGCGATCGGCCTGAACCTGCTGTTCGGCGTGCCCCTGCCGGCGGCGGGCGGGATCACGGCGGTGGTCGCGTTCGTGGTGCTCGCGCTGGACCGGCGCGGCTACCGCCGGTTCGAACTGGCCATCGCGGCGCTGTTCGGCGTGGTGTTCCTCGGTTTCGCGTACGACGTGTTCCTGGTCGGCTTCTCATCGACCCAGGCCGCGGCCGGTCTGGTGCCCGGGTTCGCCGGCTCGGACAGCGTGCTGCTCGCGTGCGGCATCATCGGCGCCACCGTGATGCCGCACGTGATCTACCTCCATTCGGCGCTCACCAAGACCCGCACCTCGGATTCCCGCCGCGAACTGCTGCGCTCGCAGCGGCTGGACGTGATCATCGCGCTGGGCATCGCCAGCCTGATCAACATGGCCATGCTGGTGCTGGCCGCTTCGCTGATGCACCACGGCTTCTCCGATGCCGACCCGATCCTGCTCGCCCATACCGATCTCGGTCGGCTGGTCGGTGGCGGCGCGGCGTTGGCGTTCGCGGTGGCGCTGCTGGCGTCGGGCCTGTCATCCTCCAGCGTCGGCACGTACGCCGGGCAGGTCGTGATGCAGGGTTTCATCCGGCGCAGCGTGCCGGTGTTCGTGCGGCGCGGCGTCACGATGCTGCCCGCGCTGGTGGTGTTGGCGCTGCGGCTGCCGGCCACGGACACGCTGGTGCTGTCGCAGGTGGCGCTGTCCTTCGGCATCCCGTTCGCGTTGGTGCCGTTGGTGTTGCTGACCCGGCGCCGCGACGTGATGGGTTCGTTCGTCAACCGTCCTGTCACGACGGTGGCCGCGACCTGCGCCGCACTGTTGATCATCGCGCTCAA